>JBOHXL010000240.1:0-2748 GCA_050736975.1 Chthoniobacterales bacterium | reverse complement strand
GATCTACTGGATCTTTTCGGCCGCCGTGTCGGCAATGCCTGAGCCTGCACCCTGCCGGGCTTGGGCTTCGCGGCCGGAACCGGCATCGAACGGCAGTGCCGGCTACCTCTGGCTCTATCGCTTTTGCCACACCACGGCCGGCAATATCACCACGGCTTTTAAAAACAGGATCCCCGGCCTGAAGGTCCTGCTTCCGCCCCTGATCGTGCCGCTCCTGTGCGCCACCACGGCATGCGCGTCGCTGCACTACACCGTGCATCCGGCCGCGCTGAACACGGTCGTCCAGTCGTACAACGTCGCTCGTGAATCCTGGCTGACGTATCGAGGCGCCGTCGCGACGAATGCGCCATCGGATGCGTACTTGACTCAACTCAACAACAATCTCCTGGATCTCTCGAAAGCGATCCAGGCTTTGAAAGAAGGTCAAAAATGAACACGAACATCATTCTGGAAATTGTCGAATTTGCAATCTCCCTGGCTCAAGAATGTAAGACTTTTAAGGCAGGTGGCGCGGACGGAACGGGCTGAAAGGGCGTCATAGAATGGGTATTATGTAAACTACCTGGGGTTGGAACGCTGTTGGAGCAGGTGCAGGCTGGAGGCAGGCAAGGAATTCAAGGGCCAGGGGCGCCGTGGGTCGCGAATTCAAGGTCGAGACGGGACAGCGAAGGCACACGAATCCAAGCCCGGAGTTTCCCAGTGTTCAAAACGAGTCGACTTGAAGGCGGCGGTCGGAGACAGGTGGCGCCACCGGGGGTGCTCGCCACGGTAGCCCAACACACTCCAGAATCCGTCGAACGGCGTCAGGGGCACGGATCGCCGCTACGATTTTCATCTGTCCCTGACAGCGTGGGCATTCTAAAACGTCCAAAGCCCACACCCGTTTCATGAGTTCGGACCAGGTATAATTGCGGGCGTGCCGAGGAGGCACAGACTGCAGCGATGCGTCAAGTGATGATGCAGCCGACGCATCGTTGGTATCCGGCGCAGAGGTTGCGACCTCAGCGGCGGCCCCAGCGGCTTGCGGCGCAGCCGATTCAGCAGGCGATTGCGGCACGATCAGGGGTCTCCATTTGGCGGCCGGGGCAAACACGCCGGCGTATCGGGTAAGGTGAGCTCTGGGAGCCGGGACTAGCGCTGAGAGTTTTTCCAGCAGTTCTAACGGATCCATCACAATATGCGTCGTGCCATCACGCCAAGGCCGCTTGAAACGATAGAGCAGCCGTCCATCCGGGAGAGCTTCAAGGCGTTCCATGGCGATCGGGGGCCGCGCACAATAGCTCGCCAAACGTTCCAATCGCGGCCTGTCTTCCGCATGAACCGCGGTGTTCGCGTGCAGGCTGAACCCATCTACGGTAGCGCACCGTGGACTGGCCAGAGCATTCATTAGTTGAGGCTGCGCGCTATCGCGCTTGCGCTTCGCGGCTCTCCGGGTCGATCTGATCGCCGACTCGCGTCACCCGCCGGCCGGCATTGGGGCCATATGCCGTTTTGCCGGATACCGCGGCCGCATACAGCCCCGCCAGCCACGGCTGCTCCCGCCGAAGCGAGTCCGACTCTTCATCTGATGGCTGCGCCCTGTCGGGCTTGCGTTCGCAGCCGCTCACGAGGATCGCTGTCCGGTCCCAAGCCACGACGGTCGAGCAACTTCCGAATTCGTTGAGCGAGGGACGCCGTGAGGCGTCCAATTTCTGCATCGTCCGGAGCCGGCAAGACCTGAAATTGCGGACGATCATCTTCATCGGCGGCGTTGAAGACGAAGATGACAGGTTCGGCTTCGGTAGAGGCCATCCATACAGAGCATGTGGATATGGAGGTCGAGCCTTAAGGCGGAGTCGAAGCGCTGAATGAACGACACTGCGCCGCACTGCGGCTTCCGCTCGGCACCGAATTCGCGGGCGCGCTGGATCAAGGAGGCGAAGACGGTCCCTGTGAAGATGGCAAGAACATCGGTCGTCAGCGAAGCATCGTAGGCCAGGCGATACCGAAGAGCGTAAGGCAGGGACAAGACCCATTGGCGGATCGGGACTCGTGGAAATACGCGGTCGATCAGATGTGCCGCTGTATCCGCCATTTATTGCTGGCTGCGCCCTATCGGGCTTGCATTCGCTCCGCTCATCCTCCGTCCGCCACAGGAACTACAGACGCACCGCTTTTTGCATGAGTACGGGACCAGCCGATCCAAGCCACAGTCACTGCAGTGGACCCGAAGGAAGCCCCGCGCTAAGACGCCACAATCGATAAACTCACGAAACTCAGCCTCCACAAAACCTGGCACAGACCGATCGCGTTCGCGCTGGCGAGTGAGAAAGGTTTCCAGATGTCCTGCGACGACTCCATACAGCGGGTTGTCTTCCGGATTGCGAGGCCGGTACGCGGCGCCGATAGCCACGAAGGTGTCGCTTGATGCAAGCCCACACGCAATTCCCTACGTAACAGTTTCAGCAACATCCGCAAGCAGCGATAGGTAAAATCCGGCTCGAACGCGACTACCGCTGCCGCGTTTGTCGCGAGTTTGGCGATTTCATTTGTTTCAGGCCCACCGTTGGGCATTGTCCGGATTGCGCACTGCCCGCTTTAGGTCTTCCTCTGATAAAGCCAGCAGTAGCTTGTTCCAGCGCTGATGCAGCCCGTCCAGCAATGTCAATGACGCTCCAACGGCTGCACTTCTGGCGTCCACCAGTTCCGCCCCCTTCCGGACGCGCCAACTGCCTTAAAATTGTCTCGAAAGCGATCTGTAAGTTGCTG
>JBOHXL010000239.1:0-13794 GCA_050736975.1 Chthoniobacterales bacterium | reverse complement strand
GCTACCTCAAGTCACTCCAAAAACGCCGCTCCCCTTTGCTTCAATACCTCGCTCAGCCAACCGCCCAACCCGCGTGAATAACTTCACCCAAAACCCTTGACGGACTACCTCAGATGTCTGGTTAGGTGACTTCACTTGAGCTCTAAGGTCGATAACCATGCACGGATCTTGTCGAGTGCTGGCATAAAGGATCCTTCAGGTTGCCTCGATAGCAGCGCGCGATCAGGCGCATAGTCGCCCTTCTGCCGCTTCGGCGTATCCTTAATTCGGTTTGGGAGCTTCGGATTTGTGATGCTGAAGTCAGCGGAAATATAGAACTGATCGTCCTTGCTCAAGCCCTGCACAAGGTACCTCAGCTCTTCATTGTTCGCCGGCGTACCGCCATCCTGCGTGAACTGGGTGACGTAACAAAGAGCGCTACCCCAAGTCGCGTCCATGTAACATAGTTTCTCTTGGAAGGAATGCGACGCGTTGCGCGGTGGATAATCCGGCAAGGAATCCTCTGCGACGGTCGTTGGCCTTTCGCTGAGTAGTTTCCGAAGGGACTTGATCTGGGGCTGAATCGTTTCATACGGGGCAGTATTTGCGGCGGAGATGCGGTAAATGCGCAGGACGTTGCGGCTCGGGAAATAATAGCGGCCCTTTCCGCTTGGGAACTTCCGAACATCCTGCAACCAAATTGCCAAGGAAGGTGGAAAATCTTTGGGAGCCCAAAACTCGCTTTTGTCGGCTTTCGGCGTCGGTGTTCCCAACGCTGAGAAGACATACGTTCGCTTCAACGGAAGCGGGAATGGCCCATATGAAACAGAAGGCGGAGTGTCGGCGGTCGTTTGGTCTTCGCCGCACACAAGCGTCGCCGCAAGCAGCAAGCCGATCAACGTTCGAATTGTTATGCGCCTAGTCAGCTAGACTTTATGGCTGAGCGCGGCGTGTAAAGGCGCGCATTGGGGTTGAAAAGAAGAGTGTGTGACCATGCGAAGGCGAAAGCTAAACTCACTACGCTCAAAAACAAATAAATTACAGCGCTCACAACAAAACATAGAAAAATCGCGGCCACTTGGCGGGTCATAGACCTAACGAAAACAAACTGAACGACGGCGGGCGAGAGCGGGGCGGCGCGCTGAGGTGAAGTGTGGAGGTCATCTTAAAAAGTGGAGCGTACGGTGGTCTGCCCTTCGCTTCATCGCCGGGTTAGCCTCATTGGCTGGCCGTATGCATGGTATCAGGGTGCTCGACGTGCCTTGCCCGACTATCGAACTCCCGAGCTAGACCGGCGCCAAGTAGCTGTTCCGCTCTGACGTACTCAGGCGACCTCGGGCCAAATCCCGCAGAGAGATCGATAACGATATCGCTGCCGACTTCGCGTGCACCAAGCTCGACAGCGAAGTGCTGCACATCCGGCTGCATGTAAAAGACAAGTGTATTCGGCGCATGCGAACTCGACGTGTGATCCGCGAGCGCTAACTCACTGGCGATGGAATGGAGAACGCGCTTCACCTTTGCGCGATCGCTGCCGTTGGCTGGGGCAATGCGATACTGCTGGACGTTCATGGTATCGCACGATCCCAGCAGAACGGCCGCGACCACGACAAAGAGTGGAAGAAAGCGCGTCACCATCTAACGAGACGGAGATGAGGTGCCGCGAGCGAGGGCGCGCGTGACCTCTGCTTCTTCACCCCGACTGACTCTGCCGCCTCATATGAAAGCGATGCAAACACTCGCCATGGACTTACTTTGCCCCTTGACAAATCGACAGCCATATCAACGAGACACAAGATCAGCGACTCCGCGAATTACAAGTGGTGTTTATAAAAGGCGAAGGCTGCATGTGCGGAGCGGCTCGCGGTTGGCTGCAGAGCCTTCCATGAGAAGGCCCCAAGGAGAAAAATGAAATTCATTTCATGGCTTCAAAATGAGTTGTGGAAAGTGGCGGGTGGGATCCGGCTTCCATGCGGACTCAACTTATCGGTCGATGTTTAGATCCAAGCTCATCGCAAAAGGTGGAACGTTGCCATTTGGTTATTGAAGTCGTTTATAACGCTTTCAAGCGATACACCGCAATCGTTCCGAATCGTCGGTTCTCTTTTGTTTGCTGCAAGTTCAAGCGGTCTCCCGCGAATGGGAAAAGTTGATAGGTCCGGTGGGGTTTTCCAAAGGCTCAGCCGCAGTACGGCGAGTTTTCCACGCCACCGCCACCGTGGCCCGCTTCTTGGCCCGCTGTTCCCTCGGCTGCCAGCATCACGCCATAAGAGCGCCGCTTCCACTCTCCTGAGCTGTGGCATGGCACGGAAGATGGTGCTCTTAGAAATTCCCCTCTAAAAAATAAAAATAACGAACAATGCCGGTAGACACTAAAACCAAGCTGCGCCTGGAGATCGGCCACATCCTGTTTATCGATGTGGTTGGTTATTCCAAATTGTTGACCGAGGAACAATCGGAAGCGTTGCACGAGCTCAATATTATTGTCCGGAGCACGGATACGGCGCGCGAGGCCGAAGCCGCAGATCGGCTGGTAATTCTTCCAACCGGCGATGGCATGGCGCTGGTGTTTACCGGTTCGGAGGAAGAACCGGTGGAATGCGCGCTCGAGATTGCGCAAGCCTTGCGCGCGCAACCGAGTTTGCCTGTGCGCATGGGCATTCACAGTGGGCCGGTCCATCACGTCACCGATGTGAACCAGCGGGAAAACATCGCCGGCGCCGGCATCAATCTCGCCCAGCGGATCATGGATTGCGGAGATGCCGGTCACATACTGGTTTCGAAACGCGTGGCCGACGATCTGGCCCAGTCTCGGCGTTGGCAGCCGTACCTGCACGACTTGGGCGACATCGAAGTGAAGCACGGCACGGTCGTTTCCGTCGTTAACCTTTACGCCGATGTCGTCGGGAATCCTGAGCCGCCGAAAAAGTTTGGCGGAACTGCGAAAGTTTTCGGCTCGTTACGCACGACGAAAAGGCGCTGGGGATTATGGCCCCTGCCAGTCGTTGCCGCCTCCTTCCTGCTCATACTGGGCGTGCTCGCGTTCATCTTTTCACCGGCCATCATTTACCAGCTTCGTTCACATCCTTTGCCCGAAACGTCACGCCGGGGTGTCCACTCGGGCGAAGGAAATGATGCCTTCCAGTCTTCAGCATCAATCCCCGAGAAGAGCATTGCCGTTTTGCCGTTTGAGAACCTGAGCAGCGAAAAAGAAAACGCCTATTTCGCCGACGGTGTGCAGGACGAGGTCCTGACCGATCTGGCAAAGGTGGCCGATCTGAAGGTTATCAGTCGGAGCAGCGTCATGCAGTACCGCGACGCGGCCTCGCGCAATCTTCGCGAGATCGGCCAGCAACTCGGCGTGGCGCATTTGCTCGAAGGCAGTGTGCAACGCTCAGGCAACCGGGTCCGCGTCAACGCGCAGCTCATCGACACCCGCAACGACGCGCATATCTGGGCCCAGACTTACGATCGCAACCTGGCTGATGTCTTCGCCATTCAAAGCGAGATCGCCCAAACCATCGTCGCGCAGTTGCAGGCTCGTCTCTCGCCCAGCGAGAGGGCCGCTATCGTCGAGGTCTCAACCAAGGATCTTGTCGCCCGCGATCTTTTCCTGCGCGCGCGCACCCTGGACGAAGCCTACAACGATCCGGGAGCGAAGGAGGGCTTGCTCACGGCAATCAAACTTCTGGAGGAAGCCGTTAGGCACGACCCGAATTTCCTGGACGGCTGGTGCCTCCTGGCGCAGGTGCATTTGGATCTTTATTGGAACGGATTCGATCACACTCCGGCCCGCCGCGACCAGTCTCGGGCCGCTTTGCAAGAGGCGGAACGCATTAATCCCGACGCCGGCCAAGTTCATGGCCTGAAAGGCCTGTACGCTTATCACGGCTTTCGTGACTACGATGGCGGCCGCAAGGAATTCGAGATCGCGCGCAAGACGTTGCCTAACTCTGCGCAACTCTATAACATTACCGCGGCGGTCGATCGCCGGCAGGGACGCTGGAAGGAAGCCATCCGCAATTATTATCGCGGCATCGAGTTGGATCCGCTCGACTTTACGATTCTGGAAGAAGCGTCCTTCACCGAAGGAGATCTGCACCACTATTCTGAGGCAAAGGGGCTTATCACGCGCGCTATCGCTCTTTCACCCAAAGATCCCTTCGCCCGCATAGTTCCCGGTATGCTTTCATACTCCCAATCCGCGGATACCGCTCCGTGGCGTAAAGAGCTCAACACCATCATGGCTGAAGACAAGACGGCCGTATCTCATGTAGCGGGTTGGGCCGTGGACTGCGCGCTGGCCGAACGCGACCGGGCCGCTGCCAACCAGGCCCTCGCGTCAATTCCATCCGAAGGCACCATCAACACTGCCGTCGATTCGCTTTGGCCCAGGGATTGGTACGTTGGGCTCGTGGCTTTTTGTTTCGGTGACAAAACCGCCGCGCAAGCCGCCTTCGCTTCAGCGCGCGCCGTGGCGGCAAAAACGGTGCGCGAACAACCCGATTACGCGCAGGCCTGGGGCATGCTCGGTGTCTTCGATGCCGGTCTCGGTCGCAAAGAACTGGCCATCGCCGAGGGCAAACGCGCCTGCGAACTTTTGCCCGTCTCCAAAGATTCCTGGGACGGACCGTTCTTCGTCAGAAACCTTGCTCAAATTTACACCTGGTTAGGCGAAAAAGATCTCGCGCTTGAACAGCTGGAATCGTCTGCCAGCGTCCCCGGCGGCGTGACCTACGGCGACCTGAAACTCCAACCCGTCTGGGATCCATTGCGAAATGACCCTCGTTTCGAGAAACTCCTGGCGCTGCTCGCGTCCCATTGAGCTAGGTGCTCGCGTTTCGCTAGCTACTCTAAGTGTGGAAGCCAAGGCCAGCCGCCGTTCGCTCCACCGCCCGGTTAGATGTAAATGTGCCAATCACTTTACGCGTGTCCAAATGAATCTTTGTTGTTGGTGCTCAGCGTTCGCCGACACAAACTTGTCCGGCTGCAGGTCTGAAATTACGAGCCGCAACTCCTGTCCTACCATCTCCTGCATGGTTGGGTGAGCCCACGTAAACTTCATCACCAGTTGGTCGCCTTCAACGTGCCAAACGCCGGATAAAACATGAGCAGGCGGAGCCTGAAGCGGGTGAGCTGTCTGAGAAAACGTATGATCGGCTTTCAAGCTGGTGACATCGAAACCGCTGTTTGTGTTAACGACGCCTTCATCCTTGACATCACCCTCGGGCATCGACCAATCGCCAATCAACTTCGCCTCGGGAGATGCGACCTGATGACATGCAGTTGCAAAAACTGCCACCAAGAACAATGCGTAAACAAGGCGGTACATCTAGGCTTTATGGCTGAGGGCGGGGTGCAAAGGCGCGGATTGGGGATTGAAAAGAAGAGTGTGTTTGCCGTTCATATATTTTCGCGGGCTACTCCTCCTTTTTGAGGTGGAGCAGAACCGCAGCAACGGCCGGGACACAGGGTTCCGGAGCGTTGCAGTTGAACAAGTCGAACCAACAAACACACCAATGAAAAAAGAACTCTATCTTGGGCTGGATGTCCACAAGGACTCTATTGCGAGGGCGGTGGCGGAGGAAGGGCGCAGAGGGGAAGTGCGCGATACTGGCGTGATCAGCAATGATCTGGCGGCGGTGGAAAAGTGGATCGCACGGCTACGCAAAGCGCATGGCAAGGAGACGCATTTGCGGGCGTGCTATGAAGCGGGGCCGTGCGGTTTTGGGCTGGCGCGGCGGCTCCGGCAACTGAACGTGGAATGCGAGGTGGCGGCACCTTCCGCTGGATTCGGGAGGTGCAACGGTGGCTGGTTCTTGAAATCGGACTATGAACTGCTCTTGAGGGGCGCTAACGGGATGATCCAGCTGAGACAGGTGTCGCCCCGGAATATAAGGCGGGAGGTAGCCAGCACCCGTCACTCCAGGCCGGCCCGGGCCAGTGCGGGCGCGCCGCTTCAATCGAGGAGACGCTGCTCGAGCCCGGCGTAGGCGTCGATGCGGCGGTCGCGCAGGAAAGGCCAATGGGCGCGGTATTCGTTAACCCGCTTCCATTCTACGTCGGCGAAGATGGTCTCTTCGCGATCGACGCTGGCCTTGGCGAGGATCTCGCCGTTGGGGGCGACGATAAAGCTTTGCCCCCAGAACTCGATCCCGTCGCCGCCCGCGGGCGCTTCGTGGCCAACGCGGTTGACGGCCGCGACGAAGCAGCCATTCGCGATCGCGTGACTGCGCTGCATCGTTTCCCAGGCGGAATGCTGGGCGTAGCCGTATTTCGCCTTCTCCGACGGATGCCAGCCGATCGCGGTCGGGTAGAAAAGAATTTCCGCCCCTCTTAGAGTCGTTAGGCGAGCGGCTTCCGGATACCATTGGTCCCAGCAAACGCAGACGCCGAGGTTGCCATGCGGGGTGGGCCAGGCTTTGAAGCCAAGGTCGCCGGGCGTGAAGTAAAACTTCTCGTAGTAAGAAGGATCGTCCGGGATATGCATCTTGCGATAGATCCCGAGTAACTCGCCCTCCGGACCGATGATCGCGGCGGTGTTGTGATAGAGACCGGGGGCGCGCTTTTCGAAAAGCGAGGCAATGATGACCGCGCCAGTGGCGCGCGCAACTTCGCCCAGCGCCTCGGTCGAAGGACCGGGAATTTCCTCGGCCAATTCGAAGTTGGCGTGGTCCTCCGACTGGCAAAAGTATTGCGAGCGGAAAAGCTCGGGCAGGCAGATGATCTGCCCGCCCTGCCCGGCCGCTTCGCGCACGCGCGCGATGGCCTTTTCCAAATTGGCCTGCGGCTCGGGGCCGCATTGCATCTGGAGCAGTGCGACGCGCGAGCTGTCGTTAGGCATCTTACTTCACCGAATCCGCCGGCACGATCTTCACGCTTTCGAGTGTCACCCGGGTGGTTGGCTTGCTCATTTCGCCCATCGGGCTGCGAGTGACAGGTGTGGCGCCGATCTTATCGAGCACGTCGAGCCCTTTGATTACTTTTCCGAAGGCCGTGTACTGGTGATCAAGCGAACTGGCCGTGCCGAGGCAGATAAAAAACTGGCTGCCGGCCGAATTCGGATCGGCCGAGCGCGCCATCGAAATGACGCCGCGGACATGAGGATGATCATTAAATTCCGCGGGGATTTTGTAGCCCGGGCCGCCCGTGCCGTAGCTGCTTTCGTTCGACGGATCCTTTGTGTTGGGATCGCCGCCCTGGATCATGAAGCCCCGAATGATGCGGTGAAAAGCGGTCCCGTCGTAGAAACCCTGGCGCGCCAGCTTTTTGAAATTCTCGACCGTCCTTGGCGCTGCTTCGGGCCAAAATTCGACGACCATCTCGCCGTCGCTCGTTTTGAGCACGGCCACTTCCTTCTGATTTGTATCCATGGGTTTCTTTTCTTCGGGTTTGGTTGCGTCCTGGCCGCGGAGATTCGCCAGGCCAAGAGAGCAGACGAGCAGGCAGCAGAACAGACTGAGTTTCATTTCAGACCTGTGGCATGGATGGCGTCGCCGCGCATTCGATTTTTCTCAAACACCTCCAGCCACGTTGCTGTGCGAAGCGAGAGAAAGGCCCGCCCGCGGCATTGGATGTCAATACCGCCGTCGCCAGCGGGCAACCGCTACAGCTTTAAGTAGAGCGTGCGCGTGCCGAAATCGATGATGGCGTGGTTGCGACGAAAAAATTCCGAGCCTAACAATCCCGCGACTGGCGGCTTGCCTTCGAGCAAGTCGCCGTGGATTAATCCGCGCAGGTCCATCACCCCGACCTCTTTCCTTTTCACGAGGAAACGGCCCACGGAAAAACGCCGGATGGTTGCGAGCTGCAAGCCCCGCTCCTCGAGATTCACCGCCCCGGAAGCGTAAGGCGTGTTGCGCAGCGGGAGCCGCATCTCCCGCACGAAAGGGCGATGGATCAAGGTCGTGAACGAGCCGGTATCGAGCATCAGTTGAGCCGCTTTTCCATTCAGCTTGCTGTCGACATAGAGATTCCAGCCTTGGGTGACGCGGATGGGAATGGTCTTCCAACCGCGATGATTGACGCCCGGGACCGTCCCAGGCACGTCGGGATCGATTTTCATGAACAGGATTTGGGCATCGCAATCGAGCACTGCTTGCGTCGGGAAAAGTATGTCGGCCCCAAGGATGCCATCGAGTTCCTGCTCGTGGAATTCGTGCGCGGCCCGCGCCGGTGCGCTGAGGTCGATCGTGACCACCGGTTCGTCGAGAAGGGTGAGCGCGCCGAGGCGGAAGTGATGCGCGATCGCAACCCGATTAAAGCCGCCATTGATGCGGAGACGGGGTGGAAGTTTGGAAGCCGCAGGGAGCGCGGAGAGCCCGAAGTGGGCCCGCCGGGAAGCGGAAATCGCGCTCACTGGCGCGCCGGAGTCTACCCCGAGCAAGGCCGGCTTGCCGTTGATCTCGGCCCGGACCAAGAGATGATTTTGCTTGGAACGCTCGAGCGGCAAAGCTTGGAAAACCGGATTCCCCGGCGTGGGTTGCGACCGTGATTTCGTCGTCGCCGATGCCGGCGTCAGAGCCAGCGAAGCAGCCAGGAGCGCGGAAAGAAGAGACCGCCGGAGACAGGCACTGGGTTCCCCGGGGGATAACACACGCTCGAAGATCTTCACGCGGCCGAGCGTAACACGTTCCCCGGGATAAAGCAGCAGATTAACCTAATGAGAGGAGCTGATTTCGGCGCGCCTCTGCCGACGCGGAGGGTCAGGGTGCCAGGGCCAAACAGACAACATGATAAAAAACGCCACGACATAAGCGACGATGACGAACCATCCATGCCGGACCCATTGCACGACCGAGCGCGTTTCCGGATAGAGGTTGGTCAAAGCTACTCCGGCGGACGAGCCAAACCAGACCATGGAACCACCAAAGCCGACCGTGAAAGCGAGAAAGCCCCAGTCGTAGCCGCCTTGCTTCAAGGCCAGCGCGGTGAGCGGAATGTTGTCGAAAACCGATGAAAGAAAGCCGAGACCAAAGGCGGTGTGCCACGAGGCGGCAGGCAGTTCCTCGACTGGCATCATCGACGCGCACAGGACGAGGGAGAGAAGAAAGATCGAGCCCTTGAACGTCTCGGGCAGTACTTCCCAGTCCGGTCGGCGCGCGACGAGGGAGAACAGGATCGCAACCCACACGGCCGCGCCAATGCAGGGAAAATGATCGGCGAAAAGCGGGAACCTGGTGTTCACGGTCACGTTTGTGACGATCGCGAGAATGAGGATCAACAAAACGATCGCGACCCGCGTCCAATCGACGTGGGTGTGTTCGTGAGAGTGATGCAGGATCGGGGAATACTTCTGCTGCAGGATCGCGGCCGGGATTCCGCAAATCAGGAGAGCGACGGAGGCTGCGATGCTCGCCTCGAGGACCGCGAGCGGCGAAACGCCGTCGATCCACATCATGGTGGTGGTGGTATCGCCAACCACGCTCCAGGCACCGCCGGCGTTGGAGGCCGCGACGATTGCGGCCAGATAGCCGATGTGCACTTTGGCGCGGAAAATCTGGTGCGCCATTGCCCCGCCGATGAGGGCCGCGGCAATGTTGTCGAGGAAGGAAGAGAGGATGAAGACCATCACGAGCAGGAGGAAGGCGCCCTTCCAGCCGTGCGGCATGACCTTCGGCAGCACGACCGGCACGTGACTTTTCTCGAAGTGCCGCGCCAACAGGGCGAACCCGGTCAGCAGGCAAAGCAAGTTGACGAGAATGACCCACTCATGCCTGAGATGAAAAAGGAAGCCGGTCGCGCCCGGTCCGGTCTTGAAGCCGGTAAAGACAATCTTGTAGAGAGCGATCGTGAGCAGGCCAGTCAGCGCGACCCGCAAGGTGTGATGATGAAAAAGCGCGATGCCGAGCACAGTGAGCGCGAAGAGGATGAAATCGATCGGGATCCCGAAGAGCAGCGGGACACGAGGCATGGCGGCCGTGACGGTAGCGATCATCGCGAGAAGCGAGCCTCAGTCTTGCGATGATGAGGCCTCGTCATCGCGGTTTCGGTTTGTCGATGCACGATCAGGATTGATCGTTGGAATGCTCGCGCGGCGCGCTTAACAAACGGCAGTAAGCCCAGATCGTAGTCACCCAGACCAAGGCGAGCGATGTGAGCATGAATACCCAACCCCATGCGGTCATCAGTTCGTTGTTCCTCTCATTAATTTCGTCCGTCGATATCGAGACCAGCGGCGCGCCAGCGGCGTTCCCCGACCGCGAGCACCGCAACCAACAAAAGCAGTGTGCCGAGGATAATCACCACCGTCCAGAACTCGATCGGGTTACTCGCAATGTCGTGCAGCTTTCCCGGAAGCTGGTAGTAGGTGAAACCGCCCAGGACGACGAGCAGGTAGATCGGAGCCACCCATTTCATGACAAACAGGAAGATGCGCGGGATCCTGATGAGCGTGCCTTGGTCCAGTTCCACCATTCCTTTCTCAACTCCCCAAACCCAGCCGAAGCAGATGATCTGCACCGTCGCGAGGAAGAAAATGCAAAAGGTGCCGACCCAGAAATCCATCGTGTCGAGCGCCATCGTGTTTTTGCTGAACCAGATAACCCAGAACGAACCGAGCCCGCAAATGATGGAGGTCAGCGCAATGGCCTTGCCATGGGTAATGCCGAGCGCTTCCTCGAAGAATGTTTTTACCGGTTGCAACATCGAGATCGAGCTGGTGATGGCAGCCAAAAACAGAAGGAAGAACCAGGAGAATCCAATCCAGGGACCCAGCGCGCCCATCTGATGGAAAACAACCGGCAAGGTCTGGAAGCCGAGTCCGTAGGTGCTGGTCCCGACGATCCCGCTTGCACCAAGAAAAACGAACGCGGCCGTGATCGTGATCAATCCGCCAAAACCAACTTCGAAGAGTTCGTTCGTGGCGCTCGCGGTTAATCCGGACAAGGCAACGTCGTCTTTCTTCTTCAGGTAAGAAGCGTAATTCAGAATCACACCGAAGCCGACGGAGAGACTGAAGAAGATTTGCCCGGCAGCGGCCAGCCAGGTTTCAAAGTCAGTCAGTTTGGAAAAATCCGGGTTCCAGAGATAGCCCAATCCGTTAAGCACATTCTGATCGGGATGACTTGGGTCCGGCGTGCCGAGTGTGAGGACCCGCACCAGAACGATCGCGGCAAGGACACCCATCGCGGGCAGTGCAAACTGGCAGAACTTTTCAATGCCGCCTTTCAATCCGCGATAAACGAGGACGATGTTCAAGGCGACCACGAGCATCCAGAAAACCGCGCTCATATTGAGCACGCCATTGGTGCTCGTACCGGTCGCGTTGCCAAAAAAGATGCCGGCGGCTTTAACCTGGTCGCCGATGCTGCCGCTCAGTTGCACGCCGCCGGTCAGATATTCCCAGGCATAACGAAGGCACCACGCTTCGATGTAGACGTAATACATGTAGACGACCATCGGGATGAGGATTGCGAGCACGCCGAGATAACGGGCAATGCGTCCTCCTCCCGCGATCCCGAGAATCGCCGGCCCGTTATGGAATCCCTTTAGTCCGCCGTGGCGCGCTATCGCCCACTCGGCCCACCCGATCGGCAGGGCGAGGAAGAGCAGCGCACAGACGTAGGGAATCATGAATGCGCCGCCGCCGTGAGCGGCGGCCTGCCCAGGGAAACGCAGAAAATTTCCCAAGCCGACTGCTGATCCCGAGACGGCGAGGATCACTCCTACCCGCGTGCCCCACTCTACCTGTTTCTTTTCGCTGCTCAATACTCGGGATTTCTGCCAGCCGTCCGTTGGATTACAAAGTCTAAAGTTTCAAAGCGGAGTTTGTTGTCGGCCCTGACCGCTTCGGGAGCTGATTCGGCCACGCGAGACTGGCCAGTGACACCCGAATATCAAGTCCTAACCAACCGGGTCCATGTGATTCCCATTCAAACAAACCTCGAGCCGTCGCCGAAAGGTCTTGCTTCGTCGTTCGCCAACTCGTATGCGGGACCGGAAAACAGATGTGCAATCATCCGCCGGTCCGTTTGCTAGCAGTCGTTAGGCAATCCGCCTCATCCTCCCAGGGCGACGTGCCGGCCAGGTCCGCAATTCTTTTCCCAGAACGCGGGTTGCAGTCCTGATCAAGCGAAAGAACGGTCATGTCACAACCACCGGCAGCCGACAACAACGGGAAATTCCTGCAAGGACTCGGCTTGCTCGATTCGACGATG
The DNA here is from genome assembly GCA_050736975.1 of Chthoniobacterales bacterium. Classification (GTDB taxonomy): domain Bacteria; phylum Verrucomicrobiota; class Verrucomicrobiia; order Chthoniobacterales; family UBA10450; genus Palsa-1392. The sequence goes on along the minus strand of JBOHXL010000239.1, from coordinate 1,657 downwards.
CTCGTGGCGGGCTCCATGATCGGTTCGGGTATTTTTATCGTCTCGGCCGACATCACCCGTTTGGTCGGCTCGGGGGGCTGGCTCCTCATAGTGTGGGCGGTGACGGGCGCCCTCACGATCACAGCTGCTCTGAGCTATGGTGAGCTGGCCGCGATGATGCCCCGGGCCGGCGGACAATACGTTTATCTTCGCGAAGCCTACGGTCCGCTCTGGGGATTTCTTTACGGTTGGACGCTGTTCCTCGTGATTCAAACCGGCACGATTGCCGCGGTGGCGGTGGCGTTCGCGCGCTTCCTCGGCGTGTTCGCATCGATTATTTCGCCGACGCAATGGGTTATCCCGCCGATTATTCTTTCGCGGAATTATGCGGTGAGTCTTTCGACGCAGCAGTTGGTGGCGATCCTCTTGATCGCCTTCCTGACATTTGTGAACACGCGCGGCCTCCAACTGGGCAAGCTCATCCAGAACGTCTTCACATCCGCCAAAACGTTGTCCCTCCTGGCGCTAATCGTCCTCGGCCTCTTCATTGGAAGAAACAGCGCCGCGCTTGGCGCGAACTTCACCAATATGTGGACGCCAGGTGGAGTCGAGCCCATCAAGTCCGACCTGTCATTTGTGGCATCGGCCTCGGCTGCGGGTGGCGCGCTCGGGTTGTTGATTGCGGTCTGCGTCGCGCAGGTCGGTTCGCTCTTTTCCGCGGACGCCTGGAACAACGTCACGTTTACCGCCGGTGAAGTAAGAGACCCGCGCCGCAACCTGCCGTTGTCGCTCGCCATGGGTACGGGTCTGGTCATCACGCTCTACCTCCTGGCGAATCTGGCCTACCTCTGCGTCCTGCCTTTGGATAAGATCCAGCATGCGCCGGACGACCGCGTGGCGACCGCGGCGATGTCGGTCATGTTCGGCGGAGCGGGCTCGGCGATCATGGCGGTGGCCATCATGGTCTCGACTTTTGGCTGCAACAACGGACTGATTCTGGCCGGCGCGCGGGTCTATTACGCGATGGCCCACGACGGGCTGTTTTTCAAATCCACCGGTCGGCTCAACGCCCGGCATGTTCCCGCCGTGGCGCTGATCCTGCAGGGCTTTTGGACGGCGTTGCTCGTGCTGCCACGCACGCGCCTGCGCAACCCGGTGACCGGCGCACCAACGCTGGATGCGTCGGGCGCCGAACAATACGGCAACCTCTATGGCGCGTTGCTCGACTACGTGGTCTTTGCGGTCCTTATCTTTTACGTGTTGACGATTGCCGGCGTGTTTGTTCTGCGACGCACGCGCCCGGACGCCGAGCGGCCTTATCGCGCCTTTGGCTATCCGCTGATGCCGGCATTCTACATCATTGCGGCCACGATTATTCTGCTCGTCCTGGCGGTCTACCGGACGCAAACCTCGTGGCCCGGCTTGCTCATCGTGCTCGCTGGGGTACCGGTTTACTTTCTCTGGAGAAAATCACGGCCTCCAGCGATCTGACATTTATCTGACCTGATGCCGAGAAACCCAAACCAAGAAACCAACCAATGAATCTATTTCGACGAAAGAGTGTGACGGATCTGCAGGCTGAGGCTCTGAGCGATCACAGCCTGAAACGCGCCCTTGGCGCCCTGAACCTCACGGCGCTCGGCGTCGGCGCAATCATCGGCACCGGCATCTTCGTGCT
>JBOHXL010000238.1:0-13753 GCA_050736975.1 Chthoniobacterales bacterium | reverse complement strand
CACCAGCACAAGCGAGGTTTGATATTCGCGGAAGAAATCCAGCGTCCGCGCGCGTTGCGAAGCTTCCAACCAGTGGCGATTGCGAAGCTCTATGACCATGCCGAGAGACGCAAGGCGCGCCAGCAATCCATCCAGCTCCGCAAGATCGTGGCCGCGCGGCGAAAAAGAAGGTGAAAGTTGCAGGAGGAACGCGCCAAATTTGTTCGTCACCCGCAAGGGCTCGACCGCCGCGATCATTGCCCCGATCAGCGCGCTCTCGAGGTCGGGCGTCAACACAAGCTTACCCTTCTTGTCCGCCTTGGCGACATGTTGCAGCGAGGGCGGCAGCGAATTCGCCGCCGCCACATGCCGCGAGAGCAGGCGATGCAACTTGACATCGAAAACGAATTGCTCCGGCGTAGCCTGAGACCAACGCTCAACGAGCCGTCGGTCCGGGATGGCATAGAAAGTCGAGTTTACCTCGACCATTTCAAAATGCTGCGCGTACCAGGCCAGGCGCTCGCCCGCCTGCAGCTTCGCCGGATACCAGTGCTCGACGAACCCCGGATCCGACCAGCTCGCCGTGCCAATCAGAATCCGGCCGGCTGGAGTTGAACGTCGCGCCGTCATCAAACAGAAAACGCGCGCCGCGCTTCAAACGCAACCGCGATTGCGACTGGTTGCCGGGGCGAAATTTGAACCCGCGATCCAGTTTCGGAGTGGGACTATGACCCGGCGGTTCAACGCTCGCCCAAAAAGTTGGTTGCGGGGGCGGGATTTGAACCCGCGGCCTTCAGGTTATGAGCCTGACGAGCTACCAGACTGCTCCACCCCGCGATCTTGAGAGGGCAAGTATGACCGCGTTCGCGACGAACGCAACGGCGAATTCGTTTCCCACGGCGCGCGGACAAAATACTTGCCGCCTCGATCTTCAGAGGCAAGATATACGCCCCCTCAACGGCGCAAGAATCCAGCGTAGCTCAGTGGTAGAGCGGTCGGCTGTTAACCGATTGGTCGTAGGTTCAAATCCTACCGCTGGAGCCAATGCGACCTCGTCATCGCGCCGCCGCGTTGCTCACGCTTTGCCGCCGAAGGTCACGTAGTCGTCAAGGTCGAGCAGGTCGGCCCACGTCTTAATGTCCTCCCGCGTCTGACTGATCTTGTTCAGCATTTCGCCGAAGTATTGTCTCGATTCGGTGTCGCTGTCGGGACCGCGCCGTTGCATATAATCGCTCCACTGCTCGATCTCCCACGGAGTCCGTTTGTGCCGCGCGGTTTCGCTGATCCAGGCCAGGATTTCCCCATCGCCTTTGCCGGCAGCGAGTTCCTCGCGTAACGCCGCCGGGTCGATCCCGACGAAGGTCACGAAATTCTGATCGAGCGGGCAGTTGTAATGATATTCGCCATTCTTGCCCGCGATCTCGGCGCGGCCTTTGTCGAGCATGCGCGGGAGGAGCGCGTAGCCGCCGAGGCGGGCCCGCGGACTGCGCGGCGGACGTTTCGTCAGGTCAGGGGTGGAGGTCTTGGTCAGGTCATCAGTCATGTATATCTCTTTCTTTGCCAGTTTGGTTTAAGTCCCTTTTCGTTAGGCGGCGGCCAGCCGGTTGAGCTTCTCCACGATCGCCTTCTTCGGCGCGCCGCCGACAATCTGGTCTCTCAATTCGCCGCCGCGAAAAAAGAGGAGCGTGGGCACCGCGCGCACATCGAACCGCTGCATGAGGGCGGGTTCATCGTCGATATTCACTTTCGCAATGCGAAAGCGATCTTCATTTTCGCGCGCGATCTCGTCGAGCACCGGCGCAATCATTTTGCAGGGACCGCACCAGGCCGCCCAGAAGTCGACCAGCGTTGGAACGGGTGACTGCAGGACCGCTTTTTCAAAGCTGGCCTGGTTGATGTTAATGGGTTCATTCATTTTTTTGATTGGTTAGTTTATTCGTTCTCGCGCTCGCATGGTGAACGGCGGAAGTTCCCGCGGCACTACGGTGCAAAAGAGCTTTTCGGTCCCGCGGAGGAACATGAGGGGCGAAGGAACACCGATGGCAGAAGCGACAAGTCGCTTGTGCAAATCATCGACCGTGGCGATCGGCTGACCTTCGAAGCCGACGATGGTGTCGTTAGGCTGGAGGCCCGCCAGCGCCGCCGGACTGCCCGGTTCCACCTCCATGACGAGGACGCCGCTGTCGTTAGACAATCTGTGAAAACGCACGACCCGGGGATGAAGCGGCACGTTCTGGCCCGCGACACCGATCGAGCTGCGCCGGATGCGTCCTTCTTTGATCAGCCACCCAGCGACAAACTTCGCCGTGTTGCTCGCGATAGCGAAACAAATTCCCTGCGCCGGGAGAATGACAGCGGTGTTCACGCCGATTACCTCGCCGGCGCTGTTCAAAAGCGGGCCGCCGGAGTTGCCTGGGTTGAGCGCGGCATCGGTCTGGATGATTTCATCCATCAGCCGCCCCGATTCGGAACGCATCGAACGTCCCAGCGCGCTCACGATTCCAGCAGTGACGGTCTGTTGAAAACCATAGGGCGAACCGACCGCGACCGCGATCTGGCCAACCCGGATTTGGGATGAATCGGCCAGCCGGACCTGGGGCACGTCCGGCGCATCGATTCTGATCACGGCCAGGTCGGTTTCCGGGTCTGTCCCGATGAGTTGCGCGGGATAGACACGCGCATCGCGCAGCGTGACCTCGATTTCGCGCGCACCATGGACAACGTGGCTATTCGTCAGGATAAAGCCGTCCCGGGCAAGGATGAATCCGGAGCCGCCGCCGGAGCCGCGCTCGCCGCTCAGAACGCGGATGTTGACCACGCTCGGTGCGACGCGATTGACGACGGCCGAGATCGTCTGCGAGTAAGCATCGAGCAGTTCTGCCTCGCCTGACGACGGTTGGGCGATGCGCCCCGGTCGCTTCGGATCGTCTCCAAAAATGGGGACGAGCCGCGGCCCACGCGAGCGAGTTGCTGGTTGAAGAGCTTTCATTTTCTTGAATGCGACTTGTTACCAGGGAAGCGTCTCGCCCATGTGAATGAAGGCCCCGTTTGGTCCATCAGGGCCGGTCGTGGCCAACGCGACACTTGTCTTGACGCCATCCACGATTTCCATGATCGCCCCTTCCCCGCCCATGTCGGTTTTTACCCAGCCGGGATGCGCAGCGTTCACCTTGATCCCGGTGTCCTTGAGCTCATAGGCGAGCTGCACCGTATAGGCGTTGACCGCCGCTTTTGAGACATTGTAGGCCGAGACCGATTTGTTGTCGTAGATCGGTGAACCCGGCGTGGCATGGAGGGTGATCGATCCGAGAATGCTCGAGAGATTAACAATGCGACCGGCCTCGCTTTTCCGCAATAACGGCAGGAAGGCCTGGGTCGTCTCGATCAGCCCAAAGACGTTGGTTTCAAACGTCTCCCGCCATGCGCTCATGGTCTGTTCGCTGACTTTTTCTCCCTCTTGGTGCTTCATCACGCCGGCGTTGTTGATCAAAATATCGAGCCGCCCAAAATCGTGTTCCACTCGTTCGGCCGCCCGCTTGATGCTCTCCGCTTTGTTGACGTCGAGCTCGATCGGACGCGCGTCGATTCCCTCCTTCCGTAATTCCTCGGCCGCCTTCTCCGCTTTCTTCAGGTCGCGCGCCCCGAGCAAAACGGTCATGTTCTTTTGCCCGAGCTGGCGGGCGGTTTCGAGTCCGATGCCTTTGTTGGCGCCGGTGATTAATGCGTTTTTTTTGTTGTCCATGAAATGTTGCTGGTTAATGGCTTGTCGTTAGGCGGCGGGGATCATCTCTCGCACTTTGAGATGAGCGAGAGCCGGGAAAAACAGGGACGGGAAAGGCGTGCTCCAGGCCGACTGTTCCGCTTCCTGCACCGCCCGGGCGATCCAGTCGCGGCCGTTTGGAAACGCTTCTTCGTAGTGCGATTGAATCGCGGTCCGGAGCCGTTCGATTCCGTGCTTTAACTTCTGGCAGTAATCCGCCGGAAATCCCTCCGGCGGCTGGCACTGTTCATTTATTGGTATCATTTTCATTTATTGTTCTGTTACTTGACTGGTCATCTATTCCGAATTCAATCGCTCGCCGGATGCCTCTGTCTTGCTACTTTGCCGGCCGCTTGCTTGAAGCGCCGAGTAGTTCCATCGCGCCTTTGGCAAGATTACGCAGCGGCCGGACATCGTTCTCGATTCGGGCCTGCGCCAGGCTGCCCCGAAAAAACGCGACCAGCATCTGCGCCTTGGCTTTCGCGTCCGGCGCCGCGATTAGCCCCTCCGCATCCGCATCCCGGATCGCCGACTCAAAATATTTGGCATTTCGATCAAGAATCCTATGCACTTGCTCGCCAATCGCACGATCCTGCGTCCCAATCTCGCAGCCGAGGGTACAATAGGGGCAACCGAGGACTGCTCCGCATTCTTCGTGTGCCTTTGCTTGTCCTTGGTAAACGTGCTCAAAATATCGCCGCAACCGTTCGAGCGGAGGAATCGTCGGCGAAAAAATCTCGTCCATCCGTGCCTTCTTCCGCTGCCAGTCCCCCTCCAAGGCCTTGACCGCGAGTTCCGACTTCGATTCGAAGAAATGGTAGAAGCTGCCTTTCTTCGCGCCGGCCTTCTCGCAAATGGCGTCGACCGAGGTTGATCCGTAGCTGTTTTCCCAGATCAGATCCATCGCCGCATTCATTAGTCGCTCTTCCGCGTCGCTCTGTCTCGGCATGCGAAAACCTGCTATAGTTTACTAAACAGTCAACAACGTTTTTAATGATTTTTCAACATCGCCTGTTTGGAGGACGATCTGCCATGATTGAAAGTGTTTTGTTCGCCTAACGACTTCTATCCAGATCATGTCTAACTTCGTTCGTCCACCCTGCGTTGAAACCATGATGCAGTCGCAGCCGGCCGCCGCGCCCTGTTCCGGCGCCGACGGTCGTTGGGTGCTGGCCGCGACGATCCTCGGCTCGAGCATGGCCTTCATCGACGGTACGGTCGTGAACGTCGCCCTGCCGGCCTTGCAGGAGACGCTCAACGCCAGCGTTGTGGACCTGCAATGGGTCATCGAAGCTTATTCGCTACTGCTCTCCGCCTTCCTTCTTGTCGGCGGATCGTTAGGTGACCAGTTCGGGCGGCGTCGCATTTTTCTCCTTGGCATCACTCTTTTCGCCGCCGCTTCGACAGGATGCGGTTTTGCCCAGACGATCCGGCAGCTGATCGCCGCACGGGCCTTGCAGGGATTCGGAGCGGCGTTGCTCGTGCCTGGCAGTCTTGCCATTATCAGCAGCTGCTTCGCGCTGAAAGATCGCGGGCACGCGATCGCGACCTGGTCGGGCTTCAGCGCTGTCACTGCTTCGATCGGTCCGGTCCTTGGCGGATGGTTGATCGAGCACGTTTCCTGGCGCGCGGTCTTTTTCATTAACGTGCCGCTGGCACTGCTGGTGATTGTTATCTCGCTCTGGCGGGTGCCGGAAAGCGCGAGTGAAGAGAGCATGCGCCTCGACTGGTGGGGAGGACTGCTTGGCGCGCTTGGTCTGGGGTCACTGGTTTATGGATTGATCGAATCTACGCGCCTCGGCTTCGCACATCCCTCGATCGAAATTGCCCTGGGCGCGGCCGTGTTCTTCCTCGCGCTTTTCGTTTTCAGCGAGATGAAAAACTCGCATCCCATGTTGCCACTTGAGCTCTTTCGCTCGCGCTCCTTTGCCGGCGCAAATCTGCTCACCCTTTTGCTCTACGGCGGGCTGGGCGGCACACTCTTTTTTCTGCCGCTCAATCTGATCCAGGTGCAGCGTTACACCCCGACCGCGGCAGGCGCTGCCCTTCTGCCTCTCATCCTGATCATTTTTCTCCTCTCACGTTGGTCGGGCGGTTTGGTCGAACGAGTGGGAGCCAGGCTGCCGCTCGTGACCGGTCCCCTGACCGCGGCTCTGGGATTTGCGCTCTTCCTTCGGCCCGGCGTCGGTGGCAGCTACTGGACGACATTCTTTCCGGCGGTCGTTGTCCTTGGTCTCGGCATGGCGGTGAGCGTTGCGCCGCTTACCACCACGGTGATGAATTCCGTGCCTCAGAGCCGGATCGGGGTCGCTTCGGGAATCAACAACGCGGTTTCGCGGACAGCGGGCCTGCTTGCGATCGCGGTCTTCGGAATCGTGATGCTGCAGGTATTTAATCCAGCGCTCGATCGTCGCCTGGCTGACGTTTCACTGACGCCGGTGGCGCGCGACATCCTCGCGCAGCAGCGGGACAAGCTCGCCGGCGCCGAGCTTCCGAAAGAATTGAATGCGAAAACCCGCGATTTCGTCAGGCACGGAATCGATGAATCATTCGTAAAGGGATTTCGCGCCGTAACAATCTTGAGCGTGATCCTGGCCGTCGCCAGCGCGGTTAGCGCCCTCTTCCTGATTCGAAGCGAATCACGCCGCCCGTTTGCCTAACGACGAGGTGGCGAGGTCAAAAACTTCACGCGCAGGTGACGCGGCCCACGCGTAGTCTAGATTGCGGAAAGACGCATGAACACGATTCGTGGAATCAAATTACGCTGGCTGCACGAAACGCTCGGGGACGTGACCTACCAGTTGACCCGGCTGCACTTCACCCCGCATCCGCCGTATCGCTGGCAACCGGCGATCAATGCTTTCGAGTGCGACAAAGGCCTGCGCATCTGCGTCGAGCTGGCCGGCGTCGATCGTGCGCAAGTCGATTTGACGGTGGAGCCGCAACGCGTCGTCCTGCGCGGGATTCGGCCGGCGCCAGAACCAACAGGCGACGAAGGACGCGCCGTGCAGATGATTGCATTCGAGATCGATTACGGGCCCTTCGAACGGATCATCGAGCTGCCGTCGCCGGTCGATGTCGATCGGGCGCAGGCCGAGCAGCGCAACGGCTTTCTCTGGATCGAATTACCTTTCAAGAAATGAACGAGCAACAACCTCTCAGCGTATTGCAAGAGGCCGGGGAGAATCCGGCGGCGGCGGCCACTGGTGCGGCCCGCATCAATGCCGTCGAGGAGATGCCACCGATTCCCGGCACCCTCGCCATTTTGCCCGTGCGCGGCTTTGTCGTTTTTCCGCGCACGGTTTCGCCTCTCAATGTGCAACGGGCGGCCTCGATTCAATTGCTGAACGAAACGCTGCCTCAGAACAAAATCATCGGCCTCATCACGCAGCGCGACGAGACAAAAGAGGAACCGAATGTGGCTGACCTCTACCCGGTCGGAACGGCGGTCATCGTTTTGAAATTGTTGCGCCAATCCGATCGCCAGGTGGTCGTGATTGCGCAGGGGTTGCGGCGTTTTGCGATCCGCAAGGTCATCCAAACAGCACCCTACCTGAAAGCGGAAGTCGAAGTCTTAAACGTCGGGCCAGCGCCGGCGACGAAAGAGTTCGAGGCGGAATTTCGCAACCTGCGCGATTCAGCAGGCCGCCTGCTCGAACTCACTCCCGACGTCCCGGAACAAGCGCGCGCGATCGTGCTGGGACTCGAGGACGCCGAGCAACTGACCGATTTTCTCGCGCCGAACCTGAACATCGATGTGGCGCAAAAGCAGGCCTTGCTGGAGGAGAACGATCTCGAGAAACGATTGCGCGTCATCCAGGAGAGAATCTCTTCGCAGCTCGAGATCGCGCAGATCCAGCAAAAATTGCAGCAGGATGTGCAGTCGCAATTCTCCGATGCACAACGCCGCGCCTATCTGCGCGAGCAGGTCAAAGCCATTCAGAAGGAACTGGGCGAAGGCCAATCCGGGGCCGAGGAGCAGATGGCGCAACTGCGCAAAAAACTCGAGGAAGCCGGGCCGCCGGAGGAAGTGATGAAGCAGGTGGAACGCGAGTTAAAGCGCCTCGATTTCATCCCGCCGGCGAGTCCGGATTATTCGGTCATCGTCACCTACGTCGAGACGATCGCGGAGTTGCCCTGGTCAAAAATGAGCCAGGACAATCTCGACCTCGACAAGGCGCAGGAAATTCTCGATCGCGATCATTACGATCTCGAAAAAGTGAAGCGGCGGCTGATCGAATATCTCGCCGTGCGCAAACTCAACCCGGAGGGGCACGGACCGATTCTTTGCTTCCTCGGGGCACCGGGCGTGGGCAAGACGAGCCTCGGGCAGTCGATCGCCGACGCCCTTGGACGCAAGTTCGTCAGGCTGAGTCTGGGCGGGATTCGCGACGAGGCGGAGATTCGCGGGCATCGCCGCACTTACATTGGGTCGATGCCGGGGCGAATCATCCAGGAATTACGCCGTGCCGGAACGCGCAACCCAGTCATGATGCTGGACGAGATCGACAAGATCGGGACCGATTTCCGCGGTGACCCGGCGAGCGCGCTACTTGAAGTACTCGATCCACGACAGAATTTTTCCTTTGTCGATCGTTACCTCGACGTACCGTTTGATCTCTCGCAGGTCATATTCATCGCGACGGCCAACTACATCGATGGCGTGCCGGAGCCAATGCGCGACCGGATGGAATTGATCACGCTCGCCGGTTACACCGGACGGGAGAAACTGGAAATCGCACGGCGCTATCTCGTCAGGCGACAACTGGAGGAGAACGGCCTCAAGCCGGAGCAGTGCGAATGGGAGGAAGACGCGCTTACGCGGGTGATCGACAACTACACCCATGAAGCTGGGGTGCGCGAGCTCGAGCGGCAGATCGGCGCCGTCATTCGCGGCGTCGCGGCCCAGGTCGCGCGCGGCAAAACAGAACACGTCACGGTTACGCCCGAGGTGGTCGAAGAGATGCTCGGTCCGGTGCGCTACATTCACGATACCAAACTGATGGCGAACAAGCCGGGCATCGTCACCGGGCTCGCCTACACCCCGGCCGGTGGCGAAGTATTGCACATCGAGGCGGCGCGTTACCCGGGCAAAGGAAATGTCACTCTTACCGGTCAGATCGGAGAGGTCATGAAGGAATCGATGCAGGCTGCGCTTAGCCTGGTGCGCAGTCGTGACGGACAGGTCGGGGTGAAGCCGGACGCATTTCGCGATACTGACATTCATGTCCATGTCCCGGCTGGCGCGGTGCCGAAGGACGGACCGTCAGCGGGAGTCGCGATGTTCACCGCCCTGGCCTCGTTATTCAGCAACACGCCGGTCCGTTCCGACGTTGCAATGACCGGCGAGATCACGCTGCGCGGCCTGGTCCTGCCAATTGGCGGACTGAAGGAAAAAAGCCTGGCCGCGATGCGCGCCGGGATCACGACCGTCATCATCCCGAAACAGAACGAAAAAGATCTGGTCGATATTCCGGAAGAAGCGAAACAAAAGTTGCAATTTGTCCCGGTCGAAACGGTTGACGAAGTCTTGAAAACAGCGCTCGAACAACCGCCGTCGCCCTACGAAGGTTAGTCTTTCCGCTTGCGATTTTGCGCACGGCGCCCTGACGCTCGCCCCGCGCCAAGACTAAAACTGACGCTAGTGCCATGTAAGAGTGAGTTCTGAAAGCCCACGCCCGAGATCCAGCACGATGCGGGACCAGCGGCTGTCTTCGCTGCGAGCACGGCGACTCTGAGCTATCTTCATAAGTTCGCGCCGTGCTGGCGGACTGATGACAAAAGGTGCTGCCATGCCTTCCAATATGGCACAACTGTATCAGCACTCAACAACTCACTGCGCCAGGAGTGTAATGGCTCTGGCCAAGGGAACTTCTGGAATTAGCGCATTCGCGCATAGAGCAGAAAGATGTAGAGAACAAAAGTGGCGATGACAAAGATAACCAACGTCTTATGATATCGCTCCCGCCGTGCCAAAACGCCGCTAAGTAGCGCAACACCGAAAATCGCGTGGAATGCGAGATTCGTTGGATGAGGTAGTCTCCCGGCAAGAACGAGCTCTTTGAGCACGCTCACCACAATGCTCGCGAAACCAAGCGAGAAAAACCACTGCCGGTGCGCGTAGAAGCCTTCTCTTAGATCCACTTTTGCTTCGCCGACGAAATCCGGGAAGACCAGTCCCGCGACCATGTAAATAAGGATCGTCTGCAGCAGGACCATGGCGAATTGCTCAAAAGTCCAATCGTGTCGATTCCGCATTCCAAACATCGACCACCAGTTTTGAAAGCAGACGAGTAGGATCAAGACAGCCCAAGCAATGACCGGCCAGTAGACTTCAATCCGGGATCGCGAGAGGAGTAACCCGCGAAATCCCTGCAGGATTTGGGTAATGGCCAGACCAAGAATTACGGAAAGAAGAACCGAGAGAAAACTAAACTCGTCCATGTCTTGAAAAAGAGCAGAAATACAAGATCGAGACAAGTTGCACGCGGTCCGATGGGGATTGGATGCGCAATTCGCTACCTAATTAATGTGAACAAGGCGGAAGCCGACAAATGAAGGCGCAATCGGAGGCGCCGTGTTAAAAGAACCCGCGAAGGAAAGCCGCCGCTTCATCCGAGATTCCGGCAATCTTGTTCGTTGCCTGACGATAGAATTTGAAGTTCAGCTCAGTCTCGGGTCGACCATCGTTCCAGTCGGAAAAAAGTCGGAGTTCGCTCCGTCCCAGGTACCGCTTTGCCAGCGCGGTGCGTCGGACGCTGATGCTCACGCGCGGCGTTTGCCGGGCGATCCCCTGTTTTTTTGCGATCGCTCTGGCCGAGGTGACAACGCCGCTCGCGATAAGACCTGCTCCGCCTTCGTTCTCGCTCGCGAAGACGAAGATCGTATCGCCTTTGGCGATCTGCCTGCCACCATACATCGTCTTTTGCGCGCTGAACGCGAAAATATCTGCCCCAAGATCGTTAACCTCGGCTTTGATCGCGAATATCATACTTCTACTCTCGCAGGACTAATTTCTAAGGCCATCCACCCAACCCACCGATGCTACTAAATCCTTCCTACACTCGCCACCCACTAGCATTCCATCGATAAACCCTACACGCTTCGCGGTTGCTCGGCCAGGAGCTTCCGGGTTGGAGCAGGGTTCAGTCGGATTTCACCCGACCGGCCTGATAATGCGCTGCCCCGCGGTAGACGAAGGTATTCTGTCAGACGCGATTCACCAAGGAGCATTGCGAAGAAGGGAATAGCTGGACACGGCCCGGCGTTTTGGTTTTTCTTGGCAGCTGTGAATCGGACAAAGGCCGGCTAGACTTAAGAAGGATCTGCCGTGACAGAATCAAAACCCGAGAAGAATCGGGCACGTCGCATAACGACGTGGCTCTTGACAATCCTGGTGCTGTTTGGGCTACACCTGGTGCTCGAGCATATTTTTACCCCGCAGAACCTGAAGCTGGCCGATGACTATTTTCACAGGCAGGTGAACGATGCCGGAGCATTCCACGTGAGCGGTATTTTCTTTGGTCACCTGGTGACCTTTTACACGCCGCCGCCGATGACCCTGACGACAAATCCGCAACCAAAGCAAAGTGACACTCCGTTCCTTGAAGCGCTGGTCCGCTCATGGATTTACACTGTGAAGAAGATAGGGCATGAGGGCGTCGTGAGCATGATTACCGGTTTGCTTGCACTCATTCTGGGCTTTGTCGTGATGCTCCATCCGCGAGTCATCCATCCGTATACGACATTACTGCTCGCGCCGATCCTCGGCTCAATTCTGGTTTATCTTTTGCTGGGAGTGATGGAACTGGCAGGATGGCTACTCGGGAACGGGGCGCAGATGCTTGCTTATTTCATCACGCCGTTCCCGGTCTTGAAGGAATGCTGGTCGATCATTTTTGAAGAGCGACAACATCATTTCGTCGAAGGGTTGATCGAACGCCTGACGAGAAAGGCCTGACCACTGGGACACGCCGCCAAGGATCGGATTGGTCGTGCCTGTTTGATGGGTTGAAGCACACGCAGATTGAAAATCATTCAAATCAAAGTGAAGCCAAACGCGCGAGTCAGCCGGTTGGAACAAACGGCCGATGGCTCATGGCTCGCATTTCTAAAATCACCGCCGGTGGACGGCCGGGCGAACAAGGAATTGCTCGCTCTGGTTGCGGAACACTTTGCCTGTTCCAAGTCGGCGATCACGATCAAAAGCGGCGCCGCCGGTCGCCTAAAATTGGTCCGCGTTGAGATTTAGGGTCCTGCATCCGGCTTGGACCTCAATGACCCACCGCGGCTAAAGCTTGGGCGCGTTGTCGCTCCAGCCGATGTGGTCGATCTGCCAGCCCTCGCCGATTCGCGACACCTCGATGTTGATCCAGACCGAATTGTAGGAATCGTAGATGACCGGGACCCGGAATTTTCCGTCCACCCAAAGATGGTGCGCCACCAAACGCGTCGTGAAACTCTGCTCAAGCTTTCCAACACTGCGCGGCTCGCCCAGCTCATTCTGGAGTCGATCGATAAAGCGATGCGGAGTCATGGCGCGTTTCTCATCCTTTAGATTGCTCTGGAGAAATTCTTCATCGTGATAGATAAAGACCTGGTCGAAGGCCGTGGCGGCGAAGCCTGTAGCCTCTCTTTCCAGGCCGATCACGTAGGAGTAGAAAGCGAATAGTCCGCTCCCGAAGCTGATCAGAACGAGGAGAAGAACCAAGCCAACGACCAGACTTTCGCCGAGCTTGATTCGCTCGCGCTGGTGGCGGGCAAATGCGTAGACGGACGGCGCGAGAACCAGATAGCAAAAGAAGATGAGTCCGCCGATCCCGAGGACGAAAAGGGCCCCATCGCCCTCGCTCATGCCCCAGACCACGCTGGAAAATCCGAAGCAGGCGAAGAGGGGCGCGATGATCCAGCGGGGCCAGTTACGGCCGATCCAAATGAAGTAGAGGAAGAAACAGGCCGCCATCCCGAGAACAACGGCGAGAAGGAAGGTTTGCAGCTTCCTCCGTAGAATGCTCCCGCCGAGAAAGACCGCCTCGCCGAGGAGAATGAAGAAGGTGATGAAACAGATTGCGCCCCGCCCGCGCCGCCACGGTTCCCGATCGGGGATCGATTCGAGCCAGAGCGGCCCGGGCTCGCGGGGAGTCATAAGGAAGGGCCGGGCTGGGGATTTGGTTTGTCCTGCCAGCCAAAGGAGAAGAGGTCGACGGCGATCACCAATCTCTGCTGGTTCTGCGGATAGCCAGCAGCCGGGCCGCCCTCGCTCGTCTTTCCGATCTCCGCGATTCCCTTGCCGCGCCGGCCGCGCCTCTCCTTTCCGGATGTGAATCGAGCCGTGGGCGCACAACGCATTTTCGAGGGCTTGGGAAACATCGGGTGATTGCGGGCGGCTCGCAGCCTTATAGTTTGCCTCATGCGTATCGACAAGTTCACGCAAAAAATGCAGGAGGCAGTCCAGACGTCGCAGGACGTTGCCGCGGAGCTGAACCAGCAGGAGATCACGAACGAGCATTTTCTCCTCGCGCTGCTCGATCAGGCCGAAGGAATCACGCGCCCGTTGCTCGAGAAGATGGGCGTGTCGGCGGAGGCCTTGCGTGAAAGACTGCGAGCCGCGCTCCAGAAATTGCCCCGCATCACCGGCGGGAGCATCGAACATCGCCTCGGCAACGACCTGCGCAGCGTGCTGGACGGCGCGGAGAAGGAGATGGCGAAGCTGAAGGACGAGTTCGTCAGTGCAGAGCACTATCTTCTTGCCCTAACGAGCGCGAAGGTCCCGGCGGCGCGCGCTTTACAGGAGATGGGCGTGACGCGCGACAAGCTCATGCAGGCGCTCCAGCAGGTGCGCGGTTCGCAGCGCGTGACCGATCAGAATCCCGAGGGAAAATATCAGACCTTGGAAAAGTACGGCCGCGACCTGACCGCGATGGCGCGCCGGGGAAAGATCGATCCGGTCATTGGTCGGGATAACGAAATCCGTCGCGTCATGCAGGTTCTCTCCCGCCGGACGAAGAACAATCC
>JBOHXL010000237.1:0-6214 GCA_050736975.1 Chthoniobacterales bacterium | reverse complement strand
AGCTTGCACCGCTCTGTCGCTATCCGCACCGGCAAGCTGGAAGCTTGCGCTACCCTAACGACTTCGCGGCGTCGATCACGTGCGGGGCGTCGATCCCCAGTTCTTTCATCACCAGGTTGCCCGGCGCGCTAAGTCCAAAGCGACGCAGGCCGACGATCTTGCCGTCGAGCCCGACATACTGTGACCAGATTTCCGGAACGCCGGCTTCGATCGCCACCCGCTTCCTACATTCGTTAGGCAAGACTTCTGCACGATAGCTCTCCGGTTGCCGCGCGAAACGCTCGAAGCACGGCATCGACACGACGCGGGTCCCCGCGCCCAGTTCCTTCGCGGCCGCGAGCGCGTGCTGCAATTCACTCCCGCAGGAGAGCAAAATCAGATCCAGTTTCGCCGTCTCCTTTTTTGCCACGTAGCCACCGCGAAGCACGCCTTCCCGCCGGAGCTTCACATCGATCTCATTCAAGGTCGGCAGCGCCTGCCGGGTGAGGGCGAGGAGGGTCGGGCCGTCGGTGCGTTGCAAGGCAGCGACGAAGGCACCCGCGGTTTCCTCGGGATCGGCCGGGCGAATGACATCGATCTGCGGCATCACACGCACGCTCGTCACCGTCTCGACCGGCTCGTGGGTCGGGCCGTCTTCCCCAACCGCGATCGAGTCGTGGGTGAAGATGTAAATGTTCGGCAAATGCGAGAGCGCAGCGAGACGGATCGAGGCGCGGCAGTAATCCGTGAAGACCAGAAAAGTCGCGCCCGAGGCGCGGAAGAGGCCGTGATAGCTGACTCCGTTCATGATCGCGCACATGCCGTGTTCGCGAATCCCGAAATGGATGTTGCGGCCGGAGGGATTATTGCGGGTGAAGTCGCCGCCATCCTTGATGTAATTCAAGGTGGAACCGTGCAGGTCGGCGCTGCCGCTGATGAGGGACGGCAGCGCTTGCGCCAAAGGCTGAAGCACTTCGCTCCCGGCTTTCCGGGTTGCGATCTTAGAGTCGTTAGGGAAATTCGGGATCTGGGAGAAAAGATCGGCCGGCACTTTCCGGTTAAGAGCGTCATCGAGCATCTGCGCCTTGTCCTCATTCTTTGTCTGCCAGTCGTTGTAAGTCTTTTCCCAGCGATCGTATTCCGCGAGCAGGTCTTTTTTGTGCTGCGCGAAATACTCACGCACATCGTCGGAGACAAAGTAATGCTCCTCTGGCAGCCCGAGCCCTTTGCGCGCGGCCTCGGCATATTTCGCGCCGCCTTCGCCATGCGCCTTGGAAGTACCGGCGACTTCCGGAACCCCCTTCCCGATCAGGGTATGGGCGATGATCATCTGCGGTTTCCCGTTGTCGCGCTCCTTCGCGACGTTGAGCGTATCGAGGAACTGGCGCATGTCCTGGCCATCGATTTCCTGCACATCGAAGCCGTAGGCGCGGAAGCGCATCCCGGTATCCTCGCTCTGCGTTTCCTTCGCCATCGCGTCGAGCGTGACCGCGTTCGAGTCGTAGATGAGGATCAGATTATCGAGTCCGAAATGGCCGGCGAAGGCGCTCGCTTCCGCCGAGACGCCTTCCTGCAAACAGCCGTCACCCGCAAGGCAAACGACGTGCTGATCAAAGATGCGATGCTCGGCGGTATTGAAACGCGCCGCGGCCATTTTGCAGGCCATGGCGATGCCGACCGCGTTGCCCACGCCCTGACCTAACGGACCAGTCGTGCACTCGACACCGGGCGTTTCATGAAATTCCGGATGCCCGGGGGTTTTGCTGTGCAGTTGCCGGAAGCGTTTGATCTCCGACATCGGCAAATCGTAACCGCTCAAGTGCAGCCAGGCGTAAAGGAACATGCTGCCATGGCCGGCCGAGAGAACAAAGTAATCGCGATTGATCCAGCGCGGTTGGTCGGGGTTGTGCCGGAGCGCGTAGCCGTAAAGGACCGCTCCCATTTCCGCGCAACCTAACGGCAACCCGAGATGGCCAGATTGCGACGCATGGACGGCGTCAATGCAAAGACCGCGGGCCTGGTCCGCCGCGCGCGAGAGGACTTCGAGATTTAAGCTCATTTGGCCAGCTTATATGCGGCAGTGGCCGCGATGAAAGCAGAGAGTTCAGGCATCCCCAGGCCTAACGAATTCGTGCCCTGTGGGAGGGACGCGGTTCCGCACGCCCAAGCATCCACCGCAGTGCTTCCAAAAAAATCATGGAGCTGCGGAAGGAGCCTTTCCCAGTTGGCAGCCTACTTCTTCGGCGTCGGCTGCGCCTTCATGCCCGCTGCGCTCAGGTTAAAGCTCCATTGCGCCTCGGCTTTCTTTCCGCTGATCTTCGCTTCGATGATGACCGAACAGGCAGTGCCATGCAACGGCTGCGTCACCTGATAGGAAATGATTTTGCTCGCCGGATCATATTTTGCCGGAACCAGGCCGAGCCCGCTAACGCGCATTTTGACTGAGCCAGGATCGATTCCTCCGATCGCGCCGAGGTTGGCCTTGATCAAAGGTTTCGAACTGGCGGTCGACCCGTCGGCCGGCTGCGGCTGCAGGCTGTAGGTTGGGATCTCCTCCACCGAAACGCTTCCGCCGCTCGAAGAGCCGCCAAAACTAATCGCGTCCGCAAAAACCTTGGGCTTGTTCGCCTCGATCATGTATCGGCCTAACGAATAGTTGGGCGAGCCGTAGGTCAGCTTCTGGCCGTAAACCGTGAAGACCGCTTCGTAATGCGCTGCCTTGGCCGTTTCCATCACACGGTCGTTGTAATAGCCATAAGGGACCGCGAAACAGTTCACCCGGATCCCGAGCTTTTGCTCAAGGATCGCCTTCGAGCCGCCAACCTCGGCGTTGACCCACTCGATGTATTCCTGCGGATTAAGATGGCGCCTGGTCGACTTGTCATACGGCTTGCGCAGGTCCTGGTGAGTCTCGCTGTGCGCCTCGATATCAACCCCGGCATCGCGCATCTCGGCCAGTTGCTCCCAGCTCATCGCTTCGCCGCCGCCATACTTCCCGCCTTTGATTCCCTCGGTGTATATAAAGAGGGTCAGCGGGTAGCCAAATTTCTTCAGGATCGGCCACGCCACTTCGTAGCCCGACTTGTAGCCGTCATCGATCGTGATGATGGCCGAGTGCGCCGGAATCGATTTCTCCCCGCGCTTCCAGGCGAGGAAATCCTGCATCCCGATGACCGTGATCTTTTCATCCTTGAGCTTTTGCATTTGAGCCTCAAACGCCTCGGGCGTGATCTCGGTGTCGGGTCGCCGAACTTTTTGCACAAAGCGGTGGTAGCCGAAGACGATCACCTGCGCGTTCTTGTCAATCGGCGGTGCCGCTGGCGTGGGGGTTGCGGTTGAGGCCGCGGCGACGGTCGCGACCGGCGTCGGGGTCGGAGTTGTGGCTGGCTTTATTTTGCGAGCGAAGCCTTCCTTCTTGCAGCCACCAAGGGCCAGCCCGCAAAGCAGCAAAACGATCGTCAAACGGTTGCGCATAAATCGAGTGGTAGCCATCGAGTGCGACGACGGAAAAGACAAGCGCTTTTCGCTCTCGCCACCTGAACTTTCCCAATTGGCGGCTTTCCCTTTACCCGGCACGCGATTGGCTTTATCAACTTTGATGCAGCGTCTGATCAATTCAACCGCCGCCGTCATCCTCGGTGCCAGTTTCTTTCTCGGAGGGTGTGCAACCGTCGCGACCAACACCAGCCATAGCTTTGACACGGTGGTGGTCGATCCCGGCCATGGCGGCAAGGACAGCGGAGCGTGGCGCCGCTACGGTCCCCCGGAAAAGACGGTCGCGCTCGATGTGGCCCTGCGGGTCGATCGGAAGTTGCGCGACTCGCAGCTCAAGACCGTGCTCACTCGCAGGAACGACGTTTTTGTTCCGCTCGATAGCCGGGTCGCGCTCGGCAACGAGCAACAAAATTCCATCTTCGTCAGCATCCATTTCAACGACTCGCGCCGGCGCGACGTGGAAGGTGCCGAGACGTATTACCACTCGCCCTATGCCTACGACCTCGCCGAGGCGATCGAGCGGAATCTTTCCACCCTGCCCGGGACCGTGGATCGCGGTGTGCACACGGCGCGTTTCCGCGTCCTGCGCAATGCGCATTATCCCTCGGTCCTGGTGGAATGCGGTTACCTGAGTAACCGCTCCGAGGGCCGGGAAGCGGCCAACGACAATTATCGAGAGAAGCTCGCGGACAAAATCGCCGAGGCGATCGTCGACTATCGCTACGGCCAGGGCGCCTATCATCATCCGCCGGCGGTAATCGCGGGCGCGGGCGGTGGCGGTGGCGGCACCTCGTCTCTCTCGAGTTACCGCTAGAACTCGATCCCGCGCGCCTCGCGCCCAAGCGCGGTCAGCAGAATGAGGACAAGGAAGACGGCCAGGGTCACGCAGGCCATGGTCAGGGCATAATTTGGCTGGCCGTTTGGCCCGACGAAATGCTCCGCCAGCTTCGCCTGCAGCATCGCGGCGTTGGCGGAAAAGAAATTTCCCAGTTGATAAACAACGCCGGGGAAAGTCCCGCGCCAGGCGGGCGGCGAAAGCTCGTTCAAGTGCACCGGCACTACGCCCCAGGCCCCTTGCACCATGAATTGCATGAAGAATCCACCGGCGATGAGGAGCGGAAGCGTCGGAGAAAAGATCCACGCCGGGACGAGCAAAATCCCGAGCACGGCGGCGAAGATGATGGTGCGGCGCCGCCCCCGGCTCTGAGAGAAATGACCGAGCAAGGTGCCGCCGCAGATCGCGCCGAGATTGTAGATGATCGCGATCGAGGCGGTTTGATCGACCGAAAAACCGCGCTGCTTTTGCAGAAACGTCGGGTAAAGATCCTGCGTCCCGTGCGACATATAATTGAAGGCTGTCATCAGGAGAACCGCGTAGAGGAAAAGGCGCCAGTGTTCGCGCAGGAAACGTCCTACGCCTAACGACGTTCGCGCCATCTGCCGCTGTTTTTCCCAGACGGCCGACTCGGGGACATGCATCCGGATGTAGATGACGAGCAGCGCCGGCAGCGCGCCCACGACGAATAACCCGCGCCAGCCGAAATGCGGAAAGACCCCCCAGTAAACCACGGCCGCGAGCAGAAAACCAAAGGAATAACCCTGCTGCAAAATTCCCGAGGCGAGGCCGCGCGCCTTCGGCGGCAATGATTCCATCGTGAGCGACGCTCCCAGGCCCCATTCACCGCCCATCCCGATGCCGTAAAGCGCGCGGAAGATCAGGAAGACGGTGTAGTTGGGCGAAAATGCCGTCAGCAGTTCCATCAGCGAATAAAAAATGATGTCGATCATGAGCGGAGTCCGCCGCCCGAAGCGGTCGCCTAACAATCCAAAAATGAGCGCCCCGAGCGGGCGCATCATCAGGGTGAGCGTGATGGCGAACGTCACCGCCACGATCGAGACCGAGAAGTCGGCCGAAACATTCCGCACCACAAAGGTGAGAAGAAAGAAATCGAGAGCGTCCAGCGTCCAGCCGAGAAAGCAGGCCAGGAAGGTCTTGCGCTGGATTGCGTTCAGCGAGCGATAAATGTCGAACGCTTCCACGATCGACATTTAACTTTCGCCGCGCCGCGAAGGGAAGTCTGCAAACGTTTCGCGCTGCACAACGCGGGTCTGCACTCGCGCGAACCGGAGAGCGATCGGTGATTCTTCCCGCCTCGCCCGGAGGACGACGTCCAAACAACATATCGATGTATCATGATGCGTTAATTTGTTAGTTGCCGAGGCCGCGCCGCTGCTCTTAGATTGCCGCCTTGCCGTGAACGCCGCTTTGGATCATCCACTCGCTGACCTGCTCCGCCGGCGCATCGTCATTCTCGATGGCGCGATGGGGACGATGGTGCAGCGCTCCAATCTATCGGAGGAACAGTTCCGCGGCACGCGTTTCGCCGGGCACCCGGCAAAGCATCTCAAGGGCGATCTTGAGCTGCTCCAGCTCACCCGGCCGGAGGTGATCGAGGAGATTCACTCGCAATACCTCGAGGCTGGCGCGGATATCATCGAAACGAACACCTTCAGTGCCACCACCATTGGGCAACACGATTTTCTTTTCCCGGGCCACCCGCCTAACGAACGCAAAAACCCCGAGTTCTTCGATCAGGTGGTCGGCGACAGCGAGTTGGGCGCCCTCGTCCACGAGATGAACCTGGCGGCGGCCAGGATCGCACGGTCCGCCGCCGATCGCGTGGCGAATCAGACCGGCCAGGTAAGGTTCGTCGCCGGCTCGTTAGGGCCGCTCCCCGTC
>JBOHXL010000236.1:0-3529 GCA_050736975.1 Chthoniobacterales bacterium | reverse complement strand
GCGTTCGACGGCGCCGGGGTCGGCGGCGCATGGCCGTTGCTGACTGGTGAGCGCGGCCATTACGAGCTGGCGGCAGGACGCGACGCGCTGCCGTTTATAAAAACGCTCGAAAGTTTCTCAAACGCCGGCGGAATGCTGCCCGAGCAAGTCTGGTTCGGCGACGAATTGGCCGGGACAAGATTCAAACCCGGCCTCCCCACCGGCTCAGCGATGCCGCTCTGCTGGGCGCACGCGGAATACCTCAGCCTTGTACGCAGCCGCGCCGACGGTGTATCGTTCGATCGCATCGCGCCCGCGCACCAGCGTTACGTCGAGCAGCGAACGGGTTCGGAGATCGAGATGTGGACGTGCGCGCATCGGCGCACGCGCATCCCAGCAGGCAAAACGTTGCGAGTGATTAGTGACGGCGCGGTCGTGATTCATTGGCGTGCGAGCGGCGGCGCCGCCGGTGAAATGACTGCACACGCGACTGCCCTCGGACTCTGGTTCGCCGACTTGCCGACGGCCAAATTGCCTGCCGGCACCGAGATCGAATTCACACTGCTGCACGAAGCACAAGGAAAAGCGGAACGCCATAGCGTCGTGATTATCGATGATCAAGAGGGATAAGAAATGAGACACGAATTCAAAGTTGGAGATCATGTCGAGTGGAACACGGAAGCGGGCCGCGTTCGGGGGACGATCAAGAAAAAGGTCACCTCAGCGATCAAGTTCAAAACCTACACGGTCCGCGCCTCGAAGGCGGAGCCGCAGTATTTGATCAAGAGCGATAAGACTGACCACATGGCGATTCACAAGGGTGCGGCTCTGAAGCAGGTCAAACGGCCATAAGAACCTTGCAAAGGATCATCTCCGGATAGCCTACGGGAGACACGCGGGTATTCCCGCCGAGTAACGGCGGACGCTTACTAACCCCCGACTTTGGGCAGTACGAGCTGTTCGCGAAGAGTCCGAAGAGATCGAGTAGCTCTTGCAGGAAAATAACTTGGATAATTAGTCAATCTTTCTATTGACTCTTTTCTGGAACTGTTCAAATTGAATCTCACAATCATGAACTCCAATTTCGCGAACAGCTCTTCGGCTCGCTCCAGCAGTTCGCCCGCACCTGAAATGAAGACTCCGAGGATGCAGCGAGGCCACACTCAATGAAAAATTATCAATACTTGATTATCGGCGGCGGGATGACGGCAGCCGCTGCAGTGGATGGCATTCGTGAAATCGACCCGGCTGGCAGCATCGGGATCGTCAGCATGGAGCCGGACCCACCCTACAATCGTCCTCCGCTATCGAAAGGTTTGTGGAAGGGCGACCCGGTGGGTGGCGTCTGGCGCAAGATGAAGGGAACTGCGCCCGAGCTGCACTTGGATCGCGAAATCAAGGAGATCTTTCCGAAAGAACGGCGCGTGATCGACGAACAGGGAAATGTTTTCACTTATGGGAAACTTTTGCTGGCCACAGGCGGCAGGCCTCGCCGCCTGCCCTTTGACGACGACCAGATTATCTATTACCGCACCCTCGCGGATTACCGACGGCTTCGCGCGCTGACCGAAAAGGACGAGCGATTCGCTGTCATCGGAGGCGGATTCATCGGAAGCGAAATCGCCGCGGCTCTCACGATGAATGGGAAGAAAGTCACGCTGATTTTTCCGGGTCACGACGTCTGCGAACGCCTCCTTCCGCGTGATCTGGCTCAGTTTGTCTCCGGCATTTACAAGCAAAAAGGGGTCGAGCTCGCGGCGGGAGAAAAGGTTGTTGCTTCTGAGGCGCGCGGGAATCAGCGCGCACTCAAAACCACTTCCGGGAAAACGATCGTCGTCGATGCCGTGGTCGCGGGCATCGGGATCGTGCCGAACATCGAGCTTGCAGAATCAATCGGCCTTACGACGGAGAACGGAGTCGTGGTCGACCAGCTCCTTCGCACGACCAACCCTGATATTTATGCGGCGGGCGATGTGGGCGCGTTCCAGAACCCTGCGCTCGGCAAACGGATGCGCGTCGAACACGAGGACAACGCGAACACGATGGGACGATTGGCCGGCCGCAACATGGCGGGAAAGTCTGAGTCTTATGATCACCTGCCCTTCTTCTACTCCGATATGTTTGAGCTGGGATATGAAGCGGTCGGCGAAGTCGATTCGCGGCTCGAAACATTGGTCGACTGGAAGCGCCCTAACGAAGAAGGTGTCGTCTATTATTTAAAGAGCGATCGCGTTCGCGGTGTCTTGCTCTGGAATGTATGGGGCCAGGTCGAGGCTGCGCGCCAATTGATCGCGCAGCCGGGACCATTCACACGCGAGAATCTGAAAGGGCGCTTGCCGGAGAAACCTCATGAAAACTGACACGAATTTAAACCAACTTGAACAGCTAAAGAAAGTCACCACCGTGGTCGCCGATACGGCCGACTTCGAGAGCATTCGCGTCTTCAAGCCACAGGATGCGACCACGAACCCGAGTCTGGTTTATGCGGCGACGCAGAAAGAAAACTACCGGCACTTCCTCGACGAGGTTCTGGCCAACCGCCACAAGTCGGGACTGAGCGGCGCGGCGCAGATCGAGGATATCATCGATCGGCTCTTGATCCGCTTCGGCACGGCGATGTTGGAGATTGTGCCGGGCCGCGTCTCGACCGAGACGGACGTCCGCTACTCGTTTGATGTTGAAGGCTCGATCAGAAAGGCGCGGCGATTGATCGCGCTTTACAAAGAAGGGGGCGTTGAGCGCGAGCGCGTGCTGATCAAGATCGCTTCGACATGGGAAGGAATCATGGCCGCGGAGCAACTGCAGAAGGAAGGAATCAAGTGCAACATGACTCTTCTTTTTTCGCTTCCTCAAGCCGTCCGCGCCGCGGAAGCGAAGGTGCAGCTCATTTCACCCTTCGTCGGGCGCATCTACGATTGGTTTAAGGCCGCCAATAAACGCGATTACGTCGGTGCGGAAGATCCGGGCGTGCAATCAGTGCGGGAAATATACACCTACTACAAACACTTCGGTTACGAGACGGAAGTGATGGGCGCGAGTTTTCGCAATGTCGGTCAGATCCTCGAGCTCGCCGGCTGCGACCTGCTCACGATCAGCCCTGAACTAATGAAGAAACTCTCCGACTCCTACAACACCGTGGATCGAAAACTGGCTCCAAAGGATGTAGCAAACGTTGAACTAAAGCGCCTCGAACTCGACGAAAAGAAATTCCGCTACCTGGTTAACGAAAACGCCATGGCGACCGAGAAAACAGCCGAAGGAATCCGCAAGTTCGCGGCGGATATTCAGAAACTTGAGAAGCTCGTTGCCAGCAAATTAGGGTGACCGCACAAACGAAACCTGTGGCCAATTGTTCAATTGAGCGCTATTCTAGGGTGAAAATCAGTCGCATCTTTGGGCACCGTTACAGATGGCGGCGGTAACGGACTAGTGGCCTGTATCACTTGAAGCGTGAGTAGTGTTGATCCGACGTGAGGTATCGTGCCACGACCATTTAAAGGCTTTGGGGGATTTGTTGTAGTGGCGGATGTAGCGCATGAGTTTGCGGCGC
>JBOHXL010000235.1:0-62810 GCA_050736975.1 Chthoniobacterales bacterium | reverse complement strand
TCCCTAAGATCCGCTCCTCTCACCGAGGCGCGAGTGACCAAGATCATTAACATCGTCGACGTAGTCGATCCGGGAAAAGGCGCTCACCCGGCCAAGCTGAGCGAAGTCATCAAGGATCAGATCGGTCTTCGCACTGGCAGCAAATCACGCTCGGAGCTGATGTTTGACGACCACACTTTGACCCGCATCGGGCCGGAAACCTATTTTAGCTTTAAGTCGGGCACGCGCGACCTGACCCTGCAACAAGGCACCCTCCTGCTCCAGGTGCCGAAAGGACTCGGCGGCGCGAAAATTCGCACCGCGGCAGTCACGGCATCGATCACCGGCACCACCATCATGATGGAATATGTGCCGTCGGTCAGCCTCAAGGTCCTGGTATTGGAAGGAAGCCTTCGCCTATCCCGTAATGGAACCTTTGGAGATTCGCTCCTTCTCACTCCGGGCAAGATGGTCATTATGCCGCCAAACGCCAAGCACATTCCCGATCCCGTCTCGGTTGATCTCGCGCACGTCATCAAGACCTCTTCGCTGGTTAATATGCGCGGCGGCAAGAAGGACGGCGCGCCCCTGCCGAGCCTTTCGCTGATCAGCAAGGAAATCGAAAAGCAGGCCGCGGAAAAAACAAACCGCGCTTTAATCGACACCAATCTCGTGATCCTCGGTCACGGGACCAATGTTGTTATCGGCAACGATAACGTCCTGGAGGCTATCGAAGCCGCACACAACGCGGGTCACACGCTTCTTGCCTCGGCCGCGAAATCCACACCGACTCCTCTGCCCAGCGCTACGCCTGACCCGACAGCAAGTCCGTCGCCGTCGCCGGGCGCAAGCGCGACTCCAACTCCTGGGCCAAGCTCCAGTCCCTCGCCGACCGCCTCACCGTCTGCCACCGCAACCCCTTCTGCCACCGCAACGCCTTCGCCCACTGGCACACCCGGCCCGACGGGAACGCCTACCGTTACTCCCACCGCAACTCCCGATCCGACTCCGCTTCCGACCCCCGACCCGTCAGCCACGCCTGCGCCTACTCCGGTCACAACCTTGGATCCGCCGCCACCGGCGAACGTTGCCGTAACTCTGGACAACACCAAGACGATCGAGCTTCTGCAGCCCAGAGTCACCGGAGGCGTCAACTTGCCCGGCTCCTTTTACAAGGGCTCGGCGCTTGATGGTTCGGCCTCCTACTTCATCTTTGGCAACACGACCGCCTATGATTTGGCGCACGGGTTCGATAGCCGGTTCGGCACGAACTACGATCAGACTTTCCCAATTGGCGGAGTAGCGGTCATCCGCTTCGACTCGATCAGCATTACCAAAACGCCGCTGTTCCAACTCGATGGGCCGACCATCGATCTGGCCTTGGTTGGAGATACAGGCATTACCGAGCCGGTCGGAACGGGAGACTACTCGATCAACCTCAGTAACCTCGCCTCCCTGACTCTCGCGACGAACAGCGGCGGGATCACACTTAATCGCGCCGAATTTGACGCCAACGGGTCCACCTTCAAGTTCCTGCAATTCTATCAGCGTGGAACCGGCGACTTTACCTTTGGCCGGAACATCAACATCCCGAGCGCCTCTCTTTATATCGACTCGGCCGGCAACCTTACTCTCGCCAATTCGAGCAACATCACCGCTGCTCGCGCCGAGCTTAACGCAGACGGGATCCTAAGCCTGAATGGACAGCTGCACGCCAGCTTCCTCCAGCTCGAGTCTGCCACCGCGATCCAAATTCAAAATACTGTCGATACGCCAACCAGTTTCTTTGCCTACGCCCCTCTTTTTAGCACAACGAAATCGCTCGGTGTGCTGGGAGGCACTTTGGATATCGGAGCGGGCGGAATTAACGCCACCGGGTTCGACCTCACCGGTTTTGGAGATATTATCACCAGCGGCAATCTCAATGCGGATAACGTCAGTGCCGCCAACCAGCTATCGGTCGGCGGCACCTACTTTGCCGGAGTAAACGGCGGCGTTCAAGTCTCGGCTTCTAACATCGAGATACTGGGTGGTTTGTCGAGCCAGGGCGCGGCGGGCGGTAAAGGCGGTAATGTGACTCTCAATGCGCCCAGCATTCTCGTCGACAGTGGCGCCGGTGCCATCAACGGAATCAATCTCAACGGAGGAGATAACCCGACCGGCAACGGCGGTAATGGCGGCACGTTGAATATCGGGACAAACGCGAGCCCGATTCCAATCGACGTAACCATCAATGCGCCCATCACAGCCACAAGTGGCGCCAACCTGGGCGCCACCGGCGGCAATGGCGGCACAGTCAACGTGACGAGCAGCGGAACCGTCGCGGTCAACTCAACGATCCAAGTCTCCGATAGCGTGGCGCCTCGCGCCAGCAAGCAAGGCGGAAACATCACCATTACCAGCAACCAGGGTACTGGCATCGCGATCGCGGTTAGCAGTAGCGCGCAGTTACTCGCGCTCTTGAACAGCGCCGCCCCGGGACCGGGCGGCTCGATCAAGTTAAGCTCAGCTGGCGGCGCTGTGAATGTGAACGGAACGGCCA
The DNA here is from genome assembly GCA_050736975.1 of Chthoniobacterales bacterium. Classification (GTDB taxonomy): domain Bacteria; phylum Verrucomicrobiota; class Verrucomicrobiia; order Chthoniobacterales; family UBA10450; genus Palsa-1392. The sequence continues at coordinate 60,289 of JBOHXL010000235.1, read as the reverse complement.
CGGCGGATCGGGGGACGGTGCAAATCACCAACAGTGGATTGACCGGGGTTGTTACCCTGAGCAACGCGACTCTGCACGGCGACGTGGTCAAAGCCGGCGCCCTCGGGAACAATGGAACCCTCAACGTCGGTGGCGGTTCGATCGACGCGGCGACCACACTTCACCTCTACGCCGGCGGGAGCAACGGCAATGTCAACTTCACCGATAACGTGACGCTAAGCGGCAACAGCCTCAAGATCATCGCAGCTGACGCGGTCACGATTTTCAACAACAAGGTCGTCACTGTTCTTGGCCCCGCTCCCGCCAGCGTCTTTACCAATAATCCAAATTACACCGGCTTCGGCGGTAACGGTTCCACCACCGGTACCTTCGGAGGGCAGGGCGCCACGACGAAGCCGCTCAGCGGGGCACCTGGATTTTGATGATGACGGGAAAATGGCCTAACGAATCCAGATCCGGGCGCGACCCGGTCGTCCCCGCGGCCGCCAGTGGACTGAATAATCTTCTCCAGATTGTCTCCGGCACCGTCGCGTTGCTCGAGAATGTTTGGGAAGGCAATCCCGGATCCGAGAAGTATTTTGAAATGCTTCGGGTGAGCGTCGATCGCGCTGCCAAAGTAACCGCCCAACTCGTCCACCACGTCGGCGGGAGCAACCACAAAATTCCTTTTCATCCCGCGCTCCCCGCGCATGCCAAAGCCCCGCCCAGACCGTGCCCGACCCCCAAAGTATCGCGCCGCATCATGGTGGTCGACGACGAGCCAATGGCCCTCGGCCTTTCCCAGCAGGTGCTTTCGGATGCCGGATACACCGTCGTCGCGACGCAATCCGGTTTCGAAGCGCTCGACCTTTTTCGGCAGGGTCCGCAACAGTTTTCTCTCATCCTGCTCGACCTCTCGATGCCCTGCATGGATGGCGAGGAAACCTTTAACCGCATGCGCGCGATCGATCCGCAGGTCCTCGTTCTCCTCAATACCGGTTTCGTCGAAAAACATCGGCTCGATCGAATGATAGCGAACGGTCTCGCCGGATTCATCCGCCGTCCCTACCGGCCGAGCGAGATTATTCAACAGATTGAAGTGCTTCTGGCAGGCACTGGAAATAACACCCGGCGGGCGCTATCCCTTGCCGCAGCTTCCTCGCCGATATGATTGCATCTGGAGCTCAAGCCTTTGATGGGCTGGCGAAAAACCGAATCTTCGAAGGAATCGAAGCCAACGTCCTCGAGGAGATCGCGCCTGAGGTCCACGTTGTTCATCTCGAGCCGGGCGAAATCATTTTTCGCGAGGGCGACCCGGGCGATTTGCTCTACCTCGTCGGCGCAGGCTCGGTCAAGATTTCCAAGTCCGGCCGCGGCGGCGAACAGGAAACCCTCGGCTACATTCAGCCGGGCAATTTCTTTGGCGAAATGGCGCTGCTCGACGGACAGCCGCGTTCAGCCATGGCGACCGCCGTCGGGGCGACCCTTCTCGGGACGGTCGATGAGCCAACTTTTCAGCATATCCTCGAGCTGGCGCCAAGCCGTCTGCACATGAACTTCCTCCGCTCGGTCACGGAACGACTGCGGAGCGTTAACTCGCATTTCATCACCGAGGTGATGCGCTCCGAGCGGCTCAGTCTCGTCGGGTCGATGGCCAACAGCATCATCCACGACCTCAAGAATCCCATTTGCATCATCCGGGGTTGCTCCGATTTGATCGCCAGCGAAAGCAAAGACCCGCGCCAGTTGCAATTGACCAAGATGATGGATCACGCGGTCGATGGAATGCTCGCCATGACACAGGAATTGCTCGACTACGCGCGCGGCAACGCCGCTCTCGAGTGCGAGACGGTCTCGATCTGGCGTTTGCTCGACGAACTCAACACTCAGTCGCTCTCCCTCCTTCCCGGAAAAAACATCCAGTTGGTCAAGGACATCCGGTTCGAGGGAAACATCAGCGTCGATTTTGCGCGGTTCGTCCGCGTGCTTTGCAACCTGATCAAGAACGCCCGGGAAGCAATGCCCAACGGCGGCATCCTCACCTTCAGCACCGAGCTGGTGGACAACCAGGTTGTCATCCGAATCGCCGACACCGGCACCGGCATTCCAGCCGAGATTTTGTCGAAGGTTTTCGAACCCTTTGTGACGCACGGAAAATCGCACGGCACCGGGCTCGGCATGGCGATCGCCAAGTCAGTCGTGACCGCCCACCAGGGAACGATCTCGGTTTCGAGCGTCCCAGGCAGCGGCACCACAGTCGAGATTCGATTGCCCGCGCCGCTTCTCCCAGCCTAACGAGTTCATCGGATCAGCGGATGGCGCGATTGGCGGTTGCCAAATTCCGGACTCGCCGGAAGGGTGAATCTCGTGAGGGACCTGACTGATTACCTGCGGGCTTCACGGCGGATGCTCATCTTTACCGGGGCGGGAATTTCAACCGCGAGCGGCATCCCGGATTTTCGCGGCCCGCAAGGCGTCTGGACCCGACGCCAGCCGGTTTACTACCAGGATTTCATGACCTCGGAAGCGGCGCGGATCGAGCACTGGGATTACAAGCTGGAAGGGTGGGAGTCATTCAAGAACGCCCTGCCTAACGACGTTCATCGCGCCATCGTTCGACTGGAGCAGGCGGGCAAGGTCGACCTGGTGGTGACGCAAAACATCGACGGGTTGCACGGCCTCGCGGGCACGAGTGCAGAGCGACTCGTGGAACTGCACGGCAGCAACTCGCTCGTCGAGTGCCAGAGCTGCAGATGGCGCGGCGATCCGCAACCGCATTTCGATTTCTTCCGCGCCCGGCGCACGCCGCCGCTCTGCAAGTGCGGTGGATTCTTGAAACCGGCGACGATCAGTTTTGGACAAAGTCTCGATCCCGCGGAACTGGGGCGCGCTCAGGCTGGCGCGATAGAGGCCGACCTGGTGGTGGCGCTCGGTTCCACCCTGTCAGTTTACCCGGCGGCCGCGTTTCCGTTGTTGGCTGCACGGCACGGCGCGCCATTCATCATTATCAATCGGGGCGCGACCGGGCACGATAACGAGACCTGTGTTTCGCTCCGACTCGAGGGTGAAGTCAGCGAAATTTTTCCGACAGCCGTTGCCAGCGCGCTGTTGTAGTCCGGAGACGCGAATTTCGACTTGCGGTCGATCGAATACGCTGGCCGGGGTCAGCGTCCCGCCCTACAACAGTTCGATTTCGTCGCTATCATTATTCGCATGCCCCGGTTTCGACCGCTTCTCTCTCTTCTCTTTTCGGTAGGCGTATTAACCCTTTCGGCTCGGGGTGCGGAGCGGGAATTTCGCGGGGCGTGGGTCGCAACGGTTTACAATCTCGATTGGCCATCGAAGCCGGGGCTGCCCGCCGCCACGCAAAAGGAGGAGCTGCGTGCTCTCCTCGATCGGGCGGCAGAATTGAGACTCAACGCCATCCTGCTCCAGGTGCGCCCGGCAAGCGACGCGCTCTACTATTCGAAAATCGAGCCGTGGTCGCAATTCCTTAGCGGCCAGGCGGGAGTGTCGCCCGGTTACGACCCGCTAGCGTTCGCGATCGCGGAAGCACACGCGCGCGGGCTCGAACTGCACGCCTGGGTGAATCCGTTTCGCGCCGCAGTCAGTGCGAGCGAAAATCTTCCCGCCAACCATGTCGCGAAGCAGCATCCGGAATGGGTGCGGCGTTTCGGGAAGCAACTCTGGATCGATCCCGGCGAACCGGCGGCGCGCGCCTACGTGATCAAAGTCATCACCGATATCACCCGGCGCTACGACATCGATGGCATCCACCTCGACGATTACTTTTATCCTTATCCACTCAAGCCCGGCGAGGGTTCGTTCCCCGACGACTCGAGCTGGGAGCGTTACGGGACCACGAGCGGTTTGAGCCGGGCGGATTGGCGACGGGAGAACATCAACGATTTCGTGCGCTCGATGTATCGCGCGGTCAAAGCAATCAAGCCCCGCGCACGGGTTGGAATCAGTCCCTTCGGAATCTGGCGGCCCGGTGTGCCGCCGACGACCAAAGCGGGGCTTGACGCCTACGCCGAATTATTCGCCGATTCGCGCAAATGGGTCGCAGAAGGCTGGGTTGATTATCTCGCGCCACAGCTCTATTGGAGCATTCGACCGGCGGAGCAAAGCTTCCCGGTTCTGCTCGACTGGTGGCGGTCGCAGAGCCACGGAATACCCATCTGGCCCGGGATCGCCACGGAGCGGATCGGCTCGAAACGCCCGGCGAGCGAGATCATTCAAGAGATCGAACTGACTCGTCGCGGCACATCCTCACCTGGCCACATTCACTGGAGCATGAAAGCGTTGCTACGAAACCAGGGCGGAATCGACAATTTGCTCAAGGCTGGTCCGTACGCGGAGAAAGCGGAATTGCCGCCACGGTAGCGCAGGCATCCATTTTTCGGCCTAACGACTAGCGAGGCCGGCAGGTTGCGCTACCCAGATCGGAATTGTTCGTGTCCCTGGATCAGTTCCTCGAAGGCCGGCCTTTGCTCGATGGGAACTTCGGCAGGGAATTTGGCGTGCGAACGATGCCAGCGCCCGATCCATTCCAAGCCGAGAAGCTCGTAACGATGCGCGTAGGGCGAGCAGCGCACCGCAGGGGTGAGTGCGACGGTCGTCTCCTCCTTGGCCCCTGCGGGGCGACCCTTCGCCACATAAAATCCCGCGGCGAGAAGAGCGGCCCGGGCCGCGGTCGAATGGGTATAGGTAAACATCTCCGTCACCCTTCCCCGGCAGGCGGCAAAGAGGCGGCGGAAGAGCTCGATCGTCCATTGTTCGCCGTGCGTTTTGCTCGAGAACATGTCGTAAAAGATCAGATCGGGTGGGAGTGGCGCCTGCTGGACGGTCTCGAAGAAATCACCCGCTACGAGCTGCCAACTCAACCCTTCGTAGCGCTTTGATCGCCACTCTCCCTTCTCGAGGATGCCGACCGGTCCGGCGTGCCGCAGATGGGGAAACTTGTCGTCGTGGCGCAAGGCGAGTTTCAAGGAATCGAGATCGTTTTCGAAACTGATGAGATGCATGGGACGGACGGGACCAACCGCACTCTGCTCTTCGTAACATTGGATCGCCGCCATCGCATTCGCCGCCGCGCCGAGGCCGACGTCCCAGATAACGAGCGGCTCCGCAACCTTTTCCCAGGGTAATCGCACGCGCTCCGCCAGGTTCGATTGTTCGACGTAAAGACTGCGCGCTTCCTCCATCGGCGGCGTGCGCAGGTGCATGATCTCACCCGAGGTCACCTGCCGGATGCTGGCGAATCCTTCGCGCGCGATGTGGACTTCGTACTTGCCTAACGACGTCGATCTTTGGCGGGCGGGCTTCGACCGGCGCACCGGATGTTCGCGATCCGATTCCTGCAAAACGGCGCGCTTCTCCCGATAAAACGCCCCGAAGCGGCCGGCCAGAATGCTCTCCCGGATGTCGCGCATGAGCTGGTGGTAAAACTGGAAGTTGTGCTTGCCAAGGAGCTGCCAGCCGAGTGTCTCGCTTGTCTTGGTCAGATGGTGCAGGTAGGCGCGGGTGTAGCGCGCGCAGGTTGGGCAGTTGCAGGCGGGATCGAGCGGATCATTTGAAAATTTGTAAACGCCGCGCCGCATCTGAAGAAAACCGCGCGAAGTAAAAACGCTGCCGCGCTGTGCGAGCTGGGTCGGCATGATGCAATCGAACATGTCGACCCCGCGATGGACCGCTTCCAGAATATCGAGCGGCGTGCCGACACCCATGAGATAACGCGGTTTGTCGGCCGGCAGAAATTGCGCAGTAAATTCTGTGAGGTCTTCGCGCTCGCTTCGGCTTTCGCCAACTGCCAGGCCGCCGATCGCAAAACCATCGAAGAGCATTTCCCCCAGGTCCGCGGCACTCTCCCGTCGCAATTCCTGAAAAAGCGCGCCCTGAACAATGGCGAATATTGACTGTGGCGAATCGCCCCGCGCCGCCAGGCTGCGCGCGGCCCAGCGGGAGGTCATCTCAACTGATTTCCGCGCGCTCGCTTCGTCCGCTGTCGAGGCGATGCATTGATCGAGCGCCATCATGATGTCGCCGCCGATCGCAATCTGGGTTTCGACGCTCAGCTCCGGGCTGAGCAGAATCGTTCGTCCGTCGAGGTAGCTCCGAAAAACCGCACCCGCCTCGCTCATGGCGCAGGCATGCGGAAGCGAGAAGATTTGGAAGCCGCCGGAATCAGTCAGGACGGCCCGGTCCCAACTCATAAAACCGTGAATGCCGCCAGTCCGCCGAAACACTTCCACGCCTGGCCGCAGGAGCAGGTGGTAAGCGTTGGCGAGCAGAATCTGCGTTCCCGCTTCCTCAAGCGTGCGCGGGAGTTGCGCCTTCACTGTCGCCTTGGTCCCGACCGGCATGAAGACCGGGGTCTGCACTTCGTTATGCAAGGTGCGAAAAATCCCGGCCCGCGCACCCGAATCGCTCGCCCCCGTTTCGACTCGAAAATTCAAACGCGACGGACTCAATGAGCTTGTCCTCAGGAGAGTGAGCGGCTACGCCTTCTTTTCCTTCTCCAGGATCTTGCGGATCGCTGCCAGCTCCCTGCGATGCGCCTGGTCGGGATGCGGATAAGACATCTTCAAGTCTTTGAGCGTCTCGACAATCGCTTCCGCGATGAGAAGGCGGGCGTTTTTTTTGTCATCGGCCGGAATCACATACCACGGTGCGGTTCTCGTGCTCGTGGCGCGGAGGCATTCCTGGTAAGCCACCATGTATTGATTCCAGAGCTCCCGCTCCGCGAGGTCGCCGGCGCTGAACTTCCAGTTCTTGTCCGGGTCCTCCAGCCGGTTGAGGAAACGCCTGCGCTGTTCCTCTTTCGAGATGTGGAGAAAGAATTTCAAAATCCGTGTGCCGTTGCGCAGGAGGTGACTTTCGAGGTCGTTAATCGAACGATAACGCTCCTCCCAAATCGTCTCATGGTTGAGCAACTCCACCGGTAAGTCTTCGCCGCGCAGGATGTCGGGATGCACCCGCACGATCAGAACTTCCTCGTAATAGGAGCGGTTAAAAATTCCGATCCGCCCGCGCTCGGGCAGGCAGCGCGTCGTGCGCCAGAGGAAATCGTGCTCCAGTTCTTCGGCGCTGGGGTGCTTGAAGCTGTAAACTTCGCAACCTTGCGGGTTCACTCCCGACATCACGTGTTTGATCGCGCTGTCTTTCCCGGCCGCATCCATCGCCTGGAAAATCAGGAGAAGGGCATGGGCGTTGGAGGCGTAGAGCAGGCTCTGCTGCGCGCTCAACTCCCCGACTTGCTGTGTCAACATCCTGCGATAATGCGACTTCGATTTATAGAGCGGCTTGATGTCAGTCGGGCATTTGCTCAGACGAAAGGTACGACCTGGCGCGACACGGAATTTCGATGAACACAATTTCACTCCAGAGCAAGCTATCAGGGAATTGCCCCAAGCGAAATGTCACGCACTTTGCGCCGGTTGATTCGTCCAGTCCGGCAAGTGCGCGGAGTCATTTGCGAATTCCGCCCGGCCTTCTTAAGCTGCCGGGCGCTGCGCCGGTTCGACCCAAGTGCGGTGATTACAAGCTCCTGTCGATACCCCGTGGTGTAACGGTAACACAGCGCCCTTTGGAGGCGTTATTCATGGTTCGAATCCATGCGGGGTAGGGCGATCATCTGGAGACCGTCCGTCGTAGAGCAGCGCAAGGCTTATGAGTTATTGCTTGAAAACCAACGCGGCTCTGGCCGCGGGAATTCGCCGGATCGCCCGCGAAGAACTGGAAGGCGCGCTCTGCGAAATCAACGGCGTGACGGCGGGAGAGGAGGCCAGGGCGGTCCACGACACGCGCAAGCACATCAAGAAGGCGCGCGCCCTTTTGCGCCTGGTGCGGGAAGAGATCGGGAAGGATATTTTCAAGGAGGAAAACCGGCAGTTGCGTGAGGTGGCGCGCAGCTTCGCCAGTTCGCGCGACAGCCGGGTGCGGTTGCAGGTGCTCGAAAAATTGCGCGAACAGGTCGCGCCTGAAGATGTGGCATTTCCTCACACCGCAGCGGCTCTGGAAGAGAAGATCGAGGCGGCGGTCGAATCCTTTGGGCCCCGACAGGACGAGGTCCTGGCGATCTTACAGCGGATGTGCGACCGGATCGAAGGCTGGCCCCTGGAGGATCTTGGGATCGATGATCTCTGCTGCGCCCTCAAGGACGCCTACCGCCGCGGACGCAAATGTTTTCGCCGCGTCCGCACCGATCCGACGGCGGAAAATTTCCATTCCCTGCGCAAACGAGTGAAGGACATCTGGTATCAGGCGCGCATTCTACAAAACCTCAACCGCGCGGTCTTGTCGGAAATGGCGGAGGCGGCCAAGACTCTCGGCCAGCGGCTGGGCGATCTGCACGATCTTGCCTCGTTTCGCGACTGGCTGGAAGCGAGCGCCGACTCGCCGGAGGAGGAGCGCGCCGTTCTGCTCGGCCTGATCTGCGCGCGCGAGCGCGAGCTGGAGCGCGTCGTGCTTGGTCTGTGCGCACGTTTCTTTGCCGAGAAACCGGGCCCTTTTGAACGTCGCCTGATCCGCTATGCGCGCGATTGGCCCGCGCCACAGGATCCGGCCTAACGAGAAGCCTTCTGCCCGATCAATTCCCGCAGGTCGCCCAAGGTGGCGTCAATTTTCTTCAGGTCGCGCCGGCGCCCCTTGCTCGGTTTGCCATCGATCTTGCGCACCAGGGTGATCATGTCGCCGAGGTCGCGGATGCGCGCTTTTGGCAGGTCCCGTTCCTTGGCTCGTTCCGTCGCCCAGGCGGCGACTTCGTCGATCTCCGCTTCCAGCCGGTTGAGATAGGCACGACCGGTGTGACGCAAAGTCCGGCGCAGACTAACGAGGTCGGTAAGCAATGATCTTGCCGGAGAAATCTCGTGGTTCGGCTTCTCCCGGCGCGCAGTCGGTTTCTTTTTCATGAGTTTCGTCCGATGCCAGCCTCAGCCGCTCCGGGAGGCGTGACGCCAGCCTGACAGATTCCATTGTCGCTCCCACGCAGTTGGTCAGCAACTCGATTTGACCATCATCCTGTTCGACCAGGGCGGAGCAATTCTCGACCCAATCGCCGCAGTTATAATACGTCTTGTCGCCGATCTGCCGAATGACTGGACTGTGAATGTGCCCGCAGAGAACGCCCTGCACGTTGAAGCGCTCGGCATAGCGAACTATCGCGTCTTCGTAGGCGCCAATGAAACTGACCGCGTCTTTGACCCGCGCCTTGACCGCCTTGCTCAACGACCAGTAACCGAAACCAAAAATCCGGCGGACGGCGTTGATCAGCGGATTGAGGGCGAGGAGAAATTGGTACCCGAGGTCGCCGAGAAGCGCGAGCCACTTGAGGTTTTGCACCACGGTGTCGAGCTCATGACCGTGCAGGACGAGAATGCGGTGGCCATCGGCGGTCACATGGATGGCGTGCTTTTGGATCGTGATCGCCCCGTAGGCACCGAGGTGGCTGGCAAGAAATTCATCGTGATTGCCCGGAATGTAGATGACCCGCGTCCCCTTGCGCGCTTTACGCAGGAGCTTTTGGATGACGTCGTTATGCTCCTGCGGCCAATAGATTCCGCGCCGGAGTGACCAGATGTCGATCAGGTCCCCAACGACATAGAGAGTTTCAAACTCGTTCTCTTTCAGGAAACTGAGAAAAGCGGTGGCGTTGCTGCCCCGGGTGCCCAGATGCACGTCGGAAATCCACGCAGCACGATAGCGATTCGTGCGATTGATCACCACGCTTCCTTCTAATCAGTGAAAATCGAGGAGGCAAAAGCTCAATTGTTACGTTTTGGCGACAGATGATTCGGGAAATGCGGGCCAATCCTTGACGATTCGCGAATGAGAGATTACGACGATGCGATGACAAAATGGTTACTTGGCCTTCTCTCGATCGGTTGTTTCGCAGCGGGTTGTGCCGCACCCCCTGAGACGGCCGGACCTCAGTCAACCTCTACCTCCAAAGTGGCCTCCGCTTCGGCCCCGACGGCGGAGCAAAAGCGTGCGCTTTGGGTTGAGCCGCCGACCGGGAGCCATATCGGTGGTGGCTTCGTGAATCGCGGCGGGAATACCGGAAGCAACGACGAACCCGGCCTGGCGAATGCGATCACGGCCATTAATTCCGCCGAGTCTTCGCAGCAGGAGCGTTCGTATGCCCTCGCCGCGGTATCTGTGGTCAGCGGCGTCAGTCAGGCGCAACTGTTGAAGCAGCAGAATCAAATGCGGCTTCGTCTGGGTGAACTGCTCGCCTTCAACACGATCGCCAGAAATCACCAGCCAAAAGTGCAGGAGCTGGTCAATCTCAGGTCGCAGGGCAAGAGTTGGACCAACCTTGCACAAGCCAACGGCATGAACATTGCCACCGTTGCAAAGATCGCGCGCCGGGCGAACGAACTCACGGTTGATTCGTACTTGAAGGGTTCGCAGGAGGGTACCGCGACCGCGGACCAGTTGCATGATTTCGGGAGGGCCCCGGCAGGGGTCCGATCATCGGTCACCCCCCCCGGACCATAATCGAGCCGCTGGCAACGAGTCCCGCGTTTGCTCAGTTCGACTCCGGGCTCGGGATCGGGCTCGAAGTGGGTGCAACGGGCGGAGAAGTGGTCGGAATCGGCGACGGCGAGGATGATTCAGCCGGGGTTGGAAAGGCAAATGTTGGCGCGGCCAATGGCGTTGGCGAAGGCGTCGCCGACTCGTTAGGCGAAAGGGTCGCACCCGGTGATGGCGTTGGCGCCGGGGTGGGTGAAGGGGTCGGTGTCGGGATCAGGTTCTGCCAGTGATGTAACAGCACGCTCGCGCCACCCAAATCCAGCACCAGCTTCTCACAGCGGCTGCGCATTTTCTCCAGATCAGGCGGCCCGAAGGGCGTATCGGCCGTGCCGGGGAAGATCAGATAGGTCACCTTCAGATCGCTTACCGGCCGGTTGTTAGCAGTCGCAAGGGGGTTGATTTCTTTCGCGATCCGGAGCGAGGCTTCGCCCACTTTGTCGTTGGGGCCGATGTCCCCCACGATCGCTGGATAAATCTGGTCCCCGTAAATCGCCACCGCGTAATCGCCCACTTTGCCGCCTTCTTTCGCGTGGGCGAAAATCCCCGGGAGCACGATGTAGGGATCGGTCGAGGCGATGAGGAAACTGAAGCGCCTGAGGGAGTCGACCTCCGCTTTCATGCGCTGGATGCCGATCCGCAGATCGCGGTTCCGTTCCATCGTCAGGCCTTTTTGCGTGAATTCGGTTTCATAACGGCGCAGCTTCTCCTCCGCCGCAGCCAGAAACGGACTCGGGCGAGACGTTTTCTTGTTCCAGCGATAACTGGTGAAAGGTTTGAAGTTCGCCGAGGAACCGTCGATTTCGGGCAGGCGGTCGGCATCAGATCCATCGGCATCGACGTCCATGTCGGCCTGGAGCAGGATCGCATTCCGTTTCGTGACGGGATGGCGCAGGCGCAGGATCGTCTGGCAATCGTAGAAGTTGTGGCGGGAAAGGAGCTGATCCAGCCTAACGAGATCTTCCCGCAACGTCTGGACCTTGAACGCGTACAATTCCTGGAAAAGAGGCGACACCGGATCGGATTCGATCGTGGCCGCCAGATCCGGCAGCAGCTTGGGCAACTCCGGGGTGATTTTCGCCAGTTCCTCCAGCGTCCGGTTGGGCGTGGGCACGCGCACCTTCAATTTCAAATCCAGCACGTAACTCTGGGGATCAAGCCGCTCGACCGAGGCCGCACTCCCCGGGCTCGGATCGACTTCGGCGTGCACCGTGATGCCGCTCCACAATTTCGCGGTATCGAGTCGCCCGCCAATCACCGGCGTTCGCCAGGGCGTCGCGGTCGGCAGCAATTCTCTCGGCGTGGGGAGCGTCGGCGGACCGAGCCGCTGCAAGGTCAGCCGCAGACGTTCGAGCGATATCCAGCGCAGGACGATGGCGCCAAAGAGCGCGAGAAAGAGCAAGAGGGCGAGCCAGCCTAACGTGCTTCGACGAAACTTGCGCACACCCAGCGCCTATCTGCGGATCCAGCCGACGATCGCAAAGACGAGGCCGAGGATACTGAGGAGCGACATCATTCCAGCCGGCATCATTTTACCGGTGCGAAAAAATGCGGGCAGAAAGTAACGGATGAGCAGGAGGGAAACGATCCCACCAAGCGCCAGCCCGGCGACCGCCTGGCCCGGAAGCAGAAAAGCCGCTCCCAGCAGCAGCAGGCCGCTGATCGAGCCCGAGATAAGGGAGATCGCGCTGCCGGCTTTGAGGTAGCCAATCACGCCACCGGCGATCGTGGCGAGATCGAAAATAATGAAGTAAATTTTACTCGGCCCAGGCATGGCAGAAATGCTCTCGGATCGTTAAGCCAGATCGTCTGCACTGTCCAATTTCCAAGCGGTTATCAGGCTGAGTTGAGCGCTTTTCTACCCGTCGTGCCTTGCGCCTGTCGTCAGAGCAGACGGATGAGCGCGGTCGTTCAACGCCGTGCTTTAAGCAGAAGGACCGGCACGTTCACGAGGTGCCGCACCTTATCCGCCGTACTGCCGTAAAGGAGGTCGCTGATGAACCGGTGGCCGTGCGTGCTCATCGCAATGAGGTCCACCTTTCGCTCATTGGCCAGTTTGACGATTTCACGCGACGGCTCGCCTAGCGCGAGGACGGAGCTGACGATGAAGCCTTCGCCACGCAGTTCGCGCTCAAGTGTTTCAAGGTATCGACGATCTTCGCGCATCTCTTCGCTTTCGCTAAGTTCGAGTTGCTCATAGTTACGAGCCACCCAGCCATCAGCCACGTGCATCAAAATCAAACTCGCGCCGGTTAAACGGGCGAGCGGACGGATGTGAGCGAGAATCGTCTCGTCGGTTTCCCGATTTTCCACTGGAATGAGGATGGTTTTATACATCGGGAGTTATGGCGGAGTTATGGCGTTGGCGCCGGCAGGCCGAGAAAGCCATAAAACGCTTTCAGCGCTACGATGGGCAGGAAAGTGTCGAAGAGCAATTTGAGGTTGAGCACGATGATGATGGCCGCAGTGGTCCAGCCGAGAATCCTGATCCAAAGCCGGTTTGCGAACTCCCCCATCTTCGCTTTTTCGTCGGTAAAACGCATTAGCGGCCAGACGGCGAAGCCGAGTTGCATGCTCAGCACCACCTGGCTGGCGATGAGCAACTCCGTCGTCTTACCCTCGCCGAAAAACCCGATCACACCCACGGCCGGGACGATCGCGATCGCGCGGGTGATGAGCCGGCGCAGCCAGGGGCGCAGCCGGATATTGATGAAACCTTCCATCACGATTTGTCCCGCGAGCGTGCCGGTAAGCGTAGAGTTTTGTCCCGAAGCGAGCAGGGCCACGGCGAACAGGATGCTGGCGATGCCGACGCCCAGCATCGGGCTGAGGAGTTTGTAAGCGTCCTGGATTTCCGCCACGTCCTGATGCCCCGACCAGTGAAAGACAGCGGCGGCAAGAATTAGAATGGCGGCATTGATGAAGAGCGCGAGCATGAGCGCGACAGTCGAATCGATCGTCGCGAACTTGATCGCCTCGCATTTGCCGAGCGGTGTCTGCTCGAATTTGCGCGTCTGCACGATGGAGGAATGCAGGTAGAGATTATGCGGCATGACCGTCGCGCCGATGATCCCGATTGCGACGTAAAGCATCCCTTGATTGGTGACGATCTGCGGACCGGGAACGAAACCGAGCAGGACTCCCACGAAACTTGGCCGGGAGAAAAAGAGTTCGGCGGCAAAACAGCCGCCAATGGTGGCGATGAGAGTGATCACCACCGACTCAATGTAACGAAAGCCTTTGGTCTGCAGGAAGAGCACCAGAAGCACATCGAATGCGGTAATGACGCAGCCCCAGACCAGCGGGATGCCGAAAAGAAGTTGAAGTGCGATGGCGGAACCGACGACCTCAGCCAGGTCACACGCGGCAATGGCGATTTCGCAGAGGATCCAGAGAAACCAGACGGTTGGGGTGGAATAATGATCGCGGCAGGCCTGCGCGAGGTCACGGCCAGTGCCGACGCCGAGCTTGATGCACAAATGCTGAAGGAGAATCGCCATGAGATTCGAAATCATGACGATGGAGAGGAGCGTGTAGCCAAACTGCGCGCCGCCGGCGAGATCGGTCGCCCAGTTACCCGGATCCATGTAGCCGACCGCAACCAGAAAGCCGGGCCCGGAGAAGGCGAGCAGCTTCCGCCAGAACGGCGCGTTCACCGGCACCGCAATACTGCGGTGAACTTCGGGGAGCGAAACCATCTCGCCCCGCCGCTTCCACGCGCCGCGGTGCTCAGTGGCCTCGTCAGTTGCTTCCGGTATTGCCATTATCCAGCAGATTCTACTTCTCGAAGCCAAGGCTTAAAGATGTAGCACAGGCTACAAATTCATCTTCTGGTTGTCAATGGACCCTTCTTTTGGTTTGCTTGCGCCCGTGTCGGCCGCCGCCAAAGCCGCAAAATCCCGCAAACGTCACCCGGCCCTACCTTATCGGCATCCCCGCCGGACGCGGGAGGAACATTCGCACGAGACCGCCCAGGATTACGTCGAGATCATCGCCGAGCTCATCGCCGCGACCGGCGAAGCGCGTGTTATCGACTTGGCGCGACGGCTCGGCGTCACGCACGTCACCGTCGCGCGCACGATTCAACGGCTGCAACGCGAAGGCCTGGTCACGAGCCGCCCCTACCGCTCCATTTTTCTGACTTCAAGCGGGAGCAAGCTCTCTGAGGAATCGCGCACCCGGCACGAGGTCGTGGTCGAGTTTTTGAAATCGTTAGGCGTGCCGACCTTCGTGGCGGAATCGGACGCCGAGGGAATCGAGCACCACGTGAGCGAGGAAACGCTCCGCGCCTTCGTCAAGGCGCTGCGAAAGCGAAAGCGGCGAAAACCGGCTCGTTAGCCGAGGCGAAAGCGCAGGTCGCGAATCACCCTTGCCCCGAAGCGCTCCTTCAGTTTGCGCAAAATCTGGGGCTTGTTCACCCGCTCCAGCTCGAAGTGCAGGGCCGGTTGCAAGACGTGCACATAGAGAATGCCTTCGCGCAGGGCGATCGGGCAGGAATGCGCCGCGATAAAATCGCCTACCAGCGCTTTCCACGTCCCAAGAACTTCGTGTTCCTGCAAGCGTTCACGGAGTCCGAGCTTATGCATCACCTTGGGCATCAGCTCGGCCGTCGATTGGGTGCGGTCGGGCCGGGGCGGGTCGCTCGGCAGCCCGCGCCACTCGGCGATGACAGCGCGGCGGAGAAAGGGAGTCATCGAAGAAAAATGCTTTTTCCTAGTACTTCCGCCGCATGTTGCTTGGCAAAATATTCAGCTCCGTCCGGTACTTCGCGACCGTGCGGCGCGCGATCGGGATACCGCGCTGACCCAGGATCTCGACGATTTCCTTGTCGCTCAGCGGCGCACTGCCCGACTCGCTCTTTACCAGGTTGAGGATCGCCTCTTTCACGCTCGTGTTGCTCATCGAGACACCGCTCGAAGTTTGGTAGCCGGGCGTGAAAAAGTATTTCATCTCGAAAACGCCCTGTGGAGTGGAAATGTATTTTCCGGAAATGGCGCGGCTGACCGTCGTCTCGTGCACCCCGACTGCGTCGGCGATTTGCACCATCGTCATCGGCTTTAGGTGCGCCGAACCGCGCTCGAGAAATTCCTTCTGCCGATCCACGATCTGGTGCGCGATGTTGGAGATCGTCTGCTGGCGCTGATGAATCGATTTGATCAGGAATTTCCCGCTCCGGATTTTGTCCCGGATGTAGTCCTTCACTTCGCTGCCGTTGCCGTCCTGCGCCATGATGTCCTTGTAGGTGTTGCTGATGCGCAGATGGGGGATCTGTTCCCCGTTCAGGATGACCTGATATTCGCCCTGAATCTTTTCCACGGTCACATCTGGCAGGACGTAATTCTGCGGCGCCTCGGCGAAAATCTGGCCGGGGCGCGGGTCGAGCTGCGCGATGTTATTGGCCGCCTTTTGCACCTGCTCGACCGTGATCCCCATCCGGCGCGCGATCTCGGGAAATCGCCGCTTACCCAGGTCGACCATGTGATCGGATACGACCCGGTATTCGAGACCTTTTTCGCGTCCGTCGCGTTTTAGCTGAATCAGGAGGCACTCGCGCAAGTCGCGCGCCCCCACGCCCGGCGGATAAAAGCTCTGGACGAGAGTGAGCATGAGCTCGAAATCCTCCTGCGGGATGCCGGTATTCATCGCCATCTCTTCCGGGGTCGTCTGGAGGAATCCGTTGTCGTCGATGTTTCCGATGATCAGCTCCGCGGTCTTGCGATCATCGCTGCTCAGGGCGTTTTGATTGAGCTGCGCGACTAGATGCTGCTGCAACGTTTCCTGGGTGGCGATGGAATCGAAAAAGAACTGGCGCTTCTCCTCATCCTCCTGGGAGCGGCCACTGTAGCTGCTCGATTGCGCCATATAATCGCGCCACTCGTCATCGAGCTTGGCCAGTTGATCGAACTCTTCCTTGAAATTATCCTCCGCCGGCTCGCTTTCGGAAACCTGTCGCTCTTCCTCTGTCGGTTCGGCCAACTCCTCGAGCACCGGGTTGGTTTCCATCTCCTGTTGGACGAGATTCCGCAGTTCCAGGAGGGGCGCCTGAAGAATTAGCAGGCTCTGCTGGAGTTGCGGCGCGAGGACCTGCTGCAGGGAAAGATTTTGCGATTGAAACATTCCCGGACCGGCCATGGGCGAAGGGTATCGACTGGGCCCCTTCTCGCAAGCAATTTTCGCGCCGCGGACCAAAGGCAGGGCTTCTCCGCCAGGTGCGGGAACGTGACTTGCTTCGCTAGTGGGCCGAGACGGTTGCTTATGAAAAAACTGACACTACTCGGCGGGCTCATCCTCCTGACTACCTCGATTGGCGCGCAGTCTCCCATGGCGAACGACCAGGAGCAGTTGGCGGCGATGCTCAAGCAGGTACAGGCGCAACAACTTCAGATCGCGGATAACCAGGCTAAAATCGACGCCAAGCTGGCGAACCTGGGTGAAGCTATCCGCGTCGCGCGTATTTACTCCAGCCGGGGAGGCCGCTAGGATGAAAGCGCTCTTGCTCGCCGCGCTCGCTTCCCTTGGCCTAACGATCGCGCTGATCCACGCACAAACTCCCGCCCCGGTCATCCTCCAGGCCGCAACCTCCCCAAGCGCGGCCGCCGTCGCCCCGGCGGCAAATCGAGCCGCGCCCCGTCTCGATACTGCCGTCATGCTACAACTGCTGCAGCAAATGCAGGTGACCAACGCGGCCACGATTAAGAAACAGGAAGCCGCCCTCCTCACGCTCGACGAGCTCCAGAAAGCCGCCGAGGAACTCAAGATCTTCAGCAAGCGCGGCTAACTGCGAAGCGAGCCCGGCGATTGCAGTTCGTTAGGCGCGCTCGCGCTCGGCGTTGAAATCTCGCGCGGGGGGCGCGGCTGGCTTATCGCGAGTCAAAGCAACAACCGGGAAAACCCCGCACGCTTCGGCCGGACTGCCATGATGCAAATTCGGCGTAACCTGCTTAGGTTGCAGCCCATTAATTTCCACTTTCGCCAGCCAATGAATGATGAACGCTCAGTCGCCGAAGACGTCGCCGCCGAGGAGGGCCCGCAGGCCCATGAAGGCCCGCCCATGACGGAGCTGGAACGGATTCGTCATTCCTGTGCGCATGTCCTCGCGATGGCCATTTTGCGCCTCTGGCCGGAAGCACAGTTCGCCGCCGGGCCGCCGGTCGAGAACGGCTTTTACTACGACGTCGAGCTGCCCTACCGCATCTCAACCGAGGACTTCGAGAAAATCGAGGCCGAGATGAAAAAGGAGATCAAAGCCAACCATCGATTTGAGCGCATCGCACTCTCGCGCGCCGCCGCGCTGGAGATGGCGAACCGGGGCGAACTTGGCGCACTCAGTGCGAGACCCGAGCCAAGCAAATTCAAGCTCGATATCATCCAGAACATTCCAGAAGACGAGACGATCACGATCTATCGAAACGGCGATTTCACGGATCTCTGCGCCGGTCCGCACGTCATGCGCACCGGCAACATCGGCGCCTTTCGCCTAACGAATGTGGCCAGCGCCTACTACAAGGGCGACGAAAACAACCCGCAGCTCCAGCGCATCTATGGCACCGCCTTCAAGAACAAGACCCAGCTTGCGGAATACTTCGCCATGCTCGAGGAGGCGAAGAAGCGCGATCATCGCAAACTCGGAAAAGAGCTGGAGCTTTTTACCTTCGACGACGATGTCGGGCCGGGCCTTCCGCTCTGGCTTCCCCGCGGCGCCGCCCTCATCGAAGAACTGGAAAAGCTGGCCAAGGAAACAGAGTTCGCGGCCGGATACCAACGGGTCCGCACACCGCACATCGCGCGGGAGCAGCTCTATTTGACCAGCGGCCATCTTCCCTACTACGCCGAGTCGATGTTCCCGCCAATGGAGCTGCACGAAGGCCCGGGTAGGGTGAGCGTCCGGCCCGCCGGTTCGGGCATCCTGCCTGAACGAACTTCCCCTGGCGGCGCCACCTACAATCGGCGCCGGCGTCTTCCACATTTCGAAAAGCCGTGGGCGATCTACGCCCTCACCTTCACCACTCGCGGGCACCGCAGCCTTACCCCGGAATCGCGCACCGTCGTGCTCGACGCGCTCAAACACCTTCACAACCAGCGCTACGAACTCATCGCGGCCGCAGTTCTGCCTGATCACGTCCACCTCCTTTTCCAGCCTTGGATCAAGGAGCAGGATGCAAAAGGCGAGAATGTCTTTTGGCCGCTGGGCGAATTGATGCATTCGATCAAGTCTTTTACAGCCAAGAAGATCAACCAGATCGAGGGGACCACGGGCGAGGTTTGGGAACAGGAGCGCTTTGATCGCTATGTGCGCGGGGATCAGGATTTGGAAGAGAAGTTTCACTATATCGTGGGGAATCCAGAGAGGGCTGGACTGGTGAACCCGGAGAAGGGGTACGAGTGGATTTGGACGCTTGGGGAAGAAGTTCGTTCGGGCAAGATGCCCGAACCCGCGGGCGAGACGCCCACCCTACCCGGGACAAAATCCGAGCGCTATTACCTCAAAGCGATGAACTGCCCCCACCACCACAAGCTCTTCGCCGCGGTCCCGCGCAGTTACCGCGACCTCCCGATCCGGCTCGCCGAATACGGTACGAATTATCGCTACGAGAAGTCGGGCGAGCTCTTCGGCCTCATGCGGGTGCGCTCGCTCCAGATGAACGATGCCCACATTTACTGCACCGAGGAGCAGTTCGAAGAGGAGTTCAATGCCGTCAATCAGATGTATCTGAAGTATTTCAAGATCTTCGGGATTGAGAAATACGTCATGCGCTTTTCCACCCACGATCCCGCAGAACTTGGCCAGAAGTTTGTCGATAATTCCGCGCTCTGGCTCAAGACGGAGGAAATGGTGCGCGGCGTCCTGCAACGGAGCGGAATTAACTATGTCGAAGTGCCTAACGAAGCTGCGTTCTATGGGCCGAAGATCGACGTCCAGGTCTGGAGCGCGATCGGCCGCGAATTCACGATCGCGACCAACCAGGTCGATTTCGCTGTGCCGGCACGGTTCGGCCTCGTTTACAAGACCCGCGAAAACACCGAAGCCACCCCGCTCTGCATTCATCGCGCCCCGTTAGGCACACACGAACGTTTTATCGGTTTCCTGATCGAACATTACGCCGGCAACTTCCCTCTCTGGCTCGCCCCGGAACAGGTTCGCATCCTCCCGATCGGCGATGAACCGCCGCTCCTCGGTTACGCGCGCTCGATCCAAAACGATCTGCGCGCCCACCAAGTCCGCGCCGAGCTGGACGCGAGCAGCGACCACATCAAAGCGAAAATCGCCAGCGCGGAGCAGATGAAGGTCCACACCATGCTCGTCGTCGGCGCGCGCGACTTGGAAGCCAACGTCGTTAGCGTACGCGTTCACGGAAGGGGCAACCTCGGCGCGAAGCCGCGCGATGAAGTGATCGCGGAAACCCTGCGAGCGATCAACGAACGCCGCGCATAGTTTGTCGCTTTGCAGCCGCGGCCTTCGCCGGCTCCGTCGCTGGGGTTTCCCGCCAGAGTTTCGGGAAAACGCTTTGCCCGACGTCCGGGCGCGCGTCGTAGAAAACGAGCAGCGCCGAATAGAGCGCCGGGAAAGCAAAAAAGCCTCTTCGCCCAAAGATGCTTAGCCCGTAAGCCAGTGCTGCGTAAGTCGCGATCAAAGTCACCTGAGCGGCGTAGGCGGCTTTCGAATGTCGCCGATCCCCCTCAAGGTCGCCGTCGATAGGCGCCGCGTGCGCCGATGCCCCGCGCTTACCGACGGTCGTAACGGATTCGAAACTACGCTGTGCGCTCGCGCCGGTGGCCAGCATCATCACCGCGGCCGGGATCCAGAAACCCGGATGAAAAACCAGCGCGTGCCAATCCACACCCGTGGCCCAGCCAAAGATGAACGCGGGAAGACCGAGCGGTATGGTGAGCACCGCGGCCACCAGCCCGAGAAAAACAGCCAGGAAGAGCGCCGCGGTAAGGCGCGAGATCAGCCAAGCGGCCCGCGGGTCGACCGTCGTCGGATCTTTCGCGTCGCGCGTCGTTCCGACGATCAACATCAGCCCAAGCGAAAGATCGAAGGCGGTCAGGAGCAGATAAGTCGTGCTGCTCCCATGGAGCAGATAAAATGGAACGAGCGGGAGAGCGTGGCGGAGAAGGTCGAGCGCGATCGCGCCGAGACGCGGCCCGCTCCGTGACATCACCGCCTCCACGTCATCCGTTGGCATCTGATTTTCGTTTACGATTCTCCTTTGGTTTTCGGTTCGCAACGCCCCGGTGAGCGCCGCGCCACCGCTCAAGCGGCCCGCTCAACCCTTCTTCACCGCGGGCTCCGGCGCAGGATCGCGCCGGGGCGGTGGCGCGCCGGCCGGTCCGCCAGTGAAAGCGTTTACGATTTTGTCCATCGCGGTAAACAACAGCTCGACGCTGTAGCCGGCGACAAACGCCAGCGCGAGCGCCGAGATCGAGCCGATCGCGACCGCGGTTTGGCCGTTGTTGCTGCGGAAAAACCAGCCGATCGCCAGCCCGGCGACAATCCCCAGCCAGATCCGCAGGTTAAAACTGAGCTGGTCGTCCACGCTATAGAGCCGCCCGCGGGTTTGCTGCCCAAGCGTGCGCAGCACATAAGTCATCGCGCCAAGCCAGCCGTAAAGAAGCGGGAGCACATACTGCTGCAGGACTTCCAAAACACGGCTCGAAAGCAGGACGATTCGCCCCGCTTCCAGGTCACTGCTCGAAGGGCTTAAACTCGGTTGCGACTTTAGAAACATCCATTTCGCAAGCATGTTGGCGATCTCGTTCCGGCGCCAACTGACCAGATTCTGCGCTTCCTCGGCCGCCCTCTCCGCCAACTGCTCCTTGGTTATGGCCGGCTTTTGCGCCGGATCATTTCCTTCCGCGTTGAAGCGTGCCTCCGCCGCCCCCGCCTCGGCCGCGGTCAGTTTCGGCAGCGCCGCGAGCAGATTGCTCCCGACCAGCCAATAACTCTGGACCGCCAGCAAGAGCACGAGCACGAAAGTCGCCAGCGTGCGATAAGAGTTCGCCGAGCGTTGCGCATAAGAGCACGGCACCCTCCGTCCGAAACCAAACCAGCGCCGGCAACCGGGCCCATACTCCGCCAGACACGAGCGCAGCGTCGAGACCGTCACCGGCGCGAGCCGCGAAGCCAGGGCCGAGAAATCGGCATAGAACCTCTTCTGCGTGTCGCCCATGAGATGGCCCTGCTCAAAGGCTTCGCGCGCCTCCGCAATGCCTTCAACCGCATCCTGCACGCCTTGCGTGTTGTTGCGAATCGCGTAAGCCGCGAGCACTTCAGCATCGGAGAGCGAATTCGCCAGCGACGCGTCCTTCATTTCGCCGCCGTTCGTTTCGGCGGCCGGAATTTCGATCGGGTCGCTCATAACACCACGGCGCAGATCAGGCACCGGAACCTTATGCGATGGGGCCACACGCGCGGAGCCTAGCACCACGAATGACAGGACGGTCAAGCACTTAACTATTTATCCTCCGTCAGCGTCCACCATCAAAGAACATCGCGCTTGAGAAACCGCGGCTTTGCGCCCAGAACGATCTATGCGCCGTCTGCTTAAACTCCTGCTGACTTGCGCCGCAGCCGGAATCCTCGTTTACCTGTGGCTTCCGGAAAACAGCTTCACCGGGAATCACCCCAAAGAATCGAAAGCCCGCTCCTCGTCATTCGCGGCCGGACCGCGCGACGCGCAGACCTGGGGTAACCCGGCCTCGCTTCCTGATCATTTTGCACGCCACGGCACAGATTTCGGCGCGCGCGACGCGAATGAATACACAAGGATGGCATCGGAATTCCTACGTCGTGCAAAGATCGAAGGTCTGCCGGCGAAGGTCGATCGCGATGGGGTGCTACGCGTCTTCGATCCTCAGAGTGGCGCGTTCGGCGCCTACAATCGCGACGGCACGACGAAAACTTTCTTTAAACCGCGGAGCCGGGGCTATTTCGACCGCCAGCCGGGCCAGCCGATCGACCTGAGGACCTGGAGGCGGGAATGAAGCACGTCTGCCCAGTTTGCGGTTTCTCGAAACTGAAAGAGGCACCCCGCTCTCCCGGCGGAGGCGGGTCTTATGAGATCTGCCCGAGCTGTGGATTCCAGTTCGGCGTGAGCGACGAAGATCGCGGCTTCACCTACGAGCAGTGGCGCGCGCGCTGGAAGGCCGACGGAATGCAGTGGTCGAGCCAACAGAAGCCGCCAAGAGACTGGGACCCGCGGGCGCAACTGGGAAGAATAATCGGGCACTAACGAACCTGGGGGGTTTTCTTCCCAGGATTGCCCGAAGCGACGGAAGAACATGGAACGAATTGGGGTCGCTTCGCCGCAGTATTCATCCGGCCGGTCCAAACCTTCGATCAGTTTCGCGACCAGGTGAGCGCGCTGGTCGACACAGCGGTCGGTTACAATGTCATCTCATCGTCTTCCCGGGATACTTTAGCGTGCAACTGCTTACCATCGGCAACGTGCAGCGACCGATCCGCAAGCAGATCATCGACCTGGCCCGATGCGTCCCGCGTTAACATCGAGCTCGGCTGAGTGCAATCCGAGCCAACGAATGAGCGTCAGCGCGCATTTTTTATTTTACCGAGGCATGGAAACTCCCTATACTCCTCCGGTTTCCTTAGTCTTTAAGAATCAAGCGCTCCATGCAGCCACCAACCAAGCCGACAAGGCGGGGCGCCGCGCCCCGGAATGACGCGGCGGGCGCGGCCCCCGCAGGCGGCGCCAGTTCCCCGCGCCGCCGAGTGCTAGAGGTGGCCCGCGGGCATTTTCTTAATCACGGTTTTCGCACCGTGACGATGGACGATCTGGCGGCGGAACTCGGCATGAGTAAGAAGACCCTTTACCTTCATTTCCCGAGCAAGGAGGCACTCCTCGAGGCGGTGATAAACGACAAGTTTGCCCGCGTCCGCACAACGCTGGAGACGATTCAACGCCGGCAACCGGATGATTTCGCCACCCTTCTGCAGGCGATGCTCGACGGGATGCAGCGCGAGCTAAGTGAACTGAAGCCGCCTTTCGTGCGCGATATGCGGTTGAAAGCGCCGCACGTCTTCGAGCGCATCCAGAAACGCCGTGCGCGCCTGATTGAAACGCATTTCCGCGGCTTGTTCCGGGCCGGTCAGCGTTCGGGCGACGTCCGTCGCGACATCTCCGTCACCCTCATGATCGAGACCATTCTGGCGGCGATCCAGGCGATCATGAATCCACAAAAGTTGGAAGAGTTGGGGCTTTCTCCGAAAGAGGCCTTCGCCGGCGTGATCGGAATCGTGCTGCGCGGCGTGCTCCTGCTGCCAAAAGGAAAACGATGAGAAAAATCCTGACGGCTAGCCGACGAACTTTGCGCGGCGCGATTTTCCTAACGAGCGCAGCTCTGCTTTTCGCCGGTTGCAGTCATGCGACGACCGATCGCTATCAGGGCTATGTCGAAGGCGAGTTCGTCTACGTTAGTTCCCCGCTCGGGGGCATTCTCGACCACCTGGCGGTGCAGCGCGGCCAGCAGGCCGGCGCCGGCCAACTGCTTTTCTCACTCGATCCGACAATGGAAGAAGCGGCTCGCGATCAGGCCCGGGCCGCGCTCGTTCTTGCCGAGGCGACCTTCAAGCGCCAGGAGGACATGTTTCGCACCGGACCGTCAACCGCGCAGGAACTCGATAACGCGCGCTCGGTCCGAGATCAGGACCGCCAGCAGCTCGCGCAGGCAGAGTGGAACCTTGAGCAGATGACACAATCCGCGCCCCAGGCGGGCCTGGTTTACGACACGCTTTATCGACAGGGGGAATGGATCCCAGCGGGTAAACCAATCGTTGCGCTGCTGCCACCGCCCAACATCAAGGTGCGCGCCTTTGTTCCCGAAACGCGCGTCGGCTCGATTCAACCCGGCGATATGGCGCGCGTGACAGTGGACGGAGTGAGCGAACCGTTCATCGGACGCGTCAGTTACATTTCGCCGCGCGCCGAATATACTCCGCCGGTCATCTACAGTCGCGAAAGCCGGGAGAAATTTGTCTTTCTGGTGGAGTCGGTTTTCGATCCCGCGACCGCAGCCAAACTGCATCCCGGGCAGCCGGTCGACGTGCAATTTGAGCCAAAAAAATGAATGGCGAGGCGGCGATTGACGTGCGCGGAATGACGAAGCGCTTCGGCGAACGCACGGTGGTTGATCATGTCGATTTGCGCGTGCGGACGGGGCAGATCTACGGATTTCTTGGCCCGAACGGCAGTGGCAAAACGACTTTCCTGCGCATGCTTTGCGGCTTGCTACGCGCGGACGACGGCAGCGGTCGAGTGCTTGGCTACGATGTCATCACGGAGAGTGAGGCGATCAAACGCGAAGTCGGTTACATGACGCAGCGTTTCAGTTTTTGGGAAGACCTGAGTATCCAGGAGAATTTGGATTTCGTGGCCCGCATGTATGCGGTCAAGAACCGGCGGGCAACGGTCAGGGAAAGCATCGCGCAACTGGGGCTCACCGGTCGGCAGAAACAGCTCGCCGGAGAACTTTCCGGCGGCTGGAAGCAGCGCCTTGCGCTCGCGGCCTGCCTGATTCACAAGCCCAAATTGCTCCTCTTGGATGAGCCGACAGCCGGGGTCGACCCGAAAGCGCGGCGCGATTTCTGGGAACAAATCCACCAGCTCTCGGCCCAGGGACTGACGTTTCTCATCACGACGCATTACATGGACGAAGCCGAGCGCTGTCACCGGCTGGCTTACATTTCCTTCGGCAAGCTATTGGCCGATGGCTCGGTCGATGACGTCATCGCGCAGGTTGGCCTAACGACGTGGTCGGTCAGCGGGCCTGATCTGCCCCATTTGGCCGAGCAACTCCGCGCCCAACCCGGGGTCCAGCAGGCCGTCGCCTTCGGCAATGCCCTGCACGTAAGCAGTGACGACGCGGCCACGCTCAAGCAGGCGATCGCCCCCTTCCGCCATCCGCCCTACGACTGGCGTGAAATTCCCTCCGGGCTGGAGGACGCCTTCATCAGTTTAATGGAAAGTTCCAAAGACAATTTCACGCCATGAAGCATCACCCGAAATTTTCCTTCGGACGCCTGCGCGGCATCATCGTGAAGGAGTTCACCCAGATGCGGCGCGACCGCCTGACCTTTGCCATGATGCTCGGCATTCCGCTGATCCAGCTCACCCTCTTCGGTTACGCGATCAACTCCGATCCGCGCCATCTCCCGGCCGCGGTCGTCCTGGCGGATCGCGGCCCCTATGGGCGAACGCTGCTTTATGCGATGAAGAACAGCACCTACTTCAATTTCGTGGAGCAGGTCGCAACAGAAAAAGAAGCGCACAACCTCCTGGCGCGCGGCGAAGTGCAGTTCGTGATCAACATTCCGGAGAATTTTACGCGCGACCTTCTGCGCGGCGATCGCCCGGCCGTTCTCGTGGAAGCAGACGCGAGCGACCCGGTGGCAACCGGCAATGCCCTTGGTTCGTTAGGCAACGTCATTAACACCGCGCTCCAACAGGATCTGAAAGGACCGCTTGCCTCGCTCAACGCCACCGACGGCCCGGTCGACGTGGAAGTCCACGCGCTCTACAACCCGGAAATCGTGACCCAGTACAATATCGTGCCCGGGCTGATGGGCGTAATCCTGACCATGACCATGATCATGATCACCGGCCTGGCGATCACGCGCGAACGCGAGCGGGGCACGATGGAGAATCTGCTCTCCATGCCGACCCGCCCCAGCGAAGTGTTGATTGGTAAAATCATTCCCTACATCATGATTGGCTACATTCAGGTCGGGGTCATTCTGGTCGCGGCCCACTTCCTCTTTCATGTCCCGATGCAAGGCAGCATTCTTCTCCTGCTCGCGGTCGCGCTCGTCTTCATCGCCGCCAACCTCGCCATGGGCATCACCTTCTCGACCATCGCGAAAAATCAGCTGCAAGCGGTGCAGATGACCTTTTTCGTTTTTCTGCCCTCCATCCTGCTCTCCGGGTTCATGTTTCCTTTTCGCGGCATGCCGCCGTGGGCACAGGTGGTCGGGGAATTTTTCCCGCTGACCCATTTTCTGCGCATCGTCCGCGGGATTTTGCTGAAAGGAAACGCCTTCAACGACGTCATCCTGCAACTCTGGCAGATCGCGCTCTTCGCCTTGATCGCGCTCGCCATCGGGGTCAAGCGCTACCGGCAGACGCTTGATTGAGTTTGCACAGCTTGGAGGCGCGCGCGCTTGTGACGTATGATTGCATGAGTCACCATCATTCCATGCGATCGCCTCAATCTCAGCCAACCCCGGAAACGGAGCCGGAATGGCTTGCCTGGTATAGGCTGAGTCCGGCAGAACGTTGGGAGGAGAGTCAGAAACTGTGGTCCACATACCTGTCACTGGGAGGTTCGCTTGATCCGGAGCCCGATCGTCAAAGTCCTTTCGACGATCCGGAATCATGGCGTCAAAGCGCTGCTCATGGGCGGCCAGGCGTGCGTGTTTTATGGCGCGGCGGAGTTTAGTAAGGACACCGACATCGTCCTGCTCGCTGAACCGGAAAATCTGGCCCGACTGCGGGCGGCGCTCGACGAACTCGTGGCCCGGCAAGTATACGTGCCCGGATTGGAAATCGACGCGCTGAAGCGCGGCCATGGCGTTCACTTCGAATGCGCACATCCGGAAGCGAAAGGGATCCGGCTGGATGTGATGTCGAAATTGCGCGGGGTCGATCCGTTCGAATCGCTCTGGGAAAGGCGCACCACGATTGAGGATCGGGAAGGACAACTCTACGACCTTTTGAGCCTGGACGACCTTGTCCTGGCCAAGAAAACGCAACGGGCAAAGGATTGGCCGATGCTCGCGCGCCTGGTTGAGGCGCATTATGTCGAACGTCGAGGACATCCCACGGAGAAGCAGATACGTTTCTGGCTGCGCGAGTTGCGGACCGAGAGTTATTTGATCGACGTGGCGAACGCTTATCCAGAACTTGCGCGACCGGCTCTCAAGACCCGGCCGCTGCTGGCCTTCGCCATGGCACACGATTCTTCCGGCTTAGAAACAGCTCTGATGGAAGAAGAGCGAACGGAGCGCGAGCGCGACCGCGCCTATTGGCAACCGATTCGGGCGGAACTGGAACAGATGAGACGGGCTCCCCGGAATGAATAGCATCTCCCTCGCCGCCGCCCTCAAGAAACACTTCGGCTACTCGGCCTTCCGGCCGTTGCAGGAGGAGATCGTGCGCGACGCGCTCGCCGGGCGCGATGTCTTCGCGCTCATGCCGACGGGCGGTGGCAAGTCGCTTTGTTTTCAATTGCCAGCGCTCCTGCGCCCGGGCCTGACGATCGTGATTCGCCGCTCATCTCGCTCATGAAAGACCAGGTCGATGCGCTCCAGGCGAGCGGGATCGCGGCAACGTTTTTGAATTCCGCGCTCGATGGCACGGAGGCGCGCTCGCGCCTGCGCGGACTCTACCACGGCGAGTTCCGCCTTCTCTACCTCGCGCCGGAGCGGCTCATGCTCGAGTCGTTCATCGAGAAAGTGAAAGAATGGAACGTCGCGCAGATCGCGATCGACGAAGCGCACTGCATCAGCGAATGGGGTCACGATTTCCGCCCGGAATATCGCGAACTGGTCAGGCTGCGGGAGATCCTGCCCCAGGTCCCGATCATGGCCCTGACCGCGACCGCGACCGAGCGGGTGCGGGGCGATATCCTGGAGCAGCTCAAGTTGCGCGGGCCACGCTGTTACGTCGCCAGTTTCGATCGGCCCAACCTGACCTACCGGGTCGTGCCGAAGTCCGCACCCTATGAGCAGTTGCTCGGGTTCCTGCGCGCTCGGCCTAACGACAGCGGGATTGTTTATTGCGCCAGCCGCAAGACGGCCGATTCCGTGGCCGCCAAGCTGAACGCCGACGGCGTCCCGGCCAGGCCGTATCACGCCGGCCTGGAAGCAAAAGTGCGCGCGCAGAACCAGGAGATGTTCCTGCGCGACGATGTGCGGGTGGTGAGCGCGACGATCGCCTTCGGGATGGGAATCAATAAACCGAACGTCCGGTTCGTTGTGCATTACGACCTGCCGAAAAACATCGAGAGCTACTACCAGGAGACCGGCCGCGCCGGGCGCGACGGATTACCGAGCGAATGCGTCCTCCTTTTCAGTGCCAGCGACGTCGTCAAGCAAACCCGTTTCATCGAGGAGAAAAGCGAGAGCGAAGCGCGGATCGCGCGCGAACAACTGCGCCAGATGGTGCACTACGCCGAGACTCGGGAATGCCGCCGTACTACCCTGTTGCGCTATTTCGCGGAGCAACGGCCTAACGAACCCTGCAACGGTTGCGACAATTGCCTCAACCCGCCCGAAACGTTCGACGGCACGGTCGCGGCGCAGAAATTTCTCTCCTGTGTCCTGCGCGTCCACCAGAAAAGCGGATTCGCCTTCGGCCTCAACCACATCGTCGAGGTCCTGACCGGGGCCGACACGGAACCGATTCGTCAGCGTGGGCATGACAAGATCTCCACCTACGGCATCGGGAGCGAATTGAAACGCGACGCCTGGCAGGCGCTCGGGCGCGAGTTGTTGCGCCTCGGTCTGGTCGAGGTCGCGCCGGGAAAATTTGCCACCCTGCAAGTGACAGAGGCGGGCCGCGCGGCGCTGCGTGGCCGCACCCCGATCACTCTCACGAAACAGGTCGAGAAACCAGCCGCGAAAGCGAAGCAGCGCGCCGGTGAAATCGAGTGCGACGAAACGCTCTTCGAAAAACTGCGCGGCGTTCGCCGCCTGCTGGCCGACGCCCGCAATGTGCCGGCCTACGTCATTTTCTCCGACGTGGCGCTGCGCGAAATGGCGCGGACCTATCCCGTGAAGCCGGCCGAGTTCCGTCGCATCCCTGGCGTCGGCGAACAGAAGCTGAAGGATTTCGCCGAACCTTTCCTGGCCGCGATCGCCGATTATTTGCAATCGAATCCGCGGCAATTATTCGCCGCCCCTGACGAATCAGGTTCGCGCGCCGCCGCGAAGTTGAACGATAGCGAAGCAGAAACGCTTCGCCGCTTTCAGGCCGGCGAATCGATCAATCAGATCGCGCGCCGGCGCGGGTTTGTGGACCGCACGATTCAAGATCATCTCGTGAAAGCAATCGAAGCCGGCGCGCCTCTCGCGCTGGAGCAATTCTTTACCTCGAGGCAGGCGCAGGAACTCGCGGGCGCGATGTCGCAGATCGGCCCGCGCGGTCTGACGGGGTTGCGCGAGAAGCTTGGCGGAAAGTACGAGATTGCCGAGTTGCGCCTCTTCCGCGCGCTGGCCGCGCGAGAGCGGCGCTCGACAAAGCCAGGGTAAGTCGCTCCCTCCTGGGCGGGATGAGATCGATCACGCCTGACAATGGCGCGATCACGGAGGGTTGCGGGCCTAACGAATCACGAGATGAACGCCGGGGAAAACTTTGTTCCCACGATCCAGCGCGTCTCAGTTCGAAAAGCGACTCGCATGAGGCGAGCGACGCTGTCTTGACCCCCGCGGCGATTCCACACTATCCTCCGCTCGCTTCGGTCGGGGAACATCACAGCCAACATGCAAAAAGAACTTACCGTCCGTGGGATCATCATCGGGATCGTCATCACCCTGGTTTTCACGGCCGCCAATGTTTATTTCGGCCTGAAAGCCGGTCTGACCTTTTCGACCTCGATTCCAGCAGCGGTCATTTCGATGGCGATCCTGCGCAGCTTCCGCGACGCCACCATTCAGGAAAACAACATCGTGCAAACGGTCGCTTCCGCTGCCGGTACATTGTCAGCGATCATCTTCGTGCTTCCCGGCCTCGTCATCGTGGGCTACTGGACGGGGTTCCCGTTCTGGACATCGGTCGCGATCTGCGCCACCGGCGGCATCCTCGGCGTGATGTACACGATCCCATTGCGGCGGGCGATGGTCACTGATTCGGATCTTCCTTACCCGGAAGGTGTGGCCTGCGCGGAAGTGCTGAAGGTCGGGGCGGGTGAGGCCCACGGTACTGAGGCGGAGAGGGTCGAAACCAGCGGCGCGGGTCTTAAGGCCGTCGTCTGGGGCGCCATCGTGTCGGCTGTCTTCTACGTGATCGTGCAGACCAAAGTCTTTGCCGAAAGCGTGACCAGCTACTTCCGAGTCGGTGGCGAGAAGAGCGGAGCGACCTGGTTCGATTTCGGGCTGTCGTTCGCCCTGCTCGCCATCGGGCACCTGGTGGGCTTGTGGGTGGGCGTCGCAATGCTGGTAGGTGCCCTTATCGGTTGGGCGTGGGCCGTGCCCTACTTCACGCATATCCACTGGACGGCGGGCCCGGCAGCTGACGCAGCCCGTGCCGGATGGACCCATTACGTGCGCTTCATCGGCGCGGGCACCATCGGCGTGGCTGCAATCTGGACACTGGCGAAGCTGGTGAAGCCCCTGGCCGACGGCCTCGCGGGTGCGTTCCGCGCTTCGCGCGCACGCAAGGCAGGCACGCTCGATCAACTGCCACGCACCGAGCACGACATGCCGATTGGGATGGTTGGACTGATCTCGCTCCTCTGCTTTATCCCGATCGCCTGGTTGTTGTGGGATTTCGCAATCCGAAACGGGTTGGGCGCTGCCATCGCGACGCTCGTGATCGGCGGCGTGGCGTTCGTGGTCCTGATGAGTTTTCTCGTCTCGGCAGTGTGCGGCTACATGGCTGGTCTGATCGGTTCGAGCAACAGCCCGCTTTCGGGGATCGGGATCCTGGTTGTGGTGGTCGCGGCCCTGTTGCTGGTCTTGGCCGTGAAGCCGTTCCTGCCATCCGGTGCGGAGAGCGCGCTGGTCGGATTTGCTTTGTTCATCACCGCGATCGTGTTCGCGGTGGCGTCGATCGCGAACAACAACCTCCAGGATCTCAAAACCGGCCAACTGGTCGATGCCACGCCATCGCTCCAGCAGTGGGCGCTGGTGATCGGCGTCCTGGCCGGCGCGGTCGTCATCCCGCCAGTCATGCAGTTGCTGCAGAACACCTACGGGTTCATCGGTGCGCCCGGCGCTGACCCGTCACGGGCGCTTCCGGCACCACAGGCGGGCCTGATCTCGGCCCTGGCCAAGGGCGTCATCACCGGCGACGTACCGTGGAACATGATCGGACTCGGCGCCGCGATCGGCGTCGCCGTCATCATTCTCGACGAACTTTTCGGGCTCGCGAAGAAGGGGCCGCGCCTGCCGCCATTGGCGGTCGGGCTCGGCATCTACCTGCCCACCTCGACCACGCTCATGGTTGTCGTCGGAGCGCTGGTCGGCGCATGGTTCGACCGCTACGCGGAGCGCCGCGAGAACGCCGCGGCGACCAAGCAACTCGGTGTACTGCTCGCCTCGGGCCTGATCGTAGGCGAGAGTCTCCTGGCAGTAATCTATGCCGGTATCGTAGGTTTCAGCGGCATCCAGAGCCCGCTCGCCTTGGTGGGCTCATCCTTCGCAACGCCAGCCATCTTCATCGGGGGCGGCGTATTCGTCGTCACCGCATTTCTCCTCTATCGCTGGATCATCCGCATGACCAGCGCCCAATCAACATGAGCCGGCGCTGGAACCTTTTCCTCTGGCTGGGTTTTGTCGTCGTCCTTGCCGGAGTCTTCAGCTACGAATACTTCATTCAGTTTCCGATCACGCGGGATTTTCCGTGGCTCAACTTTCTCCTCATGGGCGTCGGTCTCGCGCTGCTCGCGTTCGGATTGTTTCGCGCCTTTGGAAATCCGAAGCGTTATCGCGGAAAGGTTGCCGGATCGATCATGACGGCGATCAGCGTCTGTCTGGCCGCGCTTTTCAGCTATGTGATTTTCTTTTCCTTGCGCGAATTGCCGGGGTCGGCACAGGCGCCGCGGATCGGCGAGAAGGCGCCCTCTTTTGCCTTGCCGGATCAAAACGGCAGACAAATCGCACTCGCCGATCTGCTTTCACCGCACGGTGCGATCCTGATCTTTTATCGTGGACACTGGTGACCATTCTGTAACTCCGAGTTGCGGAGTTTTCAGCAACGGCTCGGCGATTTCACCGTCCGCGGTGTCAAGGTGGTGGGGATCAGTGTCGACTCAGTCGAGATCAATCGTCGCCAAGCGCAGCGGATGGGTTACACCTTTCCACTCCTGTCGGATGCGGACGCGGCGACGATTCGCCGCTATGATCTGCTCCATCCACATGCCGGCCCGAAACGTGAAGACATCGCGCGCCCGGCTGAATTCTACGTCGATGGAAACGGGATCGTGCGGTGGGTAAACCTGACCGAAAACATCGCGGTGCGCGCGCGCCCGGAGCAGGCGTTAACTGCAATCAACTCCGCTCGTTCCGCTGCGCCGTAACCGCCACCGGCCGCTCGATCCGATTAATCGTCAGGCCATGAACAACGACACGCCGATCGCGATCGACCCGCGCAATCCGCCTAACGAAATGCCCGACATCGTCGGCGCCCGGCCCGAGAATCCAATCCTGGCCAGCTTCCGTCCGTTCATTCCATCGAACGCCAGCCTGCGCGAGTTTACTCCGCTCCCGATCATCATCGGCACCTTGCTCGGGATCGTTTTCGGCGCCTCGTCGCTTTATCTCGTCCTTAAGGTCGGCGTCACAGTCAGCGCCTCGATTCCGGTGGCAGTCCTCGCCATCACCACCTTCCGCGTGCTCTCGAAGTTCGGCCTGCGCGATTCGACCATCCTGGAGAATAACATCGTCCAGACGGCGGGCTCTGCGGGCGAGTCAATCGCGTTCGGCCTCGGCGTGACCATGCCCGCGATCATGATCCTCGGGTTCGATCTCGAGATCATGCGCGTCATGCTGGTGGCGATTCTCGGCGGGTTGCTCGGCATTCTGATGATGATCCCGACCCGGCGTGCCCTCATCGTTCATCAACATGGATATCTGAAGTACCCGGAAGGCACCGCCTGCGCGGAGGTCTTGAAAGCCGGGGCGTCGGTTGAGTCGCGCGAAGCCGCGCATTCCGACGAGCGCAGCACGATCGCCGCCGATGAAGTGGTCAGTGGCGGCAAAGTGATCATCGGCGGCTTCCTCACCGGTTTCATTTATTACGGCGCACTTGAGATCCTCAAGGCCATGAAGGAAATTCCCGAGAAAATTTTTGGGAAGCCATTCCAGGGTGCTTCGATTTCGCTCGAGAACAATCCCGCGCTGCTTGGCGTAGGCTACATCATCGGGCCGCGCATCGCTGGGATGATGATGGGGGGCGGCGTTTTGTCCTATCTCGTTCTGATCCCCGCGATCAAATATTTCGGTTCGTTAGTCGCAGGGCCGGTTGCGCCGGAAATCGGCCACAGCATCGCGGAGATGAGTGTCGACCAAATTCAGCACGGCTACATTCTCTATATCGGTGCGGGCGCGGTCGCGGCCGGCGGGATCATCAGTCTCATTCGTTCCCTGCCGTTGATCTGGCACGGATTGAAAGGCGGACTCGCTGATCTGCGTGACGCCCGCGCGGAGAGGGCGACGGCCGCGCGGACCGATCAGGATCTCTCGATGAAATGGGTGATCGGCGGAATCATTTTGCTGCTTGTCCTCATCATGCTCGTGCCGCAGCTCAACCTGCGCTTCAACTTGCTCGGCGCGCTCTTGATCGTCGGGATCGGATTTCTTTTCACGACCGTCTCGTCCCGTCTCACCGGCGAAGTCGGTTCCTCTTCCTGTCCAACGTCCGGCATCACAGTCGCGACCTTGCTCCTGACCTGCCTTGTCTTCCTCATCGTTGGCTGGACGGCGCCGCCCTACTTTGTCACGGCGCTTTCGATCGGCGGGATTGTTTGCATCGCTTCCTCGAATGGCGGCACGACGTCGCAGGATCTGAAGACTGGATTCCTGATCGGCTCGACCCCGAAGTATCAGCAAATCGCGATTCTCATCGGCACCCTCGCGTCCTGCCTCGTGATCGGGCCAATCCTGATGAAGCTGAACGATTCCGGGACCGTTTACGTTCCCGTCGCGGGCAACAAGGATTTCACTTTCGCTTCCACCTTTCACGTCAACCCGGCCGACTTCGAAAAGGATGCGAGCGGCCGGCTGAAACGAGAGCGACTCGCCGGCGCGCAAGCTGGCAGCGACACGAAGGAGTATTTCGTCTATCACAAAACCTCACCCGAAACCGGACCGGCTGGACGTTACCTCGTCAATGACCAGGGGACGCCGGTCTATCTCGTCGATCCGGGGATCAACGGGATTTACGAGAAGCGTCCCGATGGCTCGAGCGTGCAGAAGTTTTCCGCCCCGAAGGCCACCCTGATGTCCTACATCATTAAAGGAATTCTAAGTGGTCAATTGCCGTGGGGACTTGTGCTGCTCGGCGTTTTCATCTCGATCGTGCTTGAGCTTTCCGGAATCCCTTCGCTCGCTTTTGCCGTCGGGGTTTATCTTCCGATCTCCACCTCCGCGCCAGTCTGGGTGGGCGGTCTGATTCGCGGGCTGGTCGATAGCTACACCCGTCGCAAACATGCCGGCGCGAATTTTACGGAAGATCAGCTCGTCGCGGAAGGCGACAAGAGCAATGGAGTCCTCCTGGCCTCGGGCTACATCGCGGGCGGGACTCTGGCCGGAGTCATCTTCGCCTTCCTCAACATTCCGTTAAAAGACAAGCTCGACCTGATCGAAAAATGGGCCACGGCGCACAACCCATTCTTCAACGGACCATACGCCGATCTGCTCGCACTGATTCCGTTCACGGCTCTCTGCGTTTTGCTTTATCTCGTCGGGCGCGACGTGCTCCTCGCGTCGAAGAAGCGCAAGACCTGAGACGGGACCGCTGTAGGAGACTGTTGAAGAACTGGAGTGGGTCGCGTTGCTGTTGTTTTTGGCCCTGGCCAAGGCGCGAGCACAGGGTCGATATCCTGGCGATCTCGACCCAGCGAGCAACTCTGGCCAGGGTCAAAAACAGCGCAACCCGTGGGGCGCGAGGCCCGCTCCAGTTTTTCAACAGTCTCCTAGGCGAGGTTCAGGTAGGGCAGCAATCCGTGCCAGCCGCCCTCACGACCAAAGCCGCTCTCGCGGTAGCCGCCGAACGGACTCGTCGGGTCGAATTTGTTGTAAGTGTTGGCACAGACCGCACCGGCCCGCAGTTTGCTCACGACTTGCAAGATCTTGCTACCCTTGTCGGTCCAGACGCCGGCGCTCAGGCCATAGGGCGTCTGGTTGGCGCGCTCGATCGCTTCCTCCGGGGTGCGGAAGGTCATGACACTCAGGACCGGGCCGAAGATTTCCTCTTGCGCGATGCGATGCGAGGCTGTCACGCCGGTGAAAAAACTCGGAGGATACCAGTAACCCTTCTCCGGCAGACCAAGCCGCGGCTGGACCAACTCCGCACCTTCTTGCAGGCCGCTCTCGACCAACTGGCAAATCTTATCGAGCTGCCGCCGGGAATTGATCGCTCCGATATCGGTATTCTTGTCGAGCGGATCGCCGAGGCGAAGAGTTGAAATCCGATCCCGCAACTTTCGGATGACCGCGGGGAAAACACCTTCCTGGACGAGCAGGCGCGAGCCCGCACCACAGACATGACCCTGGTTGAAGTAAATTCCCGAGATAATTCCCTCGACCGCCTGATCGATCGGCGCATCCTCGAAAATGATGTTCGCCGCCTTTCCGCCCAGCTCGAGGGTCAATCTCTTTTTTGTCCCAGCGACGGCGCGCGTAAGCATTTTCCCGACCCTGGTCGAGCCGGTGAAGGCAATCTTGTCCACGCCATCGTGCTCGACGAGAGCTTTACCCGTTAGGCCAGCGCCCGTGACAATATTAACCACGCCATCGGGCAGCCCCGCTTCCTGCAGGATCTCCGCCAGATGAAGAGCCGTGATGCTCGTCGTCTCGGCCGGTTTCAGGACGCAGGTGTTGCCCGCGGCCAGGGCCGGAGCCAGTTTCCACGCCGCCATCAGAAGCGGGAAGTTCCAGGGTACGATCTGCGCGGCTACGCCTAACGAACACGGAACTCGCCCGGGGAAGGCGTATTCCAGCTTGTCGGCCCAGCCCGCGTAATAGAAAAAATGCGCCGCGACCAGCGGCAGATCGATATCGCGGCTTTCCCGGATCGTCTCCCCGCTATCCATCGACTCGAGGACGGCAAGGTCCTTCGATTTCTCCTGGACGAGCCGCGCGATGCGATAGAGAAACTTCCCGCGCTCCCGGCCTGGCATCCTGCTCCAGACCCTGCGATGCGCGCGACGCGCCGCCTTGATCGCAAGGTCGACATCCTCTGCGTCGGCCTCGGCAATCTCCGCCAGCTTCTCTTCTGTCGCCGGGTTGATCGAATCAAAATATCGTCCGGAATGCGGCCGCCGAAATTTGCCGTCGATGAAAAGCTGGTAGCGCGGTTCGATTTTGAGGTAATCGCTCTGCTCCGGGGCGGGTGCATAGGCCCAGCGCTGGCCGAAGTTGAGTCGTCGATCGTCGGGCGCGAGCGCGCGGCGATGGACCGTGATGGGCCCCGCTTCAAGCTGCGAGAGGGCAGTAGCCGCGCGGGCTTTTCTTGGACGCATGATCCGTTGTAGCGCGTGAAGACGGCAGGCGCATCCCAAAAGTCGTGGAGAAGCGTGTGCGTGCCAAGCCGAAATTGGCGCGCAAATTGAAGGCGTCCACCGGGAGGCGCCCGGAGGCAGTTCACCCGGCTGCCAGGTCTTTCTTAATGATTCATCAACCAAAGTGGGTTGACGAAAATGAAAGCTGAACCTAACCCGTGATGTTGGGCTTTTTTCGTCGTGCGCGAAGCTCGCCAGACCGGTTGGCCATTTCCATTGGTAAACGCTCTCTAAAATATTCTTGGAAATCGGGAAAAAAAGGCTTGACACCTGCCCAAGAAATTGTGCCTACTGGCGCCTATGAAACATCCAACCCTGCAGAAAGTCATGCTCGCGACGGTGGCTTTGGTTGCTTCGCTTGCGCTCAGCGCGCAGGCTGGCCAGCCAAGGCTCTCGACAGCGAAATCAACCCACGGCTCGAAGCCCATACACTTCTTGCCGTCAGCGAAGGCGTCGAAAATTCAGAACCCGGCGGACTTCACCTATGTCATCGACGACGGAACAGCGGAAGACTCCATTGGGCTGACACTCGGCGGCGAAATTGTTTGCCTCAACGAGTTTGCCGTTATCCCTGGTGCAGCGACACTCACCTCGCTGTCAATCGCCTGGGGAACGCCAGCGTTTCCTGATCCAACCTTAGACGGGCTGCCTTACACGGTAGCGGTTTGGAGCGATCCAAATGGAGATGGAAATCCGACTGATGCGGTTCTGCTCACCACGGGAAGTGGAGTGATCGCCGATCAGGGCACGAACACCTTCATCACGACCAATATCACGCCCACCACGATCACGACGGCAAACTTCTTTGTCGGCTTCGCCATCTCGCATAATTCAGGCCAATTCCCGGCCGCGTTTGACGAGTCGAATCCCCAGTTCAATCGCAGTTACGTGGCAGGTTCCAATACGCAGGGCGGGGCCGATATCATGAACTTGAATGATAACGATCTCCCGGTGAATACGATCGAGTTCTACGGCCTCGACGGAAACTGGCTGATCCGGGCGACCGCGAACGGCAGCCCATCTCCAACCCCAACGCCGACTCCAACGCCGACACCAGCCGGTGCCCTTTGGTACAATGGCGACTTTAACGGGGTCAACGGCCTCTCCAATGAGGACAACACCAGTCTTGGATCAGGCCAGTTCGGCAGCGTTTACGACGATTTCATCATCTCGGATCCGACCGGATGGGATGTGAGCGCGGTGTACTCGGATAATCTTTCGAACACGAACATCACCGGCGCGACCTGGGAAATCCGGCAAGGCGTCTCCGAAGGCAACGGCGGCACGCTCATTGCCAGCGGCATGACTGTGACGCCCATCGTAACGGCGACCGGTCGCTCCGGTTTCGGTTACATCGAATACCAAGTCGAGGTTACCGGCCTCAGCTTCCCGACTCTGGCGGCGGGAACGTATTGGCTGAATGTCACACCAATTGGCGACCTGACGGGTCGTTCGTTTGATTCGACGACCAGCGGCGCAAATGCCATAGGCAATCCTCCGGGCAACGATCAAAACGCCTTCTTCAACAGCAACTTCTTTGGTGCGAACTTTACCTCCACCGCCAATGAAGGCCAGCCCTACGACTTCTCGATGGGCGTGAACGGCATGGTGCACGGCCAAGGCGGACTCATGCTGACGAGCGCAGCCTCGCGCAAGACGCATGGGGCGAGGGGTACCTTCGACATCCCGCTTCCGGGCGTCGAATGCCGCAGCCTGGCGCAAAGGAACGTGACCGTGTTTACGTTCAGTGGCGCCATTGCCAGCGTGGGAAGTACGACCAGCAGTTGCGGCACGGTCGCCAGTACCACGATCAGCGGCAACACGGTGCTCGTGAGCTACAATGCGGCCGGCTGCAACGGACAGACGGTAACTGTTACGCTCAATAACGTGACTGACACGAGCGGCAACAACCTCGCCTCAGCTTCGGCCGCCACGACCAACCTGACGGGTGACGTGAACGGCGACGGCGTGGTCAACAACGGCGACGTCAACACCGTGAAGGCAGCGCTCGGTCAAAAGACCAACAGCGCGAACTTCCGCGACGACGTGACGCTGGACGGCAAGGTGAACAACCAGGACCTGCAGACGGTCAAGTCGAACAGATAATAATAAACTAACAATTCATCCGGGAGCCGTCCAAACCGGCTCCCGGATTGCTGTACGGCCCAGCCGGTCGGCCGGCGAAGGACCATTCCGCGACCCGCGGAATGGTTCTTTTGTTTTCGACGCTGCGGTTGCATAATCCGCGATGCTCTATGTCGTCGGCACCCCGATCGGGAATCTGAACGACATCACCTTGCGCGCGCTCGCGGCGCTGAAGAGCGCCGACCTGATCGCCGCGGAGGACACTCGACATTCGGGCAACTTGCTGCGGCATTTCGACATCCGGAAGCCGCTCGTCAGCTATCATGAGCATAACGAGGCCATGCGCACGGCCGAGCTAGCAGAGCGCCTCGCTACTGGCGAAACCGTGGCGCTGATCAGCGACGCCGGCATGCCCGGCCTGTCGGACCCTGGGGCGCGCTTGATCCGCCGGTGCATCGCGGACGATTTGCCATTCACAGTCGTCCCTGGTGTCTCGGCCATTACCACCGCCCTGGTGGGTTCGGGATTTGGCCTGGAGCAATTTTGTTATCGTGGCTTTCTCCCGGTAAAGAGCGGACAGCGCGCGCGCGAACTCACCGCGGGGGCGGGCCGCTTTGAGACTACGGTATTTTTCGAATCACCCTTTCGCCTGAATAAGACGCTGGCAGCATGCGCGGAATTGATTCCCGGCCGAGAACTCTGTGTGGCGCGCGAATTGACAAAGAAGTTCGAGGAATTCAGGCGCGGGACGGCCGCGGAATTGCTTGCGCACTACGAAAAGCATCCCGCCAAGGGTGAAATCACCTTGCTCGTCGCGGGCCGCCCGGCGGCATGAGCTCAACCTTGGCGACGCACTCGACTCGAGATCGAGCCTGGATAGCCTCCCGCGGCTCCAGGCGGCTATCGATTGAAATAGCCCAGCAGTTTAGCGCTGGGCAAACCGGCAGCAAATAGGCAAAGTCCCGGCAGGGACGAAAGGATGCACTCCTACACCAGTTCTCTCTTTCACTGCATCTTCGCCAGCAAACGGCGCGCGCCGTTGCTCGCGAGCGACATCCGCGAACGGCTCTGGCCTTATCTGGGTGGGATCGCGCGCGCGAATGGAATAAAGGCGCTGGCCATCGGCGGAGTCGCCGATCACATCCACATCCTTGTCAGTCTTCCAGCGACGATGCCTCTCGCCAAGGCGATGCAACTTCTCAAAGGAAATTCCTCCAAATGGATTCACGAGACGTTTCCCACGCTCCGGCATTTCGCCTGGCAGGAAGGCTACGGCGCCTTTAGCATCGGAGTTTCGGGAATGGAAGAAACCGTCGCCTATATCCGCAATCAGGGATGTCGCTGATTCCCTGACGCGCCGCCGCGGCGCGAGCCGGATTTCCCCTTGTCAAAAGGCCAGTGCTGTGTGACTTTCTCCGACTTTTCCCAAAGCCATGGCTTACGCGATTATCAAAACAGGTGGCAGACAATATCGAGTCGCGGAAGGTGACACGATCGATGTCGATCTGCTCGAAGGCGAGACGGGCCAGAAGCTCACTTTTGAGGACGTGCTGATGCACGTTGATGGCGACAAGTTAACGCATGGCAACCCTTCGGTCTCCGGCGCCAGCGTGACCGGCGAGGTGGTGGAGCAGCGCAAGGACAAGAAGGTAATCGCTTTCAAATATCGCCGCCGCAAAGGTTATCATCGTACCGTCGGCCATCGCCGTAAGCTAACGCGCATCAAGATTACCGGCATCAGCCTCGCCTCGAAAACGAGGAAAACTGCCGCAGCCAAAGACGCAACCGCGTAGGCGTTTGCTCAATTCTCAACTTTTTCCAATGGCTCATAAAAAAGGACAAGGCAGCGTTAAGAACGGACGCGATAGCGTCAGCAAGCGCTTGGGCGTGAAAAAATTTGGCAGCGAAAGCGTCGTCGCCGGCAACATCATTATCCGCCAGCGCGGGACGAAGTTTTTGCCCGGCAAGAACGTCGGGGTCGGCCGCGATCACACGATTTTCGCAATGGTCGACGGGCAGGTGCGATTCGATCGCGCTGGTCGACGGGTCAATGTCGTTCCGCTGTTGGCGGGGTGTTGACCCGGCCGGTTCGACAGCGGCGTTCTTCCCCAGCCAGGCCAAACACCCCCGGACGAAGACGTTTCCGCATTGTGCCGGCGGTCGATTTCGGGTATAAGCGCGCTCACTTCCGATGAAATACACTACCTACCTTCTTTTTGGCGCTCCCGGGAGCGGCAAGGGCACACAGGGGCGCACGCTCGGTTCCATTCCCCGCTTTTTTCACTGCGCCTGCGGAGACGTTTTTCGCTCGATCGATACCCGGACCCGACTCGGACGCGCCTTTCTTGAATACTCGAGCCGCGGCGAACTCGTGCCCGACGATATCACGGTGGAACTTTGGAAGGCGCGAATCGACGCCGCGGTTGATGCCCACCAGTTCAAGCCGGACATCGACGTTCTCGTGCTTGATGGAATCCCGCGCAACGTCGGGCAGGCCGAGATCATGGATCACTTGATCGATGTGAAAAGGGTCTTTCACCTCTCCTGTCCAAATCGCGACGCGCTTTTCGCCCGGCTGAAGAAGCGCGCGCTCAAGGACAATCGGCTGGATGACGCGAACGAGGAAGTGATCAAGCGCCGGCTTGAAACTTATGAAAACGAGTCAAAGCCGGTCCTCGAATATTACCGCGACCGGGTGCAAATAGTGGACGCGACCGAACCTCCGGCTAAGGTGCTTTATCACATCCTCGAGACGGTCGCGAATGGTGAGCATGAGCCAGCAGCAGTTTGAGAATTTCACCGCCTCCAGTCTCTACTGCGAGAAATGCCAGGCGGCGATGCCGGTTCGCGAACGGCTCCTGCTCGTCCTGCCCGATCGCGAGATTTACGATTACCTTTGTACTAACTGCGGGTCATCCGTCGGCCGGCGGGAGGTGACCGCGGGCGATAAACTAATGGCGCGAGCCGCTCCGCGTCGGTCGCGGCGCTCCATCGTGCCGCAGGTTTCGATGCCGTAACGCGGCATGCGGACAGTCTTCATCGGCGCGGGTGAGATCGGCCTGCCGACGATTCGCGCCCTGCTTCAATCGGCGGCGCACGAACTGATCGGTGTAGTGACCCAACCCGACAAACCCGTGGGGCGCGACCAGCGCATTTTTCCTCCGCCAATCAAGTCGGAATTGGCGGCAACAACCGTTCCCATGTATCAACCGGCGCGGATTCGCAGCGCCGAAGCCATCGCGCAAATTCGCGCGCTTGCGCCGGATCTGATTGTCGTGATGGCTTACGGTCAGATTCTCCCGCCGAGCGTGCTGGAAATTCCACGGCTGGCCTGTTTGAATTTGCACGCCTCGCTTCTCCCGCGGCATCGTGGCGCTGCGCCCGTTCAGGCAGCGATCCTTTTCGGCGATAGCGAGACCGGCATCACTGTGATGTATATGGACGAAGGCCTCGATACCGGCGATATCCTGTTGCAAAGGAAGCTGGCGATCCTGCCTAACGAGACCGGCGGATCGCTCCATCATCGCCTGGCGCAGCTCGCTCCCGAGGCGCTTTTCAGCGCGCTCGACCAGTTGGCTGGCCGGAACGCCCCGCGCCTCCCGCAGGATGCGGCCCGGGCCAGCTATGCGCCGAAGCTAACGCGCGCAGATGGCCGAATCGATTGGA
The DNA here is from genome assembly GCA_050736975.1 of Chthoniobacterales bacterium. Classification (GTDB taxonomy): domain Bacteria; phylum Verrucomicrobiota; class Verrucomicrobiia; order Chthoniobacterales; family UBA10450; genus Palsa-1392. Next base: position 17,572 of record JBOHXL010000235.1, on the reverse strand, counting down.
CGGAGTCGGCCGAGATCATCGAGCGCAAAATTCGCGCCTTCCATCCGTGGCCCGGCGTTTTCACCCTGCTTCGGGACGAATCCGGAAGCGGGCGCAAGCTGAAAATCTTTCGCGCATCGGCGACTGAAGAACTCATCGGCCAGCCCGGGACGATTGCCACGCCTAACGAATCCGAACTTCTCGTCGGGACCGGTCGGGGCACTTTGCGCCTCGAAGAAGTGCAGTTGGAAGGGAAACGCCGGATGAACACGACGGATTTTTTGCGCGGTTTTTCCTCCCCAAAGCTGCATTTCTGATTAATCATCCCGCCCGAGATGGAAATCGCCACGCCGGCTTACAAACGCGTCGTCCTAAAGTTAAGCGGCGAAGCGCTGCGTGAAACCGGCGGTCGCGATACGATTTCGCCCCAGATCGTGAAGGAAATCGCACGCCAGGTGAAGGAGATCTATGACCTCGGCGTGCAGATCTCGATCGTCGTTGGTGGCGGCAACATCTGGCGCGGGCTTGCCGCCAGTCATCGCGGGATGGATCGCACGACCGCGGATTACATGGGCATGCTCGCCACCGTCATCAATGGTCTCGCGTTGCAGAGCGAGCTCGAGCAAAGCGGCGTCATCACTCGCGTCCAGACCGCGATTGAAATGCAAAATGTTGCGGAGCCATTCATTCTGCGTCGCGCCATCCGCCATCTCGAGCAGGGACGCGTTGTCATCTTCGTTGCCGGCACCGGCAATCCCTACTTTTCCACCGACACCACGGCCGCCCTGCGCGCGAGCGAGATCGGCGCGGACATCCTGCTCAAGGCCACGAAAGTCGACGGTGTTTACGATTGCGACCCAAAGATCCACCCCGATGCCCGCCGCTACGAGAAGATAACTTTTACCGAGGCCCTGACAAAACGACTGCAGGTCATGGACTCGACCGCTTTCAGCCTCTGCATGGATAACAAGATCCCAATCCTGGTTTTCGACATGCACCAGTCGACCAACGTCCGCGATGCGGTGCTCGGGAAAAGAATCGGCACGCTCGTCTCTGATTAGCGATTGCGATTCAAGCGGCCACAGCTTTCTTCTTATCAACTCTATGACCGTCGAAGAAATCCTGCTCGAAGCCGAAGTGACGATGGAAAAAAGCGTCGATTACATGATCCACGAATTTGCCAGCGTACGCACCGGCAAGGCCTCGCCCGCCCTGGTCGAAAACGTCGATGTCGAAGCCTACGGCTCGGCGATGAAGCTGAAGCAATTGGCGCTCATCACCACCCCGGAACCGCGCCTGCTCGTCGTCCAACCCTTCGACGCTTCGACCGTGCGCGACATCGAAAAAGCACTCAAGGAATCGAAAATCGGCATCACCCCGCTGGTCGATGGCAAACTCATCCGCCTCCCGATTCCCGAGCTCTCCGAAGAACGCCGCAAGGATTTGGTCAAATCACTCAAGCAAATGGCGGAGGAGGCGCGGGTCCGCGTCCGGGCCAACCGCCGCGCCGCGATGGACGAGGCGAAGAAGATGGAGAAAGCCGGCGAAGCGACTGAAGACCAACTGCGGGATACCGAAGCCGAAATCCAGAAGCTGACGGATCGTTTCGTGAAATCGATCGACGAACACTTCGGACGCAAGGAGACGGAAGTCATGAAGGTGTGAGGTTTGTGAATCCGAGAATCGGAGATTCGTGAATCGATTGCTCTTCCGAATCTCCAATCACGAACCTCGATTCTCGATTCTCGATTCTTGGACTGCCGCCACGACTTCCTCCACATTAACCGCTTTCATGCAGCGAAAATCGAGCGGACACTCGCGCAGGAAACATGGGCTGCATTCGACCTGATGCCGGACAGCCTGGTTTCGCGCACCCAGCGGCCCCGTCAGGCGTGGCTCGGTTGAGCCGAAAACCGCGACGACCGGGACGCCGAGCAAGGTCGCAAGGTGCATGGTGCCGGTATCGTTAGTTAAAAGGAGCCGGCACTTTCGCAATTCCTCGATCAGTTCTTCGAGGGTGGTTTTGCCGATGAGATTGAGACAACCGTTGCCCAGCGCGGCGGCGATCTGCGCCCCGACTTCTTCGTCCTTGGCCGTGCCGAAGAGAACCCATTCGCCGCCGACCGCAGCCGCCACCTCGGCAAAACGGTCCGGCAGCCAGCGTTTCGTCGGACCGTACTCAGCCCCTGGGCAAAGCCCGTTTCTTCGAGCGACGGAAATCGAGCGCGCCGGCCGCGGAAGCGCAATTTCACCAACCTCGGCATCCACGCCTAACGAACGGGCGAGATCGAGATAATGCTCGACCTGGTGCGGCGGCGGACCGCTGCGTTCGGCCGAAGACACGACCTGGTTCAAGAGCCAGCGCCGCCCATGCCCGGAATAACCCACCCGCCGCGGAATACCGGCCAACCAGAGCTCGAGCGCGGCGCGGAAGGAGTTTGGGAAAACGATCCCGACATCGAAATCCGGCTCCCGTTTCAGCAGACGCAGCGCCGACCAGAGCGACTTCTTGCCCAATGCCAGAACGGTATCGACTTCCGGCGTGAGCCGCCAGACCGCTGCGATTTTCTCCGGCGCGAGGAGCGTGAGGTGCGCGTCCGGCCGGCCGCGTTTGATCGCCCGCACCGCCGGAACGCTAATCACGCTGTCTCCCAGCCAGCTGCTCGCGCGGATGAGAATGCGGAACGGTTTCAAATCCTTCTGCGGAAGAGTTGGCGGAAGATAGAGCCCGCGTTTGTATTTGCTCAGGAGCCAGTTGGGTCGTGGTGTTTTCCAGCGATTGTGCACCCAGAACCAGTCTTCAGGCGCGCGCCGGATTTCGTTCGCGATCATCGCGTTGGTCTGGGCGGTCAGCGCTTCCACGCTGTCGTTAGGGCAATCGCCCGGCGAGCTGAAGGTCATGCGCCATTTCCCGGGAGCGTCGGTGAAAAGCGAGGCCGCAATCAAGACAGCGCCGGTCCGTTTGCAAAGCAAACCGGGTAACGGCGAAGTGGAGGCCAGCCGCCCGAAAAAAGGCGTCCACATGCCATGATCGCCGGCGTGCTGGTCACTCAGAATACCGATCATGCCGCCCCCCCTGAGGAGCCGGATGGCCTCGGCGAAGCCTTCGCTCCGGTCGAAAAGTTCGACGCCGAAACGGGCGCGCTGTTGCCTGACGAAGCGGTCGAGAAAACGATTGCCGAGTTTCTGATACACCGTGCTCAGGCGGGTATAGCCAAAGTGATGCGGCAAAATTTGCGCGAAGAGTTCCCAGTTGCCGAGATGGCTGAGCACGAGAACGACCGGTCTACCGACGCGCAGCTGCCCGTGCACATCCGCAGTACCCTCTGTCGCAACGAGCGGCGCCACCTGTTCGAGCGGCATCGCGTTCAGTTTCATCCCGCTGAGGAGATTGGCGCCGAGAAACTGGAAATGACGGCGCACGATGCGGCCTTTTTCCGTGGCCGATTTTTCCTCGCCGAAGGCGATCTCGACATTGCGACGGGCCAGCCGCCGATAGTTCGGCAGAAGCAGCCAGGCGAGAAAGCCCAGGCTCCGTCCAACGAAAAAGACGAAACGCACCGGCAGCGCGGTGATCAATCCCAACGCCAGGCGGTAGAAAAGGTAAACGCAAAAATCGACCATGCAGGGCAGCGGGCGACGGCGAGGAACAGTGCGGCAGCACCGTAATTTTGCCTGCGAGCGGCTGCAATCATTATAATATGCTCTCGTGCCGCCGCGATTATTCCCAATGATCCACTCCGATTTCGCGCGCCTTATCGCGCGCAAATTCGCCCCCGCCAGTCTGCTCTTCGTCGGGAATGAAGCCGGCCAGTTCAGCGAACAAAGTCGCAAAGATGCCCTCGAAAGCACGGGATGCGCCGGGGTAGCTGAGCTCGACGCGCTCCTTCACCACCAGAAGGAGCCGCGCTTCGACCTCGCCATCTGGTTCTATCCTCCGGAGATCGACTCGCCGAACGACGACCCAGTCCTCGATCGCCTAACGAAACTGGCCGACAACCTCGTCCTCATTCCCGGAGCGGGAGCGGACGTCGCGAAACGACGGCCGCGCCTGGTGATGCAGTTGGCCGGGCTGGGGTTTTTCCCAAACTACGAATGCGACGTAGTTGAGATCGAGCCCGGAGCAGTCCGGCTAAGTCGAAAAAAAGCTGATTCCATCGACACACTCCTGCCGGCGGTGGAGACCGGCTTCGCCCGAATCAACGCCCAGTTCCGCCGGATGCGCCGCACTTTGCGAACCCGGATGTCCGAGCTGGAAGCGGCCGACCGCCACATCGCGCTGCTCGAAGAAAAAGTGCTCAAGCTCAAGCAGGCGAAGCGCGATCTCAAGCAGCTTAGGGTCGAAAAACAGGCCCTGCGAAAATCACCCGAGCGCAAAATCGGCCAGGTCATTCTCGCCCCGTACCGCCTGCCGCAAAAACTGATCCGCGAAGTGCGCAAGCGCCTCGGTGGTCCGGTCACGCCAAAAAACCCGGTCCCCACGCCTAACGAATACCAGACGTGGTTCGAACGCCATCGCGTCACGCCGGCGCAGGCGGCGGCGCTGCGGAGGGAAGCGCGCAGCTTTGCAGATCAACCGCTCATCAGCATCATCACTCCCGTCTTCAACACCCCCGTCGTTTGGCTCGAGGAAGCGGTTGCCTCCGTCCAGCAGCAGGCCTACGAAAACTGGGAGCTGCTTTTGGTCGACGACGCCTCCACCGATTGCGCGACGCTCGAGGCCTTGCGGAAGATCGAGCAGCGAGATCCGCGGCTGCGGGTCTTGCACCTGGAGAAAAACGGCGGGATCTCGGCTGCCTCCAACTTGGGAATCGAAGCGGCACGCGGAACCTGGATGAGTCTGCTCGACCATGACGACGTGCTCGAGCCGGATGCGCTTTTTCAGACGGTAAAAATGCTGCAGCAACATCCGGATGCTGATCTGATCTACTCCGACGAGGACAAGCTGACCGAGGCCGGGTTCGAAGCACCCATATTCAAGCCCGATTGGTCGCCGGATTTTTTTCTTTCTTACAACTATCTTTGTCATTTCACGACCGTCCGGCTGGCGCTCGTGCGCAATCTCGGCGGCTTTCGATCGGCCTACGATTTCGCGCAAGATTACGATCTCTTTCTCCGGGTAATATCACGCACCGGCCGTATCCATCATGTGCCGCGCGTTCTTTATCATTGGCGGCGGAGCGAGGGTTCCACCTCCATCAATATTCGATCAAAACCGAACGCGCTCGAGGCGGCGCGCCGCGGCCTGAGCGATTTCCTGGCGCGCGAACAGCAGCCCGGTCATGTCGCGATCGATTGGCGCACGCACGGCTTTCGTATCCGGCGGCACTTTAAGGAAGAGAAGAAGATTTCTATCATCATCGCGACGCGCGACCGCATCGATCTGCTGGCGCGCTGCATTGCCAGCGTGGAGGCGAAGACTTCCTACGAAAATTACGAGATCGTTCTAGTCGATAATGACAGTCAGTCGGAAGAGGCGCGCGAATTTTTTCGGGATTTTCCTCACCGGCTTTTGCGCTACGAGGGGCCTTTTAACTATTCCGCGATCAACAATTTCGCGGTCGAGAATACGGAGGCTCCGTGGCTGCTTTTCCTAAACAATGACACCGAGGTCATTTCCAATGAATGGCTCACAGCGATGGCCGAGCATGTCCAGCGCCCGGAAGTTGGGGCGGTGGGCGCGCGTCTGCTTTTCCGGGACGAGACGATTCAACATGCGGGCGTGGTCCTCGGGGTACGCGGGATGGTGAAGCACGCTTTCTACCGCTTCCCCGCCGAGTCGCCCGGGGTCTGCCGCCAGTTGCAGGTCACGCGCAACTACAGCGCCGTCACCGGCGCCTGTCTTCTGACCCGGCGTTCTGTCTTCCAGGAGGTGGGAGGCTTTGATGAAGAGCATCTGCCGGTCATCTTCAATGATGTCGATCTCTGCCTCAAAATGCGCCAGGCTGGCTACTTCATTGTCTACACACCATTTGCCAAGCTCTACCATGATCAGTCTGCCTCCCGCCGCGCGAGCGTGGAACCGAGCGAGGCCGCGGTCCTGCGCGAACGTTGGCCAGAGATGGTCGCGCACGATCCTTTTTACAACCCAAACCTTTCTCGCGAGCGCGCAGATTTTTCGTTAGGCGAATAACCCAACCTTTTTCCCGATGAAGCAAGAACACGACAACTGGGAGGGGCTGGGGCCGGTCGCGAGCCGCGCCCTCGAGGTGCGCGATTACGGGGTGCGCTCATTGGCAGAGCAGATTGCCGAGATCGGCGTCGACGCCGGCAACCTTGCCTCGGTCAACCGGAGCGCGCCGGAGATCGCCACCGTCTGGATCCCCGGGGTGGAAGTTTTCGTGCGAACGATTTATCCGCAACGGCATCGGGGGCTGTTCGGCGAATTTGCCCGGCGGGATGAAGGACCGCTGGCGCGAATCGGTCTCTGGCCGCAGCAGTGGTCCGCCGCGCGGATGTTTGCGCAAACGGCAAAAGGCTTTCATATCCATCCGCCGAAGGTGCCAACGGGGTTCTCGCCTGACGAATGGTTTCAACGCCTCTTCGTCAATGAGCCGGAGAATTTTTCGCTGCGCCCTTACGAAGACGAGCAATGGGATGTGATGTTTTTCGTGCAGGGACGCGCCGAGATGATCTTGCGCGAAGCACGCACCGGCCTGCCGCTTCGCACCATGCGCCTTTTCATCGACGGTGACCAACACCGGGGCCCGAACAACGCCGCGATTGTGATTCCGCCCGGCGTAGCGCACGCCATCCGGGTCGAGGGTTCGGAAGATCTGATCATGGTTTACGGCACGAGCACTTCATTCCAGGCAGAGTTTGAAGGCCGGATCGCGAGCGAGGTAGAGACGGCCGCGCTGCCGGAGTCTTGGCAGAAGTTCCTCTCATGAATCTGAACATGGGAGAGGCCTTCGTGCCCCGCACAGGAAACGCGTTGAATCAGATCGTCGCGCAAAGACCCCTCCCACGTTGAAGCGGCGGTTCGACCCTGCCGAACCGGAATGGATGGACCGGCCGCAGCCGATTTCAACGGAGTTGATCTCCGACCTGAAGAATCTCCGCGCGCTCAATCGTTACTTTGGCAGCTATCGGCTGGTGCGACATTTCCTGCGCCGCTGGCTTCGGGCAAACGAGAGCTGGCGCGTGATCGATCTCGCGACCGGCTCGGGTGATATTCCCAGGCTGGTGGTGGAATTCGCGCGCAAGATCGGCGCTTCGGTTAGCGTCGACGCGATTGATCTGCAAGCATCCACAATCACGATTGCTCGGGAGTTGAGCGAAGAGTTCCCAGAGATTCACTTTCACTGCGCCGACATTCAAGACTTCGGGAGCGCGCAATCGTACGACCTCGTGCTCTTTTCTCTCGCCTTGCATCATTTTACGGCGGAAGAAGCGGTCAAGCTGCTCCGTCGCTGTCGCGAACTTTCCCGGGGAGATGTGCTGGTGGCGGATTTGCGTCGCGGACGCTGGGCGAAGGCGGGAGTCAATCTGCTGACCACCTTGGTCTTTCGCGAAGCGATGACGCGAAACGATGCCCGCGTCTCAATGGAACGCGCTTTCTCCTTTCGCGAACTTTCCGATCTCGCGTGTGCCGCCGGGTGGCGCGACTTCGGGCATCGCCGCTTTCGTTTTGCCCGGCAGGCAATTTGGTTGGAACGTCCCCGGCCCCGATGAAAATTTTTTCAACTGTTGCTGAACTGCGCGCGGAGCAGCGCGACCGGAATCGACGGCGTGTTTTGGTTCCGACGATGGGGTCTTTGCACGCCGGCCACGTGTCGCTTATTCGCCGCGCGAGGGAACACGTGGCCAGGCAAGGCGAGGTCGCGGTGAGCATTTTCGTGAATCCGATGCAATTCGAGCCTGGGTCCGATTTTTCTCGTTATCCGCGACCGGAGGCGGCGGACGAAGAGGTCTGCCGCGCAGAGAACGTGGACTTGATCTTTCGCCCTTTGCCTAACGAAATGTACAATATGGACCGTTCCACCTTTGTGGAGGAAACAAGGCTCTCCGAGCGGCTCTGCGGCGCCTCCCGGCCAGGCCATTTCCGCGGCGTCTGCACGGTCGTGACAAAGCTGTTTCATCTCCTCACGCCGGAAGCGGCGGTTTTTGGCGAGAAGGATTTTCAGCAGTTGGCGATCGTTCGCCGCATAGTCCGTGACCTCGATTTTCCAATTGAGATCATCTCCGGTCCGATCATCCGCGAAGAGGACGGTCTCGCCCTCAGCTCGCGCAACCAGTACCTAAGCGCCGAGGAACGCGCGCAGGCCCCAACGATTAGGGCCGCGTTACTCGAAGCGGCGCAGTCAAAGGAGAAATCCTCCGAGAAAATCCTCGCGGTAGTGCGAAAGAAAATCGAATCGGCGCCTCTCGCCCGGATCGATTATGCGGAAATCGTTGGGGCGGATGATCTGCAATCGCGCCTAACAATCAAGCCGCGCTCGCTTCTCGCGGTCGCGGTCTTTTTTGGCAGGACCCGGCTGATCGATAACATTCTCCTCGGATGAGGCAGTTTGATTTCGTCGTCATTGGGAGCGGCATTGCCGGCCTGAGCTTTGCGATCAAGGCAGCGAAGCATGGCCGGATCGCGATCATCACCAAGCGCAAAGGCGTAGACTCGAACACGGCCTGGGCGCAAGGCGGCGTGGCCTGCGTCACGAGCGGGGAGGATTCCTTTGAGCTGCACATTCGCGATACGCTCGAGGCAGGAGCAGGATTGTGCGATCCGACCGCGGTCGAGACGGTAGTGAAGGAAGGTCCGGATCGCGTCCATGAGTTGGTCGAGCTTGGATTGCATTTTGACGAACGCGATGTCTCCGGGCATCGCGAGCTCGATCTCGGGCGGGAAGGTGGTCATTCGAAACGCCGGGTCCTGCACGTGCATGACCTTACCGGTTACGAGATCGAGACCACGCTGCTTCGGGCGGCGCAGGCGTCGCCGAATATCGAGCTGCTCGAGAATCACATGGCGGTCGATTTGATTACGGCTGCGAAACTTGGCTTCGCGACTGAGGACCATTGCCTTGGAGTTTACGTGCTCGATGAAAGTTCCGGAACGGTGGAAACGATCCGGACCGATCGCCTCGTCCTCGCGACCGGCGGGTGCGGCAAGGTCTATCTCTACACGACCAACCCCGCCATCGCGACCGGCGACGGTGTCGCGATGGCATGGCGGGCGGGCGTGGTAATCGCCAACATGGAGTTCATCCAGTTTCATCCAACCTGTCTTTTCCACCCCACGGCCACCTCGTTTCTGGTTTCCGAGGCGGTGCGGGGCGAGGGTGGAATTCTGCGCAACAGCAAGGGCGAGAATTTCATGATTCAGGCGCACCCGAAAGGAGCGCTGGCGCCGCGTGATATCGTGGCGCGAGCAATTGACGCCGAAATGAAACGCTCCGGAGCGCAGTGCGTTTATCTCGATATCACCCACCAGTCGCGAGAATTTTTGCAGGAGCGCTTCCCCCACATCTACGAGACCTGTTTGCGTTACGGGATCGACATGGCGAAGCAGCCGATACCGGTTGTGCCGGCGGCGCATTATCAATGCGGCGGGGTCAAGATCAATATGGATGGCGCGACCAGCCTGCCCGGACTCTACGCGATCGGCGAAGTGGCCTGCACCGGGTTGCACGGCGCCAACCGGCTCGCGAGCAACTCGCTCCTGGAGGGATTGGTCCTGGCTCACCGTGCCTGCGAGGCGCTCGTGAGAGTCCGACCCCCGGCGCACCCGGCTGGCTCCGTTTCGCTCCCGGAATGGAAAGCGAATGACGTGCAGGACGTCGACGAACTGGTCGTGATCTACCACAACTGGGACGAGATCCGCCGGCTAATGTGGGATTATGTCGGCATTGTGCGGACCGACAAACGGCTGCAACGGGCGAGTGCGCGTTTGCGCAATCTGCAACGCGAGATCCAGGAGTTTTACTGGAACTTCCGGATCACGGTCGATCTCCTTGAGCTGCGCAACCTCGCCACCGTTGCGGCGTTGATCGTCGATTCGGCGCTCAGTCGCAAGGAAAGTCGAGGCTTGCATTATACGATGGATTATCCGGTAATGAGGGATGATCGCTTCCGTCAGGACACACTGCTCAGCCGCGGTTGAGCGTTTCTGGAATGGATCGTGCTAATGAGGAGTGATGAAACGGGCTTGCCTGGGCGGTCAATCTGGCTAGAACGAAAGACGAGAATGCTGGCGCGATACGCAAAATTACTGGCTCTCACCGGAGCTTGCGGCACGCTGGCCGCGACGGCGGCCTGGGCTCAGTCGCCTTACGAGAGCAGCGCCGATTTTGCGAGGTACGCCATGAAGCTGCGTGCGCAGGCGCTTTTGAAGGTCGAACCGCAGGTTTTCGTGCCCACCACCTCGCGCTTTTCCACTTCTCGTTATCCGTGGAAGACGGATATCGTCACGACCATTTTCTGGATCGGCGAGCAGCCGACGGCGAACAATCCGGTGCCGAACCACAAAAGCTCGTGGGACTCGGAATGGGCTCGCAACTATGGCGGCTACGACAACCCCGACCCGTCGCGGCGGCACGATTACATTCCAATTAGTTTCATCCCGCGCCAGAACCCGTTTTACTGCGCGCTGCCCTATAACGATGTCTCGCACGGACAGTTCAAGCCCGAAGCGCCGATTGTCGTGCCTTGGTTCCGGCAGGCATTTGTCCAGCAGGGTCATTCGGTTTGTAAAGATCGCTGGGTTGCAATTCGCCACGGCAACCGGGTCTGCTACGCGCAATGGGAGGATTGTGGTCCGTTCCGGACCGATCACTATCAATACGTCTTCCGCAACGAGCGGCCGAAGCCGAACCTAAACCATGGCGCGGGGCTCGATGTTTCGCCAGCCGTGCGCGACTATCTTGGACTTGGCCCGTTATCAGTAAACGACTGGCAGTTTGTCGAAGTGCGCGACGTACCGCCAGGGCCATGGCGAAACTACGGCGACAACAACAATTTCGTCATCGCCCGCCGTCAAACCGAGCAGCGTTTGGCCGAGCAGTACTCGACGAGGTCCAAAGCGAAGAAGTAAGGGTAGAGGATGGCGGGTCGCCGCACCCCTCGCGCGAATCGCGATTCTCGAATCTGAAAGACGGTTTTTACCTAACGACGCGCTTGCTTGCGATTGACGCAGCCGCCTCTACACTGCCGACCCAGTCACCGGCTGTGATGAAGCTCAGTCAATAATTCCGCGAAGTTTTTTTCGAGCTCGCCCACCCGAGCCAAAAGCGGATCGTAACGCTTGCGCTCGGCTGCGCAAAAGGCCTGGAGCGGTTGGAAGACCGAGCCGATCTGGACGTAGAAGAGATCGATTGCATGTCGCAATTGCTGCTCGATCGCGGCCACCAACTCATCCCGCTTCGCTTCCATCTGACGATGATACTCGGCGAGGATTTTTCGGCGTCGCCCGAAGGCAACGAACGTTCCAATCACCGCCGCGGAAGCAGCAACAATTCCGGTCACATCGGCAACCGCGGCGCTGCTCATGGCGGCAATCACGGTCACGATCCCGCCGGCGGCAGCGAGCCCAGCCGGGAGGCGCAGCCAGGTCGCGGTCTCGCGGAACATTCGCTCGAGCTGCGCATCCATCCCGCGGCCGGCGATGCGTTCCACGAGGGTAAGCTCGATCGATTGCAGTAGCTCGCGACGCTGTCGCGCGAAATCGGGGATTGTCTGGCTCAGTTGCAACCGCGAGTCGCCTTTGAACTGGCTCTCGATCGTGTCCTGTAATTGCGGCCAGAGACTGCGCAGATCGGTCTCGAGCAACTGGAGCGCGTTCTCGACCTGCGGTTGGATCAAGTCGCGCATCTTGCTCTCGAGGTCGGCTTGAAATTTTTCCTGCCATTCTGATTTCCCGAAGACGAGCCGCCACGTGCGCCAGAAGGAGAGATTGCGCTCGAGCAGCTCTTGCCCTTCGATTTCGCAGCGCCGGCAGGCCTGCTCAATCCCGCGCAAGAAGCCGCCGATTTGTCGCAGTGTTTGTTCTTTCCGCTCGGCGAGGATTCCTTGGAGACGACCGAGTTGGTCTTCATCGTGCAGGATCGTCTCGAGGATGCTGCGAACGCACGCCGCAGTGTCGGAGAGAATCACTGTCGCGGTCTGGGAAGTGGTTACAAGCTTTGGCAACCCGTGTTTGGAGTCGTCAACCATGCGGTTTATGTGATTTTCAAGCATGGAAAAGTGGCTCTCGTTCCAAAGTCGTTCCTTGTCGACGCCCGAGGTACGAGAGAGAAAAGCCTTGCGGCCGGAGACGGCAAAAATGGGCGGCGCAAAACCCAGCTTTTGGGTGGCCGTTTCCCGGAGATGCTGCTCGATCACTTCCACTTCCTTTGCCTCACGCAGATCGGCCTGCTGAAGAACGAAGACGATGTTCTTGAGCCACTTTTGATTCACAAAGCGAAGCAGCTCCCAGGCGGAAGCGCCCCACGGATTGACAACCGAGAAGACGAAAAGGACAAGATCAGCGCGCGGGATGAAATTTTCCGTGATCGTCTGGTGCTCTGCGACCATTGTGTTGGTCCCGGGTGTGTCGACAATGTTGAAGTTCTGGAGGAAGGCGATTGGTTGATAACGCTCCGTAACCTGAGCCGAAACATCGACGGTTTGCTCACGCGAACCGTACTTGAAAATGTAAATGCGATCCGTCGCGGGTAACACGTCAACCCGGCAAAAACTCTGGCCAAAGAGCGCATTGAGAAGGGTCGATTTGCCCGCCTTTACTTCGCCGACGACGACGAAGAGCAGAGGTTCGCGCACGTCCTGAAGCAGATTTTGCAGCGTGTCGAGCAAGCCCGGATCACGCTGCATGTCGGCCGCCAGTTTGAGCAGGGCGGAAAGGGCCGCCTCCGTGCGGGTGCGGAACTGAAGATAAAGGTCGGCCACCATGCCGCGCCCTACGGGGTCGTCAGGCCAGGCATGGGCGAGACGATCGGCGCGGGAGTCGTCGTTCCCACCGGGGAAGCCAGCGGGGTTGGACCTTCCGAGCCGGTTTGCTTTGGCCGCATCGGTTTTCCCAGGGCGATCAGCTCCGAAACGGTGACAAACTTGAAGCCCTTGGCCTGGAGTTCATCGAATGTCTCCGGCATCGCCTTGATCGTGCCGGGATGGATGTCATGGGAGAGAATGATCGAACCGGGGCGCGTTTCCCTGACGATGCGGCTTGTTATCACAGCCGGGCCAGGTCGTTTCCAGTCGAGCGGGTCCACGTCCCAAAGGATGATGCGATAACCGAACTCGGCGTTAATCCATTGCTTCTGCCGCGTCGTGATCGACCCGTAGGGCGGTCGCATCAGGACTGGGCGGCCTCCGATTGCTTCACGAATCGCGTCATCGGTTTTCTGCAACTCGGCCCGTACTTTCGCATCCGACGTTTTGGCGAAAGCCGGGTGGGACCAGCTGTGGTTACCGATCTCGTGTCCTTCGCGCACTGCCCGTTGCAAGATCTCCGGATGCGCGACCACGTTCGTCCCAATAACGAAGAAAGTCGCGTGGATGTGATGTTGAGCGAGGATATCGAGCAACTCCGGAGTCAATTTTGCGCTCGGACCGTCGTCAAAAGTCATCGCGATAAACGGCCCGTCCACATGTACCGCGCTGTAGCTGATGGCCGGCGTCGCCGACGGCGCGCTCGCGACCGAGGCTGTCCTTTTTGGCGTTCGCAGTCCGGCAGGAATCTGCGCCGAGAGACATCCGACGAGGCTGAGGAGAACCGAATAAGAAGCGAGCAAAGGGATAAAGGCGAAGCGCGGCAATTTCACGAGATTTGGATTTCCGCTGTACCTAGCAGACAAGGAACTCTACGCAAGGGAACGGGCTTCCGGTGCGGCTGGGACAGTGGTTGGAAAAGGCGAGGTTTGCGAAATTTCCGAGGAAAAGTGGCAGTTATCCTGCTCTTACGAATGGCGGAAGTGAGCCGCTCTCTCATTTATGTCGAATTATGGCCTGCTCTCCGAGAGGACCCGGCATGGGAAAGCTTCTCCTGAAGACATGAAAATTTTACTTGTTGAGGATCATCCCGACAGTCGGCGCAATCTGTCTCGGCTGATCGAGAAACGCGGACACGAAGTGATCGCCTGCGCCAGTGCGGAAGAGGCGGAAACCGAACTCGGACACGAGAAATTCCCCTTCCTTATTCTTGATTGGATGTTACCGGGGAAAAGCGGCGTGGAGCTTTGTCACGATCTGCGCGCGCAGCCCAACGGCGACGAAATGTACATCCTGCTCGTCACGGCTCGCGCTGATGCAGAAGACCTCGAGCAGGCGCTCGTGGCCGGCGCGAACGACTATCTCACCAAGCCACTTGACGCGCGGCGCCTGGGGGTGCGGCTTTCCGTCGCCGAACGCCATATCCGCGAATTGCAGGAACGCAACCAGAGTCGGGTCGCGCTCCAGGATTCGGCGCGGCGCATGTCAGACATTCTAGAGAAAACGAGCGACGGATTTTTCACGGTCGATCCGAATTGGAATTTCACCCATCTGAACGCGAAAGCCGAGCAGATGCTCGGGGCGAAACGCGAGGACCTGCTCGGGCGGAATCTCTGGGCAAAATTCCCGCATCTTAGCGGCACAGTCTTCGAGGAGAACTATCGCAAGGTGATGAGCGACCAGAGTGCGCTCGAGTTCGAAGCGCTGGACGGCAACGGCAAGACATGGTTCGAAGTCCACTCCTACGCAGGCGGCGGGGGAATGTCCGTTTTCTTCCGCGATATCACGGAACGGAAGCGGGCGGAAGCTGAGCGCCTGACAACGAGTAAGCTCGAGTCGTTAGGCACGCTCGCCGGCGGCATCGCACATGACTTGAACAACATTCTCACCGTTATCTCGGGTAACATCGGCCTGGCCCAGCTCGACGCGCCGAGCCATAGCGGCAACCTTCTCTCCTTCCTCGCCAAGGCTGGACAAGCGGCGCAGCACGCCGCCCGACTTTCCAGCCAGTTGCTCACTTTTTCAAAGGGCGGTGCGCCCTTGAAAAAAGTGTCTTCGATCGCGGACCTGTTGCAACACGGGGCCGAATTTTCCCTGCACGGCTCGAAGTTGCGCGCCGCGATTGAGATCGAAGATCATCTCGGCAAAGCCGAAGTTGACGCCGGCCAAGTGGAACAGGTGGTCAACGCCTTAATGATCAATGCGCGAGAGGCGATGCCGAACGGCGGGTGCGTGAATGTCTGCGCCGAGAATGTGCAGATCGACGAAACCGCTGGGCTGCCCCTCCAGCCCGGACGTTACATCAAGGTCGCGATCACCGACCACGGCCATGGCGTGCCGGCGGATCTCGCTGGAAAAATCTTTGATCCCTATTTTACAACCAAGCCTTCCTCAAGCGGTCTCGGTCTGGCGATCAGTTATTCGATCATCCGCAAACACGGTGGTTTGCTCCACCTCGAGAACAGTTCATCAGGCGGCGCCACCTTCGCCTTTTATCTCCCCGCCTCGAGCGGAAAAGTGGTGAGCGATGCGCTCCAGCCTAACGATCGCTCCTTTCACTTCAATCAGCAGCGCATTCTGGTAATGGACGACGAATCCGCGATTCGTGAACTGACGGCGCAGCTTCTCGGCACGATGGGTTACGAAGTGACAGCCGTGCCGGACGGCTCCGAGGCGGTTCGGATCTACGAGCGTGCGGCGCGCAAAGGTGAAACCTTTCGAGCCGTGATTCTCGACGCTACCGTTCGCGGCGGGTTGGGCGGGGTGGAAACAATCCAGCGCTTGCGCACCATCGACCCGGAAGTGAATGCGATCATCTGCAGCGGCTATTCCGACGAAGCCGCGCTCTCAGAATTTCTCTCCTACGGATTTCGCGGCGCGTTGCCGAAGCCATTCACGCGCCGTGAACTGGCCGACGCCCTGCAGAAGGCGCTCGCGGAAACCGCTCAGAATTAGCCAAGCGATTCGTTAGGCCAAATCTAGCTTTTGGGCAGCTTCTTCAGCTGGTTAATGAAGGCGCCCGGGCCTCCGGGGGCGTAGCTAAGCAGACCGATCTGCTTGCCGTCGCTGTTCAAAACCACAATCGTCGGGAATCCATCGATTTGGTAGCGCTGCGCCAATTCTTGATTTTGTCGGCGCACTTCGTTGCTCAACGCTTTGGTCCGCGGGAAATCCGCGGTCATGAGTACAAGGTGATCCTTCGCATATTGCTCGAACTCGGGCTTGGAAAAAACCTCGGCCTGCATTCGCAGACACCACGGACACCAGTCCGATCCGGTGAAATCGATCAGGAGCAACTTGTGACTGGCCTTCGCTTCCTCCTGGGCTTGACGGAAATCGGAGAGCCAGTTTGCGTCGGCTCGCGCCGAGGACAGACCGGGGAAGGAAAGCGCAAGAACGAGGATTACCAAGCGCAGGATTTTCACCCCAGACATCTCGGCGAGAGGAAGGCCTTGCGCAAGAAAAGCGTGCCGTCTAATTCTCAAGACAACGGAGCACCCGCGAGCAGTGTGCCTGTTCGCGGGCGCGCAAAAGGCCTGGCCCGGCCCAGTCGGGAAGCCGAATCGAGTCGTTAGGCGGACGAGCCTATTTCAGGTGTCCCGAGACGAGCTTGGTCATCTCGAACATGCTCACCTTGCCCTTGCCGTTGAACACCGCCTTGAGGGCGTCATCGGCGTTGATCATCTTCCGGTCCTTCTTGTCCTGGAGGCCGTTCTTCTTGATGTAATCCCAGAGCTTCTTCGTGAGCTCGGTGCGCGGCAGCGGCTTCGAGCCGACGACGGCGGCGAGGGCGGCGTCCGGACTGACCGGAGCCATGAATTTCGCATTCGGTTTACGGGCGGATTTTTTAGCCATATATTGGGTGGAAGTTGTGGGTTCGGCTTAACTGGTAGGGGGGTTGCCCCTCTGAAAGCAATGCTTTTCTAGAGGGAAAAGGGCGGCCGCGCCGCGGGAGGAGCTAGGGCCGGCCTTCGCGCCGGTCATCCATCTGCACGAATTGCCGGTACAGATTCGCGTACTGGCCGCCCAGAGCAAGGAGCTCCGCGTGCGTCCCCCGCTCCACGATATGCCCTTGATCGAGCACCAGGACGAGGTTGGCGTGCCGGATCGTGCTCAGCCGGTGGGCGACGACAAAGCTGGTCCGCCCTGCGAGGAGCGTCACCAGGGCCTGCTGGAGCCGGTGCTCGGTCAAGGCGTCGATGGCGCTGGTCGCCTCGTCCAAAATCACGATCCTGGGATCGGCG
This sequence comes from Chthoniobacterales bacterium, assembly GCA_050736975.1. Taxonomy (GTDB): domain Bacteria; phylum Verrucomicrobiota; class Verrucomicrobiia; order Chthoniobacterales; family UBA10450; genus Palsa-1392. Next base: position 428 of record JBOHXL010000235.1, on the reverse strand, counting down.
AGGAGCGCCCGGCAGAAGCAGATGAGCTGGCGCTCGCCCACCGAGAGCCCGGCGCCGCGCTCGCCCACCTCCGTCGCGAACCCGTGCGGCAGGGCCTCGATGATATCGAGGCAATCCAACCGGCGCGCGGCTTCGCGGACCTCCTCCAGGTCCGCCTCCGGGCGGGCCAGCCGGATATTCTCCAGGATACTCCCTGTGAACAGGAAATTCTGCTGGAGCACCATGCCCATCTGCCGGTGGAGGGATTTGCCTTCGATCATTCGCACCTCGCGCCCGTCGATGAGCAGTTCGCCGCCCGTCGGCAGGTAGAACTTCGCGACGAGGCTGACGATCGAGGTCTTGCCGCTGCCCGTGTGCCCCACCAGGGCCACCGAGCGTCCCGGCTCGGCCGTGAAACTGATGCCGTGCAGGACCGGCCGCCCCGGGAC
>JBOHXL010000234.1:0-16042 GCA_050736975.1 Chthoniobacterales bacterium | reverse complement strand
GCTGCAAGGAGCAAGCTGGAAGCTTGCGCTACCCTATGGATTGCGTTCGCTGCCAATGAACTCTTCGAGGCGCTAACCGGAAACTTCTTTTGGCATTCGCTCTAGACCGGAGTTTTCGCCTTGTGTCCCAGAATCGGAGAATGCCCAACGACCTTGAAGTCCCGTTTTTCCAGCGCCCGGATTGCCCGAAAAACGCTCCGATTTTTCAGCATTTCAGCTATTCCAGTTGGTAAATTTCCACCAAGGCAACACCAGTGGTGTTGTTGTTGCCCCGCACAATCGTTGTATATGCGCCCGGCGTTAGTGGCGCTGCGATCGCAGATTCAAAATCATCGGCCGGCGCAAGCTCAGAGGCTTCGATCTCCGCCTCTTGCGTGTCCTTCCAGTTATCGTTGAAGGCAATGATCGCGCCGTTGCCGTCGTGCAACTCCACGGTCGGATCAGCGAGAGTTCCCGTTAGTGGCAGGGACGGACCGATGGCCCGGATAACGAAGTTGGTCGGTTCCGTTCCGAGAACGATCACGCCCCCGATCATGACATCGTCATCTGTCTGGACGAGACCGCGTGTGGAAAGGTTACCGAGCTTCGAATCTGCCGCATGGTCCAAATCATAAACCTCGACCAGTGCGACTCCGGTCCCGCCATTTGCGCCCTGCACAACCGCCGTGTAAGACCCCGGGTTGAGCGTGATGACAATCGCCGACTCGTTGTCGTTCGTCGGCGGAATGGTGCTGTCGATGATGGCCTGCTTGTCGGGGCTATCCTTCCAGTTGTCATTCGTCGCAATAACTGCCTGGGTTGAATCGTGCAGCTCCAGAGTCGGGTCAGCCATTGCACCGGGCACGGGTAATGACGGGCCGATCGCCCGCAGGATCACCTTCTTCGGTTGGGTTCCCGTAACAATAAATCCAGCGATCAAGACGTTGTCGCCGGTTCCTACGAGCAGCCGAGTCGAGATATTTCCGAGGGTCGGAGCGATGACCGGAAGTTCGAACGCCCCAATGTCCGTGCCATCGCCTCCACTTGCGTTGGGTATGTTGGGCTGGTCGGCCGTCCGCGGCATTCCCCTTTGGTCGGTGGACAAGCCCTGGCTAACTCCCTGATCGATAGCGGGACTGCCCGGCAGCAACGCCATCGTGAACGTTAGGCCACCATTGTCCTGCAGCGGGCCTAAATGCGCGTTAAGAGGTGCGTCGACCGTCCCAGTCAGGTCGTGCGGGCCGAGCCCGGAGGAGCCAGTTGAAATTCCGATGAGATTATAGCCACCTGACAGTACTTCCCCTCCAAGATCCGCAGTAGCCAGGGTCTCGAACATCGAAACACTGTTACCAGCGACAATACAGTTTGTAAGCGTTATGGTTCCTCCATCCATGCCTCCTCCTGCATAGATGGCTGAGTTGCCGGTTACGGTATCGGATACCAACACGGCGGTTGGGCCATTCACCATCAAGCCGCCCCCGAATCCCCCTTCGGAGTTACTCTCTGTGCCCACCGTCGCTGCGTTGCTCACAATCGTGCTATTAGTAATCGTTGCCGTTCCAGTTGACTGGATCCCGCCACCGAAAGCTGCGGTATTATTAGAAATGGTGCTATTGTGGACAGTCAGGTCCCCACCGTTAAGGATTCCTCCGCCGGAGCCGTCGCAGGTGTTGCCAGTCAGAGTGCAGTTCGTGAGCGTCAGCTGAGCGACAGTGGAGTTCGCGCATCCACCACCGTCGACGACACTGATCAGCCCGATGACGGCGTTGTTTACGATTCGGACATCGCTCAAGCTCAACAGGCCGCTATTCAGAATCCCACCTCCCTCTGCATCCACCGAAAATCCGCCCACCAGCGAGACTCCAGACACACTTACGGTTGCGCCCGAGGCAACCTCGATCAGTCTAAACGGTTTTGAAGCGTTGGAATCGCGCATGATTATCAAAACCGACGAACCCGGGGCCTCGATCGTCAGATTCTTATCGATAAGCAGTTCATCGCTCGTGAGTGAGATGGTTCCGGTAAAGGTGAATTCAATGGTTGAATCCGGTGCCGCATCGCGAATCGCTTCGCGAAGTGATCCGGGTCCGTCATCGTCGCCGTTAGTCACTTCCAGCGTTACCGGTGCAACCGCGCGAGAACGCCAGGGAACGCCACCCCAACTCGTTTCAATGCTGAAGAACAGAACAAGAACCGGCAGAACAATAGCTAATCTTTTCATGGAGGCCTCCGAAACACCGGAGCCTCTTCAGACAAGCCCGGCCCGATCTACTTTTCGACCCGGGTCGGCGATGGCCAGTGAAGCTGAGGCGGACCGCAGTTATGCGCCCGCTTCGAAATAACGTCAAGCCTGGTTGTGGCAATACCGGTCGAGTAGCTGGTGGAAGACCGAGCCGGGGCGCGACGCCTCCGCGAAGAGCGTCGCGCAAGACCTCAGCTTCCGATCGTCTGGGAACCCGAAGATCTGCTCCGCCGAGCGATCCTCGAGCCCGAGCAGCGCCTCCACGCGAGTGATCAGCCGCGGACCGGGCACCGCGTGGTCGAGATAAGCCCGCGCGGCGGTCTTGAGCGACGGGCCGGCCGATGGGGCGATGAAAGGGCTGACCCTACTTCTGATTTTCGATTTCGTCGGCCAGCGCGCCGGCATCGTAAACTTTGCGCAGCGCTTCGTCGATCGCGGCGGAATCGACGGAAACGGCGCGGGCCTGTTTATTGTCGTAGATGTAATCGAGGATGAGCGATTGGATGTTGCCGTCGAAAATGATTCCGACGAATTCGCCGGCCCGATTGACGACCGGGCTGCCGCTGTTGCCGCCGATGATGTCGGCATCGCAGACGAAATCGAAGTTTGTGCCTAACGAGAGCTGACCCTTGCGATCGACCCAGCGCTGCGGCAAATCGAACGGCGGCTTGTTCTCGTGCTCGGCCGCGCGTTGATAAAGACCGACGAAATCGGTGAAGGCCGGAATCTGTTTTCCGTTCTCTTCGTAGCCGCTCACGGTGCCGTAGGAAATGCGCAGCGTGAAGGTCGCGTCCGGATAAGTGCTCGTGCCTTCGATCGCGAAACGCGCCCGGGCGATTTGCGCATACGCCTGCTGCTGTGTTTCGTCATTCGCATCGTAAATTTTTCGCGCGGCCCGCGCGGCTGGGTCGATCAGGAGGGCGAGGTTGAGCAAGGGATCGTTGGCGGCTTTGATCGCGGCGCTGCCGCCGGCATAGAGTTTTTTGCGGAAGGCGACGTCCTTGAGCTGCGAACCGGTCACCAGCTCGGCGGCACGCTCGCCCGGCGACTTGCCGGCCAGAACTTTTTTCACCAACGGATCGTCCGCCCCAAACTCGCCCGCCAGATCGGTTAACGAATCGGTCAGAAGCAGCTCTTCGAAATCATCATAAATCGGCTGCGTGGAAAAAAGATCGAGTTCGAGCGATTCGCGCGAGCTATCCCGATAGGGAGGCAGTCGTTCGCCGTTCGGCTTTTTGCGATCCTCGGCCGCGCGCACCAGAAAGCGCGCGTATTTAAACAGCGTGCCGCCAAATCCGCGCGGCTGCCGGTAAAGGCCGATGCGGTAACGTTCGCTCTCGTAGTAATCGTAAACCGGTGCGATCTTTTTCATCGCCTCCTCCGCTGTCTTGATTCTGCCGTAAGCGTCGAGCGCGGCTTTGCCTTGGGCATCGCCCTTGGCCGCGCGCGTCTTCAGTTCGTCGCGCAACTTTGTTTCCTTTGTCTCCAGCTTGGCAAAAAGCGCCGGATCGAGCAGACCAGCGAGCATTCCGTCGAAAGCCTTTCGGCTGTTCTGCACCCCGAAGAGTTCGTCCCGGGCGCGCCGCGCATTCTCGATCGAGCGTTCGCTGAAACTCGTCAGGGCAACTTCCCGCCGATAAAACATGGCCAGCCACTCCGGAAACAAACGGTCGCGCCGATCCGCAAGAGCGGAGACAGTCAATTCGCGATCGGTCCGGCCGGGGTTGCCGCTGACGAAGACCAAGTCGCCCTCCTTCGCGCCTGCCGGGTTGAACTTCAAAAAGTTTTCGATCTTCGCCGGCTTGCCGTTTTCGTAAACGCGAAAGATGCAGATATCGAGATCGTAGCGCGGGTATTCGAAATTATCGGGATCACCCCCGTAAAACGCCGCCTGCTGCTCCGGCGCGAAGACGACGCGAACGTCAGTGTAAACCTTGTAGCGATAAAGTTGATAGGAACCGCCCTGGTAAAGCGTCACCACATCACTGCGCAGGCCGGTCTTGTCCTGGGATTCCTTTTCGATCCGGGCGATGATCGCGCGGCGGGCGGCAAGCGCGGCCTCGGAATTCATTCCCGGTTTTACGGCGGCGTTCACCTGGGCGGTCACGTCTTCGATCGATTCGAGAACATTCAATTCCAAATCGAGCGCGGGTTGTTCTTCTGCCGGTGTCCTGGCGTAAAAGCCGTCGCGCAAATAATTATGCTCGGCACTGCTCAACTTCTGCAAGGTATCCGCGCCGACGTGATGATTCGTGATGACAAGGCCGTCCGCGGAAATGAACGAACCGCTTCCGCCCGAGTTAAAGCGCACGCTCGACTTTTGCAGATGTTCGAGCCATGGCGGTGTCGCTTCGAAATGATATTTCTGCTTCCAGAGCGCAGTTGGCGGATTGTTGAAGAGCCACATCCCTTCATCCGCGCGAACCCCGGCGACGCCCAGGCCAGACAGGAACAGGATAAGAAACGAACGGAGCGAAATCATCCGCCGAGTTTAGAGCGACATCGCCTCGTTCGCCAAAGCTTTCACAGGCTCGATTTTCACGCCTGCGCGGACATGCTGACCGCGCGCACCCGCGGCAACACCCGCCGCGTCGCCGATCTCACCCGGCTCTTCGCCTGCTATCTGGCCGAGAAATACACCAGCGCCGCCCGCGAGAAAGCCGAGGTCCGCGGCGGCCTGCCCATCCGCCAGCTCCACCAGTGGAAGACTACATCAGCGAACGGCTCGCGGACGAAATCTCGGTCGCCGTAACGGCCGCAAAGCAACGGCCGGGCCTTCAATCGTTAGCCAGCCTGGTAGGAGTCAGCGAGAAAGAGTAGTGTCTCGGAAGCGAAGAGCTTGTAAGTGACGAGACACCTCGATAACGTTATCCCAATGACAGCGGCGCAGATTATCGACGAGATCAGGAGCCTGCCACCAGACGAACAGGCCGGAGTCGTCCGTTTCGTTTACCAGCTTGATGCGGAACGTAAGCTCAGCGGTCACGAGCTCTCGACCTTGGCCGAGCGGTTCGTGAGCGCGACCGACCCTGTCGAAGCTTCGCGGGTTCGCGAAGAGATCGTCCGCGGGTTCTACGGCACGCAGCGCGATGCCTAAGATCCAGCGGCGCGACTTGCCGCCGGCCCTGCTCGATCATCTCCTTGATCGTGTCCGCTTAAGAGAAATCTCCCCTCAGCAACTCGGCGAATTGGCGCAATGGCTCGACGGCCAACCGGAAGTGCCAGTCGGAAAATGGTTCAAGCGGTTGAGCGGCATGATCGTGTGCGGCGAAGGCGCCCTCGTGAAGACCTTCCTGCGTTCTGGCCAGGTCGCCAGCGGCGAGGAGTTACCCTAAAAATCGGATCACTCCCGCGCAGCGTCAAGACCTCTATTTCAGCTTCTCAATGTTTCCGCTTTTTCTTCCCCCGTCTTCCGCCGTGTCGTCGGCGTCACGCCGACGGAGTTTCGGAGTGCTTTGTATCGAGCCGGTACGGCTCGACAATCCGGACGTGAAAGTCTATTCTCCCTGCCAGGAATGAGCACGGCGGAGCTAAAGCAAATGATCGACTCCCGAACGTCCGAAGAGCGGAAGTGGATGACTGCCTATCTGTTGGATCAGATATTCTCTGTTCCCGAACTTCGGCAGACGGCTGAGGAACTCGCTGACCTGGCTCGACGTCGCGGCGATTTGCTCGCCGGCCGCGCGCGCGTTTCTCAGGCCGAGGCGGAGATGCATTGGAAGGTTGCTGAAGAGCCGGGCGAATGAACCGTTGGCCTTCACCAGCGTGCGCTGGAGGAGATCGACAACCTGAAGCCCGCTGAGCGACGTGCGGTTCGGATGCCTCTGTTGCAGTTAGTCGGAAATCCCTGGCAAATCCCGGATGGACAGATTCGCCCGCCGAATGATCGCATTTATCTCGTTAAAAATGTCGGCGCCGTACGGGTTATTTATTGGCTCGATTCCTTTGTGCGCGAAATCTGCGTTGCACGAGTCGAGCGACCAAAGACGCATTCGAGTTTCAGCGTCTCAGAATTTGAAAGCCCGGCCGTTGCTCCGCATCCGTTACGGCAGTCTTTCAAGCGGTTTTCGCCGCTGCGATTCGTCACCCGCGAACGGACCCCATTTCCTCCTTCATCCTTCTGCCTTCGCACTTCATACTTTCTCCCCGCCAGCCCGAGCGCCTTTGCACAGGTCTGCCGCCGCGTCGTCGGCGTCACGCCGACAGAGTTTCGCGATTGAGGTTGAGGGCAGTCTGTTCGACCAAGTAGATCCTCAACCATCGACGGCACGCACTTGGGGTATTAGCCTTTTCGGAAGATGATTACTGCTGCGGTAGCGCAGGGCCGTCGAACCTCGTTCGAACTTCACACGCTAGGATGGCGTGACTTCCAAGGTCTCTGCGCCACCATCTTGACGGAAGTCTTAGGGCAGACCTTCCAGCGGTTCGCCGACACTGCCGACGCAGGTCGCGACGGAGCGTTTCACGGTCGCTGGAAACGCCGTGGACGTGAGGAGCTGCGCGGCAGCTTTGTGGTTCAATGCAAATTCACCGCCAAATCCAGCGGATTTCTTAGACCTGCTGATCTCCGCGATGAGATCGCAAAGGCGGGACGACTTGCCTCAAAAGGGCTTGCTCGAAACTACCTCCTCCTGACCAACGCCTCGCTGAGTGCGCGGACCGAGGAGGACCTTAGGCGGCAGTTTACTTCCATCCCCAAGATTAGACACTTTGAGGCGTTCGGGCGCGAATGGATCACGAATGCGATCACAGAAAATCAACGTCTGCGGACATTGGTGCCACGGGTTTATGGCCTTGGCGACCTGACCGAACTCTTGGACGAACGCGTTTACGAACAGGGTTGTGAAATTTTGTCTTGGTTAGGCGATGAACTCAATCGGTTCGTCGTGACCGATTCACATTACCGCAGCGTCCAAGCTCTGGAATCAAAAGGTTTTGTCCTGCTCTTGGGCGACCCTGGAAGTGGCAAGTCAACAATCGCCGCTGCGCTGTCCCTCGCCGCCGCCGACACTTGGAGATCCAGAGTCATTAAGGTGTTAAACACTCGCGACTTCACGGATCACTGGAACCCACGAGAACCGAATCAATTCTTCTGGGTCGATGATGCTTTCGGCCAAAGACAGTATGAGCGCGAACGTGCACTCGATTGGAACCACGCGCTTCCGCATCTTAGCGCAGCAATCAGGCGGGGTGCTCGTGCTATTTTCACATCGCGCACCTACATTTATCGAGATGCCGTTGAGGACCTCAAAGAATCACTCTTTCCATTGTTGAAGGAGTCTCGTGTCGTAATCGAGGTCGAGAAGCTTACAAAAGCGGAACGTCAGCAAATACTTTACAATCACATTCGGTTGGGCAACCAGCCGAAGAACTACCGAGCGACGATAAAGCCCTACCTGGAAGAAGTATCTGAGCAGAATAAGTTTTTGCCGGAAACTGCAAGACGACTCGGAGAACGGATGTTCACCAAGAACGTTATTCCGACTCGGGAAGGACTTCTCGACTTCGTTGTGCGGCAGGAGGATTACCTGCGCGATGTGATCGTCGGCCTAGGGGACTCAAACAAAGCGGCTCTTGGAATAGCATTCATGCGTGGCGGAAGAATCAAAGCAGGTCTCGACTTGGAGCCGGACGAGCAGCAGCCTTTTCAACTGCTGAACGCATCGCTAGGCCAAGTGAGAAAGTCCATTTATGCATTAGAAGGCTCGCTGTTGGTCAAAGAATTGGATCGTGGCGAGACATACTACAAGTTTAAGCATCCCACAATTCGCGACGCGTATGGCGCTGTTGTCGCCGACGATGCAAACCTCATCGACATATTCCTGCGGGGTGCGCGCCCACAATCGCTCATCGATGAAGTCACCTGCGGCGATGTAGGTCTCGAAGGCGTAAAGCTTATCGTGCCGCCCGAAAGATTCCAACTCATGGTTGATAAGCTCTCGGAACTTCGCCTCGAGCCCGGAGGCCCAAGGGCGCTGCTGTCGTTCTTGGTGACACGCTGTTCCCGCGCTTTTTTGCAGTTCTTTCTGCATAGGAATCAGTCGTATCTTGGGGCGCTCAATTTTCCATACTGGTTCGGGTGGTCGCAAGAAGCGAAGTTTTTTGCCCTGCTAAGCACACATGGTTTGTTGCCGGAGCGGCAGCGTCAGCGGTTCGTCCGGGCCTTAGATTGTATCGCTGGCAGCCGACCGCAGTGGCCTTTCGCATACAATAGCGAGCTGAGAAACGTTTTGAGGCCGTCGGAGCTGCGGGCACTTCGGGCGCGTGTGCGGCGGCGACTCACTGCAAAAATTCTGACTATTGAAACTGCGAGCTGGAAAGCAGGTTGGGAAGGAAACAGAGATGAAGGCCCCTCCGAACACTTTTGGCCTTGGAAGCACCAACTCGATTACCTCGCACATGAATTCCGGCGCGACAGGCGCGTTTATAAACGCTTTGCTACGGCCCAGCGCCGACTAGACACGCTCGTTCAGCAACTAGAGAAAGAACAGGCGAAGAAAGAAGGCGACCTATCTGCTGCGAGTGCTACGGAGCTGACCGCTAATCGATCGGTATTCGAGGACGTTGACCAATAATCCTGCCATCACGGTTGCATCTTGCATGAGGTGTCTGGCTCCCAAAATTGCTCCACGTAATGACGACCGGCTTTGACAGCAGCGTCTTCAATCTCCGTGTCCGACCTAGCCAGCGCGCATTCGAGCCAACCTATTGTCGAGCTGATTTTTTCCCATGTAGTATCCTCGCTCAGATTCGCTTGTCCGTGCGCTAGCAAGTCACGAAGGCTCTGTGCTCGCTTAAAGAGCCGCTTCCCTGCGTTCTTGCTCGGCACAACAAACATGACCCGGAGAGCCTCGTCAGAGAGCACGAGGTCGGCTTTATCGCAGATTTGCAAACACTCGCAGAGATCGAGTTCCTGATGGTTGCGTCGGCGCTCCTCAAAGAGTTTGTTCGCAAGGTCCAGTCGTGATTCAGCCAACAAGCGGGTCCAGTTTTCTCCAAAGGTTTTTCGGATCCAAAACACGAGGTGCATTTCGAGAAGTGAGACGAGCGCGAATATATAAATGCGCGCAGGCGGCTTGTTGAGATCGGCCCGCGTGACAATCCCCGCGAGCACAGTGCCAGAGAGAACGAAGGCATAAGTTTGCTTGCCTAGAATTCCGAAGATTTCACGCAGAGGAGTCGAATCGGAGATGAGGACGTGAATAGGTATTGGCATTGCATGGTCCGAGACTCGACCGCCAGCGCGAAGAGATTCGGCGGCAATAAACAGCCGAATGGCGTCGGTTCCGTCGTCTTTGACACCGGCTACATCAAAACCGCGCTGAACGAGCAGACGGTGTATTTCCTCGGCTGAATCTCCGGCGCGGCATGCTTTCAACGGTTCATAAATCGACCGCACCGTGATACTCCCCTCGAACATATCGCGAATTTCACGCACTCGCGTTCCGACGCGCCGATATCCGGTTAGCGGGGATGTCCAAAGCTCGTATCCCATCGCGTCGTGTTTACCGCGAAACATCTTACATGGCAAGGGCGACGCTCTCACCGCATTGAGGAGTGCCATCAGCATATTCGACAATCAATCGTAATTCTGAAAATATGCGCTCGATTTCTCGCAAGAACACGACAGCCGCCGCTCGCCACGGCCAGTCCGTTGTCAGCGGACACGATCGCGCGAGCCGCGTAAAGTCGCTGCATTCCACGCGGCTCAGCTCATCGGTCTCGTCATTGGGAATTCAACCAACGAAGCTGGTTGCGCGCTCCCGGAGTTCACCCCGGCGGTCTGACATCGTGCCGCGTCGGAATATAATCCTGACCCATGAGTACTGTGACGGAGATCATCGAGGCCGTGAAACAGCTCGACGAGCGGGAGAAAGGCGAGTTCCTGGAAAAGCTCCGGGAAATTGATTTCGACGATGAGTGGGACAGGCAGATCCACGCGGATGCCAAGGCCGGAAGGTTCGACCCTCTGATTGAAGAAGCGATTCGGGAGCACCGGGAGGGTAAGTCGCAGCCCCTTCCGTGAAGAGCCGCGCAGTTGGTCCATTCTGGCGGCTTTACGACAACTCCCGCCGGACGTTCGGCGCATCGCGGATAAGCAGTGTATTTTGTAGCGGGAAAATCCGCGGCACCGCTCGCTGCGGCCCATCCAGCGGATGGGATACAATTCTCCGCAAGATCACGAGAGGCCTTCTTCGACACGGGCGGCACAAGGAGCCTCACCATCTCATCTATTCGGCATGAGTGTCGGAATTATCAGGCGTCCAAGGCGGCGGTAGATGCGAAAATCCGAATCAAGCGTCCAGACACGCGGTTTGTCGCGAAGTTCAGCAAGGCGGACGAGACAGGCGTCGGCGAGTGACATCCCCTGGTCGCGGTAGCGGCGCATGAGCTGACGCAGCGGTGCGAGTTCGCTTTCGACTGAGAAGGCGATGTTGAGCACGCCGCGCTCGATCAACGCCAGCAGAGGGTCGGTGTCGCAGCCGTGGCGACGCAGGATGTGCGCAGCCTCGGCAAGCACGGGTTCGCAGGTGAGGAGCGGAGGGCGGAGGGCCGCCAGCGTCTCGCAGGCCCAGCGATGATCCTGGGCCCGCCCGACAAGGAACGCAACGAGCGGTCCAGTGTCGGCGATGACCACTTCTCTCATTGACCGAAGTCTTCGAGGTATTTCGCGTTGGTGGCGATATCGCGCGGCCCTTTCAGACAGCCGGCGAGGTCGCGGGCAAGGTCAAGGCACGAGCTGGCGGAGCCTTTGACAGGTGAGAGAAGCATCCTCTCAACGCACTCCCGCACGACCGCGGATTTCGACGTGCGCCGACGCTGCGCTTCTTCTGCCAGACGCGAATCGAGCGTATCGGGGACTTTCAGCGAGATCGTTGTCATTAGCCGAAGGTATTACCTGCACTGCATTATGGCAATACCCGACTTGGAGACGCACTTTCCCGCAAGAACGCGACAGCCAGCGTAAAGCCGCAGCCAATCTACGCGAGATCGACAGCGTGAGGCGAAGCCGCGTAGAACGCGGCGAAGCCTTTTACGCGGGCGCTAGGAAACGGGTGGGTCTTCCCGGACGGCACTTGATTCCTCCAGCTCCGGCACTTGCTCATCCTCGTATTTCTCGATCAGCAGGCCGACGACTTCCATGAGGGAAGCGAGATACAGCGACAAATGCCGTAAAACATGTCACTTACGTCGGCCGTTCTCCGCACGAGGCCTTTTTCACTCCGGACGGCAAAGAAGTGTGGGTGACGGTAAGGGGCGAGAACTATGTCGCGGTCCTGGACGGCAAGACCTACGAGGAAAAGACCCGGATTACTGTGCCTAACGGGCCCGGAATGCAGATCTTTTCCCCTGACGGGAAATACGGATATGTCTGTTGCTCGTTCAACCCCGAAACAGTGGTTGTCTCGGTGGCTGATCACAAAATCGTTAGGCAGGTGGAGCAACTCAGTCCCTTCTCGCCTAACATTGCCGCGTCGCCGGACGGCCGGCAGGTCTGACTAACTCTCAAGGATGTCGGCAAAACGATGGTCTTCGATGCCCGTCCGCCTTTCTCGGTTCTGAAAACTCTGGAAACGGGTCCGATCACCAACCATGTGAATCTCGTGCACAACGCGCACGGTACTTTCGCCTATGTCACGGTCGGTGGACTCAACCAAGTCAAGGTATTCAGGGCAGACGACTTCTCGAAGGTGGCCACAATACCCGTTGGTCAGTTGCCGCATGGTATCTGGCCGTCCGGCGATGGGACGCGAATCTATGTCGGGCTGGAAAACGCGGACCAGCTCGCGGTCATAGATACTCTTACCAACAAAGTCATCGCCAACGTGCCGATTGGTCAGGCACCGCAGGCGCTCACTTACTTGCCCGATGCGGTGCCCGAGGGAACCGACAGCAGGCAGAATTTGCAGCCCCTGGGCGTGGCCGGTGAGGCGGCCCACCTCACTCTTGTCTCGATGCAGGCCGGCAGGCAGAAGGCGGGTTCCGAAGAGGCTGCGCCTACGAGCGTGAGCTTGTTCGACCAGGGATTGCTCCAAGTACTCCAGGCCGCCGTCACCGGGTTGCAACCGAAACGACCGTACGTCCTCGCTCTTTCGACCGAACCCAACGGCGGAGGAAGCCTCGAACCGCTGGCAGACTTCACTACCAATCCGGCCGGATCCGCGATCGTCAGTGCGCTCGGTCCAATCCGCCAGATCGTGCGTGGCGAAGACAGACAGGCGCGACGCTACCTGGTCATCGCCAGCGGAACGTCCGCCCACCCAGGACCGGTGGTGCAAATTCAGGCAAATACTTCGGAGACAACTCATACGGCGCAGTAAAATAGCGTCGAAACGCGAGCCGAGCAGGAGTCGGCAGAATATTCTTATCTTCGGTAGGCCGGGCCGCCTAAACATTTTGCTCGACCAACTCTTCGATCGCGAATGCGAGATGGGTGAGGCGGTTTCGTTAATGAGGGTCGCGTCAAGTCCCCGTGTCCTTGCTGTTTCGCACGAAGGGGACTACGGACGTGAATGAAGTTCGCGCGATTTGCCGTTACACTTGTAATTGGGTTGTTCCTTTATCCGCTGGGCGCGGCCGCAGGTGTGGTGCAGACCGACGCTGGTCTGGTAGAAGGCGAACAGACCGATGGTCTCACGGTTTATAAAGGCATCCCCTTCGCGGCTCCGCCAGTTGGCTCGCTCCGCTGGCGCGAGCCTCAGCCCGTCGAGCCATGGAAAGAGGTCCGAAAGGCAAACAAGTTCGCCCCGGCCTGCATGCAGACAGGAGTCTCCATGCCTGGCGAAACACCGCCCGCGGTCAGCGAAGATTGCCTTTACTTAAATATCTGGACACCCGCCCAGAAGGCCGACGCGAGCCTTCCGGTCATGGTCTGGATCTATGGCGGCGGGTTTAGCAATGGCTCCGCCGCCATGCCGCTTTATTGGGGCGACCGCCTGGCACGCAAGGGTGTCATCGTGGTCACGTTTGGCTACCGGGTCGGGCCCTTTGGGTTCCTGGCTCATCCTGAGCTAACGCTGGAATCGCCGCATCACACCTCCGGTAACTATGGCCTGCTCGACCAGATCGCGGCGCTCCAATGGGTGCAGCGAAACATCAAAGCCTTTGGCGGCGATCCTGGGCGCGTCACGATCTTTGGGCAATCCGCCGGAGCGACATCGGTTAGCATTCTGATGGCTTCGCCGTTGGCCAAAGGATTGTTTCAACGGGCGATCGGGCAAAGTGGTGGACTGTTCGAGCCGATCCGGCTGGCGCCGAATTTTTTGCTCGCGAACGCCGAACACGAAGGCGAAACCTACGTCGCATCGCTGGGGAAGAAAACTATCGCCGAAATGCGCGCGCTGCCGGCCAAAGAACTCCTCAACGGAAAGGCCGGCGAGGTCTCGCATCCTGTTGTCGAACCTTATCTGCTGCCCGAGTCACCTTACGACGCATTTGTCGAGGATCGGCAGAACGATGTTCCGATTCTCGTCGGATCAAACGCCGATGAAGCACGTTCGCTCATTCCCGACCTGGCCAAGGTCAAGGCCGCAACCTTTAGCGCCGATATTGCAAAGCGATGGGGTTCGCTTCCGCCGCAACTGCTTGAGGCTTATCCGCATGCCACGGATCAGGAGGCAGTCACGGCGCGCCTGGGATTTGAACGTGATCTTCGCTTTGGATGGGATGTGTGGGCGTGGGCCCGGCTAGAGGCGATGAAGGGCGAGCACGGTGTCTATTACTATCACTTCGCGCACAAGCCGCCCTTCCCCAAAGGATCGCCTTATGAAGGCTGGGGAGCAAGTCACTTCGCTGAACTTTGGTATATGTTCGATCATCTTAACCAGGAGTCCTGGCCCTGGAGTGCGTCCGACAGAGAGCTGGCGGAGGTCATGTCGAGCTATTGGACAAACTTCGCCAAGTCTGGCAACCCTGACGGCACGCATCTTCCCCACTGGCCGGAATTCATGGCAAATGATGGGCTTGTTCTATATCTAAACGATCCGACTCATACCGGTACGGTTCCAAATTTGAAACCGCTAACGGTATTCGATGCGGTCTATGCCAAAGTGCGTAACGCCCCCTTTGGATCGCGTTAAAGGCAGTCCAAACCCACATCTCCCCATGGCAAAACGCCGATCGAGAAGACCGGCCTTTACCCGCGCCGTCTCGGTACGAATTGGGTTGCCTGACAAGGCGAAAGAATGTTGGTGAGGGCGGTGGCGCCGTCACCAGCAGACGAGGGCGTGGTGCACGTCTTCCCGACCATGGGGTCGCAAAAGTTGCGCCCGCCGGTGCCGTGGGCGGCATGCAGGACAGGCTCCGCGACGCGTGAATCACGATTTCAATTCCATCGACCGCCGCTTTATGCTGGTACGATGGAGCACCATTTCTTGCGTGGCGCGCGCGTTTACCTTTCCGGGCCGATGGATTTCGTCGCCTCACGCGCCGACGAGAAGAAGCTCGGCTGGCGCAACCGGGTGGGCGATTTTATGCGCGCGCAGGGCGCGATTGTCTTCGATCCGTGGTTCAAGCCGGAGGTGCGCGGGGCCCGGCCATACGGATTGGAGGACATTCACTCGATCGATCTGCGCGAAGAATGGACCTTCGAAGCAGGCCAGGCGGGCGACAAGAAGCGGGCGCAATGCGCGGAAAGATTCTGGGAAACGCTCCACATCGACCTTCGCATGGTCGATACGAGCGATTTCACGATCGCTTATGTGCCGACCAATATTTACAGCGTCGGCACGGTGCACGAAATCGTGCTGGCGCGCCTGCAAATGAAGCCGGTGCTTTTCGTTAGTCCACCGGTCACCTTTCCCGCTCTCGAACTCCTGCACGCTCATCTCGAGCAAGGCGGCGACACGCACGCCTTGCAATTGCTTGATCGCCTGATTGCAGAGGTGCCAATCAAGCCCAATCCCGCGGCCATTCCCAGCCTCTGGTATATGCCGCTGATCGGCGGCGGAAATTTTTTCGATGGTTTCGGCTTCGCGCACTACCGCGAAGAATTCGGCTGGGCCGAGATCCCGATGGATGCGCGAGAGGATAATCAGCCGCCGCAAAATCCGCTCCTGCCTTTCCTCGAGAGGCTGACGCACGAACTGCCACGACGCTGGGATGATCACCGCAAGCAATATGTGCCTAACGACGACTGGTTGCTCTGGGAATTGGACGAGCCGAAGTTGTAGCCGGCGGCGCTGGCTGGAACGATAGCGCAAGCATGCAGCTTGCAGGGAAATCGAACTCGCGCTGGAAGCTCGCCCTACCTTGGGACCAACCCGGGGTAAGGCCCCGGCCACAAAAATGCAGCGTTATGATGTGATCGTAATCGGCGGCGGTGCCGCCGGCCTGATGTGCGCCCTGACTGCGGGACGGCGCGACCGGCAGGTCGCGCTCCTCGAGCACAACCCACGGGTCGGCCTCAAAATCGCCATCTCCGGCGGCGGGCGCTGCAATTTTACCAACGTCCTGGCTGCGCCGGAAAACTATCTTTCGGGTAATCCGCGCTTCTGCGCCTCGGCCCTGGCGCGCTACAGGCCGCAGGATTTCATCGCGCTGGTCGAGAAACACCGGATCGCATTCCACGAAAAAAAGCTCGGGCAACTCTTCTGCGATTTCAGTTCGCGCCAGATCATCGAGATGCTGCTGGCGGAATGCGCGATCGCGGAAGTGGACGTGCGCTGCAGTTGTCGGGTCGAGTCGGTCGAAAAGCGAGAACACTTTTCGTTAGGCACAAATCTTGGGACGCTGGAGTGCGATTCGCTCGTCATCGCAACGGGCGGACTCTCGCTCCCCCGGCTCGGTGCTTCCGATTTTGGTTACCGGATCGCGGAACAG
>JBOHXL010000233.1:0-3875 GCA_050736975.1 Chthoniobacterales bacterium | reverse complement strand
CTCCACCTAGGCTGTGCCATTATCCTTCTCAGACATTTATGAGATGGCTTCTAGATTTTATGCTGGGCGCGGGGTGCGAAGGCGCGGATTGGGGATTGAAAAGGAGAGTGTGTTTGCCGTTCATATTTACTCGCGGGCTACTCGCCTTTTTGAGGTGGAGCAGAGCCGCAGCAACGGCCGGGCCCGAGGGTTCCGGAGCGTTGCG
Organism: Chthoniobacterales bacterium; assembly: GCA_050736975.1. Lineage (GTDB taxonomy): Bacteria > Verrucomicrobiota > Verrucomicrobiia > Chthoniobacterales > UBA10450 > Palsa-1392. The sequence continues at coordinate 3,670 of JBOHXL010000233.1, read as the reverse complement.
GTTTAAAAACTCGAACAAGCAAACACACATGTTAAAAAAATGTTATATGTTTTATATACGCGACCCCGTTTTGTCCTTGCTTTTCATGCTCAAAAACCGCTTGGTCTGACTTTTCGCACAGCCTTGCGCTCTTAAGCCTGCCGGATTGCGCGACCAACAGCGCTGAAGGTAGGAATGAGATTGTTGAGAGCGTGAATGCACACTAGCACCCAGAACGCTTCTTTCCATGACGCGCGCCGCCAATAAAGGTACGAAGCAGATTGAATGAGAAACGATGGTACCACAATGAATGCATGCGGCCACCAAGGCCAAAAGTGCAATCCGCTAATGAATAGCGCTGGGACAACGACCTGAGCCCAATCGGGCGCGCGAAGTCGCCGTACGAATTCGAACACGCCAACAAGCATAAGCGACTCGATCACCGGGCCGACAATCAGTAGCCCGAGTACGTCCGGAACATCACCGCGCAGGTAAAACGCGCGAGGAGGCCCGGGCAATCGGGCGATCCAAGTCCATGCGCTCATCAACGAACCGACTACAACGCAGTAGCATCCCATAACGACCGCGAAAACGACTTTGGATCGACTACGCGGTAGGAACGAAATCAAATGGATGGGCACCACGCGCTTTCTTGGATGTGTCTCCGGCGCCATTGCCGCAGGAGACACATCTTCTTCCCGCCCAACTTCGTGTTCGTTCCTCAACTCGGCCTCGAAGCAGTTACGACAGACGCCCCGTGCGCTAACAGGGGTTGTCCATCTACTGTATTTTTTCCCGCACGTCTTGCAAATAGCCACGGTGAGGTGGGCCTAACGAGAACAAGATGAGCCAGGCCGCCGAGGCCGCGGAAAGCTGCACGAAACGGGTGGAACTGCGAAAAGCATTATTTCAAGTTGGGCGGCTTTGGCTCCGGCGAATGGTTAGACGTTTGCGGGCTGCGACCAAAGGCAAGAAGCAAAACGAGTGCAACGAGCAGGACCAGAAATGAGTGAAGCAATGCGTTAGAGTAGGTGATATCGGGCGGTGGATGGCCGCGTCGTGCCGCGAAAACACCGCTCCACTCGAAAAACGCGCCGAGAGGCCACAGAAAGAGAAAACCAAGAAGCATTTGCCTGTAAGGTCGAAGCAAGCCGCGCAACCGACTAAGCAGGCTTCCTCGGACAATGGATTTCTCGGAGTTCATCTAACGTAAAGCAGTGTATCGACTGTGCCGGGCGGGACAAGCGCGGAGATGGAGGAAGAGATGATCGCCCGGCATGGTGGATACACTGATGTTGAACTGAGCCGGTTTGCGGGAGAGGGCGCGGTGGCTACAGGGTAAAGTAACGGCGTTGTAGCCGGCGTTTGTGTGGCCAGTTGCGGTTGGCATAGAGGAAGGCGCCCAGGTTGGCTTCGGACAGAGAAGTTTCTCGCTGGGCGGGAAGATCCGATGAGCCGTTTCGGCAGTAAGTCACAAGGGACAGGGGTAAGGCAAGCGTGATCGAAGCGCGGTTGGCAGCAATCGTACAAGCGCGGGTCCCGACGATGGCGTGGGCACGGTTTCCGATGGCATAAGCACGGCTTCCGTGCCGTGAGCGCGAGTTGCGATCGTACGAGCGCAGGTTGCGATTATCCTGGGGAAAGGGGACGGACCTGTCGGGTGCCGTTCTGAGGCAGGACCTTACTCTTCCCCGTCGTAGTAATCGGTCTCAACGCCCTTCGCGATGACCTCTTCGGCGCCTTCCTTGAAGGCGACCCACTTCCCGCTGTCGGGATAGTAACAGGTATCGCCGCGCGGATTGTCGGCAATGACGTAATAGGTGAAATCTTCGTCGTCGGCCGCGAAAAGCTGATGCGCTTCGCCCGGCGCAAAAAGAAAAGCGTCGCCTGCGCTCACTTCTGTCATGCCGTGGTGATCACGCACTTTCCCGCGACCTGAAACGACCAGATAAAGCTCCGTTTCAGCGCCGTGCCCGTGGTAGGGACAATAGCTTTTTCCTTTCGGAATCCGGACGAGCGCGAGATCAAACGGATGCCGTTTTGTGAGATCGAGCGATTCCTTCTCGCGCCCGAGCGCGATCGAGATGTCTTTGACGAACTTGTGGAATTTGCCCTTGGGCGATTTGCGTTCCGACTCGGCGATGTCGTTGAGGTTTACTTTGCGCATGCGAGAAAATTCGGCGAGGGGCGACCAAACGCGAGCAAAATAATAGTAGACGCCACCCTGCGGGAGGCGCGGGGACAGGGATGAAATTTGAAGAAGCCTCAGAACGGGCCGCACCTGCACCCGCGCTTCGCACAGGGAAGCGTCTACAGGCTGCGCTACTTCTTGCGGCCTTTGGCTTCCACCTTTTGGAATTTCCCGCTGTTCCGCGAAGCCAGCCCGCGCAGCATGTCGGCCTCGTCCGCTTTTTCCTTGCTGTTCAGGTAATAGATGACGTGCAGATGCGCTTTCTTCGTTAGGGCCTTCTGCCCTTCCTCCGCCACTTTGTAAATCTGCTGCGGCGGGATCGGCTTCAATCCGCCGTGCGGTTGGGATTCGGTCGCGTTGCCGTCGGTCAGCATGTAGATCGTTTCCGGTTTCAGGGAAAAAGCTTCCGCGAGCGCCAGATCATGCCGCGTTCCGCCGCGTTCGCCCCGTCTGGCTTTAGCGGTTTTGTAATCGACTTCGTTCTGGATGTGGGTGATCGCGGCCTGCTTGGTTGCTTCCGTCGCGGGGACCAACTCCGGTTTCCAGGCGATGGCGCTCCCGGCCCAGCGCACGATCCCGAAACGCGTCTGCGGGCTCAGGCTTTGCACGAGCTTGATCGCTTCGTCGCGGACAACCTGGAAGTTCTGATCGCGCCCGTACCGGATGAGCTTTCGTCCGGAAGCATCGCCGGTGCGGGTGAACATCGAGTCCGAGACGTCAATCATGATCACAACGCTGGTGCTGATGTCGCGGATGCCGAAGAAGTTGATCGCGGTCCCATTCCCGCCGCCGCCTGACGAACTTGCGGCGCTCCGACCAAAATCCACACCGGCGCCGCTCGCGCTCATCAGGCTGCGGGGCGCGCTTTCCGGCATTTTGATTTCCGGCATCGGCGGCAGGGTCACTTTCGCGGCACCGGTGGTGAGAACGCGTTGCGGAACTACGGGCGGCGCGCTGGTCGATTGTATTTTCTTCTGCAACTGGACCCGATGCTCGAGCGCTCGCTCGCTCGGATTGGGCGATTTTGGTCCGGCGTTGAAGGTGAGCTTGCGCGCGGCGGAATATTTCGAGACGACCCAGATTGCAGCTACTCCGCCGAAAATGAGGTGAAACGCGACCACGCCGATGAGGATCGGCGGCGAGTAGTGGCGCAAAGCGGGCACCGTTTTGGCTGGGGGTTCTTCGGTCACGGTCTCCATGGGGGCGAGCCAGCCTAACCCAGGACGCTCCGGATTGGCGAGAATCTTGTAGCCGCTTCGCTCTGCGCCGTAACCAGTAACGCAGCCCCGCAGGCGCGGGGTGAGGCTGGGCTTTCAAATGCGAAGCAACGGCCGGGTATTCCAGCTCGGGTTGTGGATGCAATTGCAATCCGCGTAACCCTCGCGTCGCCGGCAGGGCGACGGCTAGGAGACTGTTGAAAAACAGGAGCGGGTCGCGCGTAGAGGCAGAAGGGGCGGAAGGCAAGGAGGGAGCGAGGCGCATCCCTGCAAGGGGCTGGAA
>JBOHXL010000232.1:0-9025 GCA_050736975.1 Chthoniobacterales bacterium | reverse complement strand
CGTTCCTTGAGAAATATGACCGCTCAACTCCTGCAAGAAGCAGCCAAAGTGATTCCGAACCAGCAACTGTTGATTAACGTCGTCTCCAAGCGCGTGCGGCAGCTTGGCATTGGCCATCGACCGCTCGTTGAAGCCACCCCAAAATCCTCCCTGACCGATATCGCCCTCAAGGAAATCATCGCCGGCAAGCTCACTTACGAAGAGCTCAAAGATTCCGCCGAGGCGTAATTTCGTCTCGCGCGCCGGTCCACGCCGACCATGCCCGCCGAGACCATTCTCAACCGCAAAGCGCTGCGCGATTTCCACATCCTCGAGCGCTTCGAGGCCGGGGTAGAACTGAAGGGCAGCGAGGTCAAATCGATCCGAGCCGGCAAAGCCAACATCGGCGACGCCTTTGCCCGGATCGAAAAAGGCGAGGCGTTTCTCTACGGAGCCGACATCCAACCCTACGAACGGGCCAGCCACGAAATCCCTCCGCCGAAGCGGGTGCGCAAACTTCTTCTGCACCGGCGCGAGATCGACAAGCTCTATGGCCTGACGAATATCGCGGGTCGCACCCTCGTCATCCTGAAGCTCTATTGGAAGAACGGACGAATTAAGGCCGAGCTCGGCGTCGCGCAGGGCAAGGAAGCGCGCGACAAACGTCTCGATTTAAAAAAACGCGCGACTGATCGCGAGACCGCACGGGAGGTGGCGCGTTTTAATCGGAAACATATGTAGCCGCCTCCCTCTGGGAGACGCGACGATCGGTCTTCATGGAGGCGAGGCCCCTAACGACCCCGCAGCTCGGCCCTGTAGACGCTTCGCTGTGCGAAGCGCGGGTCTGCGCGATCCAGCATGCCGAGTGGCGCGTTTGCTTTTCCACGATTCACGATTCACCAGTCACGATTCACGCTTTATAACCATGTCACCTCTTTTTCTCATCTTCCTCACCGTCTTCATCGACATGGTGGGATTCGGCATCGTCATCCCGGTGTTGCCACTTTATGCGGAACATTACCACGCCACTCCGGCCGAGATCGGCTGGCTCGTCGGCATCTACTCCGGGATGCAGATTCTCTTCGTGCCGATTCTGGGCCGGCTTTCCGATCGCTTCGGGCGGCGACCAATCCTCATTGTTAGTCTGGCCGGCACCGCAATCGGTTTTCTCATCATGGGCGGGGCCGCTTCGCTCCCTCTTCTCTTCGTCGCGCGGATCATCGATGGCGCGACCGGCGGCAACATTGCTACCGCGCAAGCCTATGTCGCCGATGTCAGTACGCCGGAAAATCGCTCGCGCTCGATGGGCGTGATCGGCGCCGCTTTCGGCCTTGGCTTCACCTTTGGTCCGATGATCGGTGGCATCATGAGCCATATTTCGTACGGGGCGCCCTTTTATTTCGCGGCCGCTCTTGCCACCGTAAATGTGGTCCTGCTTTATTTTATCCTGCCGGAAAGTCTTTCCGCGGAATACCGTGCCAAACCGCACGAGCGGGTCCGGCTCGCGGAAGTTTTTCAGCACGGTCACGCTCGCCTCTTTGGCACGATCGTGGCCACTTACTTTTTCACCATCACCGGCTTCGCCATCATGACGACGCTCTTCGCGCTTTTCACCGAGAAACACTTCGGCTTCGACGCGCGCCAGACCGGCTACGTCTTCGGCTTTATCGGGATCATCAGCGTGATTTTGCAAGGCGGATTGATCGGGCGCCTGGTCAAAATGTTTGGCGAAACCGCGCTTGCCCGCACCGGTTTGCTTTTCCTTGCCGTGGCGCTCACTCTTCTTCCGCTCGTGCCCACCGTGCCGATGTTGCTCGCCGTTTGCGCCGCAATTTCCATCTCCAATGGGCTCACGACTCCCACCCTCAACGGTCTCGCGTCGCAAATGGTCGATCGCGGCTGGCAGGGGCGCGCGTTGGGGCTCATGCAATCCGCCGGCAGTCTCGGCCGATTGATCGGTCCGCTTCTCGGTGGTTGGCTCCTCACGTTTGATCTCGGGCGACCGCTCCGGCTTTACGCGCGCACTCCGCTCTTCGCGAGCGGGGCGATCCTGCTCATCGCGCTCGCCCTCGCCCTCACCTTTCGCAAACCTGCACAAGACAAAGCCGAGCCCGCCATGGCGCTGGAGGCAGACGTTTGACTTCCAGGGAGCGCCCTCGCCGCGCACTCGAACGGTCGGCCAGTGTAGAACAAGTTGGCGATGGCGGTGCGAGGTCGCTCTCGCGGCTGCGGGACGAGAGCGCGTGCGCTCCCCGGCGCTGCTGCTAGAGTTCAGACGATGAAGCGATCGTTCGTTTTTACCCTCGCTGGAATCGGTCTTGCGAGCTGGGCCGTCTCGCGCCTGCTGCGAAACGATTTTTCTTTTGCCGGAAAATCCGTCGTCGTCACCGGCGGCTCGCGCGGGCTTGGTCTGGCGATCGCGCGCCGGATCGCGCAGGAAGGCGGGCGCCTGGCGCTCCTCGCCCGCGATGAGGAGGAACTGGCGCGGGCCTGCGGAGAGCTGCGCGCGCTTGGGGCCGAGGCGCTGGCTGTGCCGTGCGATCTGCTCGATCGCGGGCAGTCGTTAGGCGCGATCGAAACGGTGATGGATCGTTACGGTGCGATTGATGTCTTGATCAACAACGCCGGCATTATCGAGATTGGTCCCCTCGAGCACATGCGACGGACGGATTTCGAGAAATCGATCCAGCTTCATTTTTGGGCCCCCTACAACCTGATCCAGCAAACCATCCCGCACATGCGCCGGGCGGGCGCTGGGCGCATCGTGAACGTCTCCTCGATCGGCGGCAAGCTGGCGGTGCCGCACATGGCGCCTTACAGCGCGAGCAAATTCGCGCTCGTCGGACTCTCCGATGCTTTTCGCACCGAGCTGGCGCGAGACGGAATCAAGGTCACGACGGTCACGCCCGGTCTTCTCCGCACCGGTTCGCAGTTGAACGCAAAGTTTAAAGGCAATCACGGCGCGGAGTTCAGCTGGTTCTCGCTTTCCGCGGCCTTGCCCCTCTCTTCTGTCGATGGCGATCGTGCCGCGCAACTCATCGTGGAGGCCTGCCGCCGTGGCCAATCGTCGCTCATCATCGGTCTGCCTGCGCGCATCGCGATCGCCGGCAACGCCCTTTTCCCCAGCCTGACGGGCGAGATCATGAAATTGGCGAACCGTCTTCTGCCGCGTCCGGTCGGAGTGGAGGGGGACGAATTGAAATCCGGGCGGGCCGCGCAAGCGGAGCAACGGGTGCCTGGCTGGATCGCGCGCCTCGGCCAGGACAAGATCGCGCAGGAGAACGAAGCGTAAGGCGCCGGTGCCTGCGAAACGACTTTTCGTTAGTCTGGAACTTCCGGAAACGATCGCTGCCGCACTCGTCAGGCTGGACCCGCATCTGCCTGGCGTCCGCTGGTTGAAGGCGGAGCAGATTCATCTCACCCTGGCTTTTCTCGGCCAGGTCGATCCGGAGACGGAGGAAAAGCTGCGCGCCAATCTTCGCGCGATCCATTGCGGCGCGTTTTTTCTTTCTCTCCAAAGCCTCGGCACTTTCCCGACGAAAGGGCGTCCGAAAATCCTTTGGCTTGGGGTCGGGCACGGTCATCCGCACCTCTTTCAACTGCACAAGAAAGTGACCGACGCCGCCCTTGCCGCCGGGTTGGACGCCGATTTGCGACCGTGGCATCCACATATCACGCTGGCGCGTTGCGAGAATGTTTCGGCGCAGCTGATTCGCCCCTTCCTGCGGAAGCACACTGACTTCGACGCGGGTCTGGTGCAGGTCAGTTCGTTCCAGTTGAAGTCCAGCCTCCTCCTGCCCACGGGCTCGATCCACACTACGGAGCTAACGGTCGGGCTGTAGACGCTTCGCTGTGCGAAGCGCGGCTCTGTGTGTGGCCGGAACGAGAGGAGCGAGCGACGCCCCCGGGCTCGCGCTTCGCCCAGCGAAGCGTCTACAGTTGCAATCCGCGCCTGACCTTTCTATACCCGCGCAATGAAACGCGCCGTTCTCTTTCTCTCCTGCCTGCTCCTTTGCCTGACGACTGTCTTCGCCGTCGAGGCTGCGCCCGCGATCATCGCCCTCAGAGCCGCCCGCCTTTTTGACGGCAAATCAAGAACGCTCGTAACAAACGGCGTCGTTGTGATCGAGGGCAACACCATCTCCGCCGTCGGGAGCAACGTCCCCATTCCTGAGAACGCGCAAATCATCGACCTCGGCGACGCCACCCTCTCGCCCGGTTTCATCGATGCGCACACCCATCTCACGCTCGATTATTCCGGCGATTATAACTCGCGCCGGCTCCGCGACCTCGATGAAAATGTTTCCCAGATCGCGCTCGAAATGATTCCCCACGCTCGCGCCACCCTCGAGGCCGGCTTCACCAGCGTCCGCGACGTTGGGAGCAAGATCACCAATTCGCACGATTTTCTCGACGTCTCGCTCCGCAACGCGATCAATGAAGGCATCATCGTCGGCCCGCGCATGCTCGTGGCCACGCACGGGATCGGCGCGACCGGTGGCCACTTCGATGGGACGAACGGATTCCGCGACATGCTCTTCGGCCGGGAACCCGATTGGACGGATGGCATCGCCGATGGCCCGGAAGAGATTCGCAAAGCCGTGCGCATCGAGGTGAAGAACGGCGCCGACGTCATCAAGGCGGCGGTCTCCGGCGGTGTCCTCTCGTTAGGCGACGAAGTCGACGTTCCCCAATTTACGCCCGCGGAAATGGCGGCGCTGGTTGATGAATCACATCGGCTGCGCAAGAAAGTGGCGGTTCATTGTCACGGCGATGAAGCGGCCAAGGAAGCGATCGCCGCCGGAGTCGACTCGATCGAGCACGGCTCGTTTTTGAAACCCGACACCCTGGCTTTGATGAAGAAAAAAGGGACTTATCTCACTCCGACCCTGCTGGCGTCGGACTGGGTGATGAAAAAGATCAGCCAATACCCGCCCGCCATTCAGGCCAAAGGGAGAGCCGCAACCGAGGCGCGCTCGGAGATGTTCCGCAACGCGCTCAAGATCGGAGTTAAGATCTCCTTCGGGACCGACGCGGCCGTCTATCCGCACGGGCAAAATGCGAAGGAGTTCGCACTCATGGTCGGTCTCGGGATGAAACCGATCGACGCCTTGCTCAGCGCCACCTCAGTCGATGCGGATCTTCTCGGCGTCGCGAACAAGCTCGGCACCCTCGAGAAAGGCAAGCTCGCCGACATCATCGCCATGCCGGGCGATCCGACGGCGGACATTACGGCGACAGAGCGGGTCTTCTTCGTCATGAAGGACGGCCAGATCGTGAAGAATGAGGCGAAGCCGTGAACGGAGAAAGCGAACCGAGATTGGAGATTCGTGCCGTAACGCAGCCGGAGGCGAGGCCGGGCTTTCAATCGTTACATGTCGGCGACCCGACCGATTCTCGATTCACAATTCACGATTCTCGGAGCCCCAATTGACACGCCACGCTGACTCTTCAGGATACCTGCACCATGAGATTCGAAAACCAGGTTGCAATCGTAACCGGCGCCGGGCGGGGGATCGGGCACGCCATCGCTGTTCGTTTGGCCAGCGAAGGGGCGCGTGTCGCTTCTGTCAGTCGCAGCGAATCGAATGCGCAACGCACCGCGGATGAAATCAACGCGGCCTGCCCCGAAGCGGCCCGGGCCTACGCGGTGGATGTCGCCGATCACGCCGCGGTGCAGACGACCGCCGCGCGCATTCTCGAGGATTTTGGCCGCGTCGACATCCTCATCAATAACGCTGGTGTGACCCGTGACGGCCTGAGCATGCGCATGTCGATCGAGGATTGGGACACGGTTGTCGGCACCAATCTGCGGGGCGCCTTCAGCTTCGCCCAGGCCGTCATGCGCTCGATGATCAAACAGCGCAGCGGGCGCATCATCAACGTCAGTTCGATTGCCGGTCTGACGGGCAACGCGGGTCAGGCCAATTACGCGGCGAGCAAGGCCGGATTGCTTGGCCTGACGAAAACGCTCGCGCGCGAGCTGGCCAGTCGCGGAATTACCGTCAATGCGGTCGCGCCCGGGTTCATCATGACAGACATGACGGATGTGCTTTCCGATCAGGTGAAGGAAGCGATCCTGCCCAGGATTCCGCTCGGTCAATTTGGTGAAGCCGCGGATATCGCTGCCGCGGTTGCCTTTCTCGCGTCGCCGGAAGCAAAATTCATCACCGGCCAGGTGCTGACGGTCGATGGCGGAATGGTGATGTAGGGATGAGAAAACGTTCAACGTCCAACGCTCAACGTTCAACTTCAGAGTGGCTCAAGCGATTTCACGCCGGACCCAAGCGCCACCATCGACGCGGCGGAGAAATATCTGCGCAGCGAGAAATTGATTGTGCCTAACGCCAGCCTGATCATGATCAACGACGTCCGGGCCGGCTAGGCACTGGTCGACTGGGTGCAGCTGCGTCAGGCCGGCAAATGATTCTGCAGCGCGCTTCGAGATCGCCCCTTATGAATCAATTTGCTTTTTCGCTCCGATCGATTTCCCAGATCATTTCGAAAGCGAAGACAAATTCGCTCGCTTTCAAAACAGCAGCCATGCTTCTCCAAAAATGTCTCCTGGAAGAATTCCCACCAAACCTCTGATTCAAGGGAACATTGATCTGTTTCAACCCGTGGCGCCCGGGCAGGGGCAACTCGCGGGATGGCTCTTCCGTGAAGACATTCCGTTCGACACAATTGACATCACCCTGAAAAACAAACCGTGGGTCTCGGGTCTCAGGCTGCAACGTCGCCCTGACGTGCAGGCTGCGTTCGAACCATTAATCGGCGCTTGTCCGAGTCTGGTTTCGTGCGGATTTGACGTGACCGCTCCGCTGCCTGACGGCATTACCGCCGGTCCGGAGACCCTGATCCAGATTGCGCCGATTTTACCCGCTGGTTTGCGCCTCGATCCCTTGTTGACCTACTACTGCGCATATCAGGACGAACTGGAACGCGTGCCGCAGCCGCCGGCCCTTCTGCAGGAGCGAGTCGGCGGATCCAAGGATTTCCTTTCGGTTGGCGTTCATGCCGCCAGCCTGGTCATGACCTGTGTGGCAAAGTTCAAGCCGGATTTTCAAGCCGGGATAATTTTGGACTGGGGCTGCGGCTGTGGTCGAATCATTAGCCAATTGAAGAAGTTTGTTCCGCCCGGCAATCTTTACGGGTGTGATATCGACTCGAGCGCGATCGAATGGGATCTGCAAAACATCCCCGAAGCGAAGTTTCTAAGAGTGCGGCCGTATCCCCCGACGCCTTACGCCGATCGGAGTTTCGACGTCATCTATGGTATCTCCGTAATGACGCATCTCGATGAGGACACACAGATACTCTGGCTGAAAGAACTCCAGAGAATCGCCCGTTCCGGTGCGATTCTGGCCCTTTCTGTCATCGGTGAGAGGCTGAGGAAGACTAATATGCCTCCATCTCTCAAGCGGCAGTTCGACGACAATGGGTTCGTCGCTTTCGTGCCACCTTACTCAGACATGCTATCGGCCTTTTCTCATCAGGGTTATTACAAAGAGGCCTATCACACGGTCGATTACATCGCTGAAACCTGGGGCCGATATTTCGAAGTCTTGGAATACGTGGAAACCAAGCATCAGGATATTGTCATTCTTCGCGCCCCCTGAATCCCTCGGAGCTGCAAATCGCAGATAATGCTTTCGCACTTTCAAATGTACAAAGTTTAGATGCGATCCCGCTTCGCGCCTACACTTGGGTTCAGTCCTTCTTAGACGCGATCCCGTTACGGCCGCACTGGCGCACGAACCGCTCCATTTTTAGGAGCTTTCTCGTTTGTTGCTGCAAATACTTTTGCTCCACCCCGAGCAGCCTCATAGCGTGAAGTTCCTTGGTAAGAGTGTTAACAGCTGAGCGAGGGGAACGCCGGATGTTGAAAGCGATCAATTTGCGTGTCGCAACGGCACGACGCACGACAGCGGCGGCAAACCAATTTTGTGGCGCCTTGATTCTGTCATTTTCGCCCCCCCGCGAATACACAACACCAATAGGAACTCCGTTTTCGGGATCAGTGTCACTTTGGACAATCGCACGGATGTACCGCTGGACCATGGAATATCCATGCGGATAGGCATGCTCGAGGAGTGATAAAGCGGTCCCGACATCCTCAATGAAACAAAGCCCTCCGTAAATAATAACCCGACCCACGCGCGCCTCCCGAAGCCCTGCACGCTCCCGACTGTAGACTACTTCAGCGCGCTGGGTTGCCGCTCGCCGAAAAGAGCGAACGAACCAGCGCCGACATCTCGCAGTAATCTTCACAATCCAGGTCTATAACGCTAGCAAGGCTAGGGTATAAGGAAGCGGGGCCACGTCTAAATAGACGTGGCCCTGTCAGGGCGCTCTTAGCTCTTAATGCTTCTTAGCTCCTCTTCTGATTTTCCTCACTAAAACCGTCGCGAAATAAAGTAGACTCGCGATACACGCGTAGAGCACGGCATTGCTCAGAGTGGCGAGAGAAATCCAAAAACAAATGCTCCAGACGTGATTTTTTGGCTCCGATAAAATTGGAGCTGAATCGCCAAGTATTACGAGAAATACCTTGCCAGGAAAGGAATAGTATTCAAGGAGTAACCAACTCAGCGGTAATTCGCGATCAAAACTATCGATCACCAGCTGCAATATGGCTATTGCTCCTCCCAACAAGAAGCCGGCAGAAACGATGCCTCTTAACCGAGCGCTCATCTTGTTTCGACGGACGTCATTGACCTTTGAAAAAGATGGCGTGGCGCTGAAGAATAGCACACTCCCGGCAATACGCTGCTATTTGATTGGTCGAAGATCTTAATATAACCAGCGCGTTCACGGGCAAGAAGCTAACTTTAATTCTCTACTAAGCCAAGGCGTTGACTCTTGAGTGCCTTGAATTACGTCACTGTTGGTCATCGGATCACGGGGTCAGCGTGGGGTTGCCCTGATTTGACGGACAGTGGGCTTGGGGTCAAAAACCCGAAGGAGAGCCCACATGAAAACACAGATCAGTAAACCAGCTCGTGAGCGAACGAGCTTCACGCAGGAGTATAAGCAGGAGGCGCTC
>JBOHXL010000231.1:0-18107 GCA_050736975.1 Chthoniobacterales bacterium | reverse complement strand
TCTAACCCCTATGTAGGGAGTCAAGGGTAATTACGGGTTCAGGTTTGTTTTAATTCATCTGGTTAAGAGATTGGGTTGGCGGTGTCACGGGATCTTTGGGAACGCTTCCTCTTCCTTCTGGCACGTGGTTGGTTTTTCCACGGCTCTTACTGATTCCTTCGCCGCCCGGCTCAGTCAGCCTCTCGGCCTGCCCGTCTATGTCGCGCCTTACCCAAGGCGCTCCATTCCTATCCGTGCTTGTGGCTCTGAGGTCACAGCAGCAAGTTGATCACAACCCGGCAAGCCCGCGTTTCTGAGGCGGTGAGGTGCGAGAAATTATCTCCTTGACCAGACACGCTCTGGGCGCCCAACATTCTTCTTCCATTGTGAAACGTGTTCTCTCCAGTGTCTCAACCTCGATATTAACGGCCGCAGTGCTTTTAACAGCTTGTGCGGCGCCAGCTCCGCAGCCGGCTGGCGTAGCGGCTGCAGGGCCGTCGCCAACTTCGCGAGTCGGCGATATTTCAAACGAAATCGCCGAAACGCCTCCGCACGTCGGTATGACCAAAGCGGAAGCGCTGGCGATCTACGGTGAACCAAAAAAGCGAAGGATGAGCGATGAAGGAGAAGAGTGGGTTTACATCCTCAACATGGGCGAAGTGATCGGGAAAGCGTTCATCCCTTTCAATTTCAAACCAACAGACGTGCGCACAGGAACACTCAGCTTCGGGCCGGACGGCCGAGTGAAGAAGTTTACTTGGGACGCGCCAACGAAAGGCTGAATAGATGAAGATGAATCATCAGGGTCGTGTTCGGGTTCGCGCTCGCCTTCGGAATGCTTGGTTTCGGCGAATGACCATCTAGCAACATATGGGTTTCCGCTTTCGCCGCTCCATCTCAGTTCTGCCGGGCATTCGCATTAACATCGGCAAGACAGGCGTGTCAGTAAGTGCCGGCGTACCCGGAGCGCGCGTCACGTTCGGCGGCAAGGGCGCCAGAGCGACAGTCGGCGCCCCTGGCACTGGTATGAGCTACACCCAGACCGTGCGTCCCGTTACACAAAAGAGGAGCACTTCATCACCTCTTTGGCTGATTCCGATTATCATCGTCGGCGTACTCACGCGACTCTCGCGCCATCACCCAACCGATTCCGGTCAGCTCGTCGCCGTCATTGTGGTATTGGCAGTGGTCGGGGTTATCGGCATCACTGCGGCTCTGCTGCGCAAAGCTCCCACTGATACCGAACCAACAGAAACAAAATCGTCCGCCGAGCCTCCGGCTCCGCCGCGTACGGCGGCGCAGCCACAACGGCACATACCGCCTGAGCGCAAAGCTTCGCTTCAAGCAATAATGCGCCAAGCTGCGATCAAAAAACGACAAAAAGCAGAGCTAGATCCCGAGCATCGTCTATTGGAGACGCTCAGCCGCTACAGATGTTATTATATGCACAACGGCGAAACGCTTGGTCCGGTCACTCTCTGGCAGGTGCGAGAGATGATTGAAGCGGATTTGTTTGATCCAGATGTTCAGGTCATTCTCGAGGGCAGCGATTATTGGTTCACCTACGCTGAGCAGGAGCTAAGAGTCGCGCCGCCGGTGGCGGGCGATACAAGAGCACTGCACACTGCAGCGAAGTTGCAGTGTGAGTACATTGAGCAGGGCGAGGTTCGCGGCCCAGTGCCGTTGCTTGTGATATTTCACAAGATTCGCTTGGGCGAGTTACCAGCAGACGTGCAGGTACGGGCGCGAGGGACTCAGGAGTGGCGGCGCGCGTGTGATGTGTAGGCGCGAAATCAGGAAACTAGCGCTGCGTGCCTATTCCATCCACTCATCGCAGCTTAGACACCCGCCGCCCAGTGCGCCCTCGTTCGCGACAGCTCATCTTGTGCGGATGTATTCGTGGCACCCGAATGGCGCGCTCGATCACAATACGACCCCGTTCGGCAACACTGCCGATGCATTAAGCAATCCTTCAAACTAAGAACTGAAATGGCAGTGGAAGTTTTAGAACACGCTGGAGCGCTACCCGACCATCTGCCGCTGTGGCGATATATGAAGTTGAGCTCTCTGTTGCTTCTGCTTACGGAAGGAACGAGTTTTTTTCCATCGGTGGCTACGCTTCGTAGCGCCGACCCGTTGGAAGGTGGCCTCAACTTTGACCCTGCATGGTTGGGAAGCGAGCTCTCCAAAAGGTTCGGTCAGACCTCTTCAAATGACTTGGACGCTTGGCTGTTGGCACAAGTGGATGGCCCTGCTCGTACGATGCACGCCGCGTTTCGAAGCGATCCAATTTCGAACACTGCCTTTTTTGCTGATCTGTATCAAAAGGAACTCGCTAGAAGGCGGGCCGTCTGGTGCTGGTTCGCGTCCGAGATCGAATCCGCTGCGATGTGGTCAATCTACGGTCACGGAGGTGTAGCGGTTGGCACGACAGTGGGGGCGTTACGGAAAGGGTTGCCAAATACGCAGCCGTTTCTCGTGTCTCGGATCCGCTATGTGGATCGTCGCCCGTCCTCTTTGGATCAATTCGACCCAGAGGATTCCAACAACTCGGAATATGTTCATCGACCGTTTTTTATTAAGGGGCGAGAATTTGGACATGAGCACGAAGTGCGGTTCGTTACATTTTGCGATGAACACGAGAAAGGTACGAAAGTCCGAGGAATTGCGAGTGACAATCTGATTCGCGAGATTGTGATTTCGCCGCTGTTAGTGCATCAAGAGGCAAGAGCAGTCGAAACGGTTTTGAAAAAGCATGCTTGGAAACCGATGCCGGAGATCCGCCGGTCGACGTTGCTCGGATTTCAGCCGGATTACGACGAGACCAAAGACGTGATGGAAAACTACATGAGCGAATTAAAAGGCGAGTGGCCAGAGGACACTCCAGCCGTCATGCGCGTACTATAGAGCGACCCGAATGCTCAATCCTATTTTCGCCTCGTTTTAAGCTCAGGCGTGCCATAGTCTCCAGCTGTAGGTCGCGGACCGTTGATGAGGCTTGTGCTTGTCGACTGTCGGGCGCTCGGGGTCGCGTCTAAACGGGCTGTTGCCGGAAAGAGGCATTTGCAGGCGCACATTTGAGCATTTGGTCGAGAAGAAAGTTAAGCGTAAATTGACTTTGACGAAGAGCTGGAAGTCAGTTTGGATAACTTTAAGTGCCATGGAACACCTCTGGAGTAACTCTCTGAGGACAAAATGGCCGGAGCCGCCCCGCCGCAGGAGAATCTTGAGGTTTTGCAGGGTGGCGATGAGTTGATCCTGGATGGTCTGCGTGGCGAGGCCACGCCAGCGGGCTCGCTTGAAGCCATGCTGGGTGGTGGCTTCGGCAAAGTTGCGTTCCTGGAACCATTGCCGATGCGCGCGATCGCGCCGGGCGGCCGGGCCATGAGACTGGCGCCGCGCTCGCTCCAAAAGGTGATGGCCCGGATAGCGATTGAGACCGCACCCGGCCTTGGAACCGGGGCAGCGGGCGGCTAGGAGACAGCGCGCGGACACTCCCGGTTGCGTGCGATATGGGAACCACTCATATCTCAACTCTTCAGTCTTGGGTACTTTTATTTTGCCCTCCCGATTTGGGCAACAGCCCGTTGCACACTTACCCCCGATTGGCGCGCTGACCCCTGCCCACACACTCCGAAGAAAGCTTCAACCCCAGCGACAGTAAACGCTGGAGCAGGCTGGGGGCTCGCGCCTCGGTGCCGGAGTCGGAGTAGGCTCTTCTGATTGCCATGGGTCGCCGGGAGGGCTGGCCTCTGCTTTGCCAGGTGGCGGCGTTTGTTCAGGCGTTGGCTCTGGCGTCGCGGTTTGCGCAAATATGCAGGACATGATACCAAGACCACCCAAAACAGAGAAAAGAACGATCTTAATCTTCATAAACATTCCTTGCCATTTCAATTGAAGCTTTATCGAGAGAATCTAAGGCATCAGCGTAGCCTTTATACAGGTCACGGTCGTTAGAAGCAGATCCGTAGCGGGTTGTAGCGTCCTCTAGTTTATCGAGGTCCGCTCTGACAGAGGCACTGGTAAAAAGAATTCTGCCGGCATTGATCAACCCTGTTGGACTATCCGTTGACTGGTCCAGCCAGTAGCGCTTCTCCTGCTCCCACGTCGCTCGCGTCTGGTCGAAGTTCCGGCCATCTCCGTAGTGAATAGTTGGGCGGCGATCGCTCTTCTGCCAGTTCTTCAAAAATATTTCCCGCTTACGAAGGCTCAAAGTGAGTTCGAGATAACGCTCAAATTTGGAACTAAAACTCTGAACGAACGCTTGCTTTGCGCGTAGTCGCTCGACCGCAAGCTCGCGTTGTCTCGTGTTTTGCGAATTACACTGCGTAATCATTGCCGAGACTGAGGCGAGAAACAGGCCTCCAACCACCGTCAAGACGAACGGGCTATTTGCGATCGACGATATCTTCGTCCAAAGGCTCGCCGCAGTACTCTTCGGCTCCAAGCCTTCAAGCATCTCGAGAAGCGCTTTCTTCAATTCTGCGTCCATGGGCAACATTGCTTATCTGTTTTTGCCGGCTGGCGTCAAGACATCTTCGACGGGATTTTTCGGGAAGCGAGCGACGCGGGTGAGCAAGTGCGCGAGCGAATCAATCGAATCTGCGCGTGAAACCATCATGAAGCGTCTCAGCAGATGGCATGTTGAACAGTGTCCCCGGCGGGAATGGAGTGCGCGGGCACGGCACGACATAGACGAAGCCCGCAGGGTGAGCGAGTGCGCGAGTGGATCAATCGAACCGGCGCGTGGAACTGCCATGAAGCGTGTCAGCAGGCGGCACTTTGAACCATGTCCCCGGCGGGAATCGAACCCACATTTAAGGTTTAGGAAACCCTCGTTCTATCCGTTGAACTACGGGGACGGCTGGCTGGATGTTCGATTGTCGATTTGCAATCGCTGGTTGTCCAGAACTACCGGATGGCGGTGAGTTCGGCCCCGCTCCCGGAGGAAAGACTCAAGGGAGATCGGGTCGCATTGAGGCGCGAGCGCGGAAGGCCGTTCGTCGTTAGGCGCGGAGGCGGTCAAGGGCCTCCCGCCGGACCGGGTTGGCACGGCGTCTGCTTTTTACCCATTTGCTTGGGACGCTTCAAAGGCGTCCATGAGTTCAGAGTTGGATTGAGAGGGACAGACCCGCGTCATCTTTTGGGTGGTGGCGCGGGTTACCTTTTTCTCAGGGTTAGGACGCCGAGCTATAACCGCGCAGGACGCAGAGCACTCGTGCCTCTTAGAAAAAGGACTCTGTTCGACTAGAACCTATCTGATGGGTCCTAACTCTTCTTTGCGCTCTCTGCGGCTATTTCCCCTCCCGCATCAGAACGGGCGAGGCCGGCAGTTTGTCGAAGACGATATTTTTCCGGCTATCATAACGGCCAAAGGCGAGGACGCCAGTCGGGCATTGCTGGACGCAGGCGGAGCAGCGGACGCACTCCGGGTCTTCCATGGGCAGACCTTTGTTGGCAAAATTCATGATGTCGATCCCCTGGTGACAGACCGAGGTGCAGACGTTGCAGGAAATGCATTTGTGTTTGTCGGCGAAAATCCGATAACGCGAGAAGCGCGCGTAAATGTGCATAAGAGCGGCCAGCGGACAGGCAAAGCGGCACCAGACCCGCCCGCTAAACCAAAAGTAAAGACCGACTCCGAGAATCCCCGCCATGAAAATGTCGACGCTCCAGCCGTAGTTAAGAAACGGGATACCTTCGAAAAGCTTGCGATACCAATGCGTCGGCCATGACTCTTCTCCGAGCGCCCAACCGGCAATGCGCAAACCCAGGATCGCAAAGGCGAAAGCCAGCACGACTTGCCCAAGCATGTTAACGCGATTCCAGAACGGCCCGTGCGGCATTTTCGAGCGCTGAGTGTCACCCATCGTCTCGGCGAGCGCGCCACAGGAGCAGATCCAGCCGCAGTAAGCGCCCTTGCCCCAGCGAAAAATGATGAGCGGGATAATGACAAAGGTCTGAACAAAACAAATCCCCAGCCAGAGCCACATCGGGTGATCGGTGAAAACGTTGTAAACGTTGAGCGGGAAAGCGAGGATGAAACCGTAGGCCCGCCAGTAAGCGCGCTCGTGGCCCAGCGAGCCGTCATAGCTTTCGAAGAGATGGTCAGCCAGCCAGCGCAACGGGTGTCCCTGTTCGAAGAAACCGTTGTGACCCATCCAGGGTAGAATGATTTCCGGCAGGATGAAGAGCGGAATGCATTGCGAGCAGATAAGGACGATCGTTTGCCACTTCACATAGGGCGTGCGCCGGCGCCGGATGCGCCGGATGCCGAAGACAAAGACGCAGGTGCAGTAAGCCAGGGTATAATAAAAGGAAGGGTTACCCAGCCCGCGCTTGATCGTGTAGAGGAGGTTCATTTCGCGGCTCGACCACTGGGCGATCTTGCCACCGGCCGCGTTGATCGCCTTCGGGACGTTGTAGGGAAAGTCGTGATGCTGACTGACCCAGCGCTGGACTGGAAACTCCTGCGGATGGTTGCTCTTCCAGTGATAAAGCACGACGCAAAAGAGGACGAAGGCGAGACAGCTAACCCAGGTGATCGGGCGCCAGTCACCCCGGACATGGAGACCGCTGCGCCGGAAAAACTCGAGCGGCGCTTCGCGCCCGATCATGGAAAAGACGACATCGTTAGGCAAAGTCAGCTCGCTCTTGTCTTCCTTCCTCAAGGTCACCTTGTCTGGCTCGATTCGGGTGACCGTGGTGGCCAGCGCGAGCGTGACTGACCCCGGCGGAGCGTCTTTCATCATTTCGCTCGTAAAAGCGGTCGTCACACGTTCCGAGCTTGGCCGTTCCACCTGCACGTTGGCCTTCGGATCGCGCTCCAGCATTTTGAGCTTCTCGACGTTCTCCGGTTTGGGCCGGGCGAACTCCGCCTTGCGATAGCTTACCGTGACGCGCGCACCGGAGCCGGCGAGCGCGATGGCCGACTCGAGCGCGCTGTCGCCCCCGCCGACGACAAGGACATCCTTGCCGCTGAAATCCTTCGGGTCGTAAAGGCGGTTAAAAACCTTGTCGAGATCCTCGCCCGCGCATCCGAGCTTGCGATGATTGCCGCTGCGTCCGATGGCCACGATGACCCGTTTTGCGCGCGTCACGCTCTTCGCTTTGTCGCCCTGATAGAGAAGAATCTCCTTGCCTCGTGCTTCGAGCCGCTCGATCCGCGCCTCGGTAAATTCAATGCCGGCCGCCCTGCTCTGCTCTTCTATTTCCTCGAGCAAGGCTTCCTTCACGTCCTTGGTGAAATGGAGGCCACCCTCGAGCTTGAGGTCGGTCGGATAGGTATAAATTGGTTTCGCCTTGGGAAAATTCGCCACGGTCGAGAAGGGCTGAGTCGCTTCGAAGATCTTATAATTCAGTCCGGCCTTGCGGGCCTCAATCGCCGCCGAGACACCCGAGACGCCTCCGCCAACGATCGCCAGATCGAGCACGTCGCTTTCGTCCTTCATCCTTCCGCCTTCATCCTTCCGAAATTCCGGCTCAGCCAGGATTGCGTGCACTGCTTCCGCTCCGGTCTTGGAGGAAAACTTGAGGAGCGGGATGCCGGTAAGATCGCCCACGATCCGGACGCCCGGGATGTTGGTGACGCCGTGCTCGCCTGACTCGGGCAATTTCTCAACCACGCCGGCGGGCCAGCGGGTATGCAACCAATGGGTGTAACGCTTGATCGGGTTAAACATTGATCTGTGCCGGTCGTCGTAATCTTACCGAAGAAAAGAGCGAGCAGGAAGCCGATTATTCCCGTTCGGAGGCGAGACGGTCCGCGGCCGGCGACCTTGCGGCGACGCCGGCATCCGCCAAACCAGCGAAACGTTGACCGCGAAAAACCGCAGATCCCCTGAAGCGTCGCATCCCCGCCGGCGTGGAGCGTCCCGAAGTCCGGCGTGACTGACAAAGACCGCGCCGCAGGAGCGAGCGCGCTCCCTGAAAACACCGGAATCGTTAGGCCAGCAATCTCGCCTAACGACTCGGGCTGGGCCCGGCGGTTGACTTGCGCACGCCTCACGATACCGTTTTTAGAATGATAAATGTGACCGATCGGGCCGTGGCGCACCTTCGCGCCCTGCTCGCCGAACAGTCCGCCGTGCCGGGCCAGGGCCTGCGGGTGGAAGTGGCGAAAGGCGGCTGCTCCGGCCTGCACTATGAGATGTCGCTCGACGGGCCGCGGGCGGACGATGCGGTCGTGCAGCGCGAGGAGGTGGCGTTTTTCGTCGATCCCGAGAGCGCAAATTTCCTCCGCAACGCGACCCTCGACTTCGAGGACGGCCTGACCGGCGCCGGTTTTCGCATCGTGAATCCAAACGCCGCCCGGACCTGTGGATGCGGAACTTCCTTCGAGCCGGTCCGGCCGGCCTAACGAACGAAGGCGGGTGACTGGCGGAGTCCTGGAATGGAACCGGATCTTTTTCGCTTTGACGATCATCCCGGCTTTGCGCGCAAGCGGACCAACCTTTTCGGCTGGACGATTGTCATTCTGCTCCTCTGCGGGGTCGCCTTCACCGCCTGGCTCGGCAGTCTCTACATCATCGGGCAACCGGAGCGGCCGGAGAGTTATCGCATCCTGCAAAAGCTGCACAAGATCGAGCCGCCAAAACGCTTTGCCCTGACCGCGGCGCCCACCGGTGAATTCCTCAATCCGAAGCAACTTTACGAGCGCTACCAGTCGATGGGCCCGGCGGAACTGGCGAACAAGGATGCCGAGCTGACGCGCAATTTCATCCGAAACTATCAGCAGGTGCACGGGCTGGTCACTTACGTCATCGGCCGCTTCAACATCATCGGCGCGCGCGAGCTGACGCCGGACGATCTTTTTACCTCCGGCGCGGTCGTCTTGACGCGTGCGGTCGGGGAGCCGGAACTGCTCATGGAGCACGCCTTCACGACGGCGGACGCGCATGATGCCCGGCTCTTGCAAGAACGGCTCGCGATGGGAATGGATCTGAACCTGGAACGGAGCCATGATCTTTCCGCGGTGGTACACGCGGAACGGCTTCCTGATGGGCGCATCCAGATCACGGCCGTGCCATTGCTCTATGGAAGTTACGCCGTGACCCGCGGAACGGGGACCTTTAGCCTCGAGCCGCCGAGCGACCTCAACCTCGCGGCGGGCTGGCCGCTTTTCAAAACAGAGATGCGCCGCACGGCGGAGAATCGTTACAACGACTATCGCTCGCACCTCGCCCCGGCAACGAGCACGCTGCCGATTGTCGGACTTTCTCCGGCCAACAGCGCACCGCCGGCGCAGGACGCTCTCGTGCGGGTCGAACCCGCCGTGCCTTTGCAGGAAGAGCCGTCGCCGCCCCCATTTCACCATCTCGAGAAAAAAACGGCGTTGGCGAAGCGGAATGAAAAAGAGACGACGTTCGCCTCGTCTTCGCCGGTCATGATACGCCGGGCCCTGCCGGTCGCGTCGAACACCCGGTCCACGCCGGATGAGCCAGCATCGCCCACGCCGATGGTGATGCGCGCGTTGCCGGTCACTGGCTCTTCACCGGCAGGCGCACTGACCTCGACAACAGGCGCAACCTGGAAAACGTTCGCGCCGGGGGAGGCCCCGCCGGGCCGGGTGCTCGACAGCGCCGGCCTGACCGAGGTGGCCGATTACGGGACACGGGGTGAGCGCGTCTATCTGCAGGGAGAGTTCGTGGTCAACTTCGCCGATGCCAATCGCGCCGTGCTTCGTCCGACCGGCGCTCAATCCGCGTCCACGAGCAGCGAATCCGGGCGCAACGTACGTGTCATTGTCGATTATCCGGCCGGCGCGCCTTTGCCCGAGGCGGGTTCGACGGTCAGGCGCGACAGCACCCGACCCTACGAAGTGACCGAGGTACGTCGCCAAACCGACGGTCAGCTCAATGTTTTCGTGCGCGAGATCATCAAACCGTGATCAGCGCAGGATGACGGTGCCGTTGCGGATCTCGGCGCTGCTGACGTCATAAGGCGCCGCGGCATCGAGCGCGAGACCGAGGATCGAGCTGCCCCGGTAACTCATCGAGAGAACACTCGAGGGCACGGGATAGCCGTTGGCCGAGATTTTCGATACCTGCAAGCCCGTCAGCGGAGTGGGCCCGTCCGTCGTGATGACGAAGCTTCCATTTAAATAGCCGCGCGGAAATCCCGGAATCTTATTGGACGGAATGCTCAGTTGCACCTGCGCCGTATTCCCACCCAGACTAACGTAGGCGTGTCCGCGCGATTTCGAATTGGCGGCGAT
This sequence comes from Chthoniobacterales bacterium, assembly GCA_050736975.1. Taxonomy (GTDB): domain Bacteria; phylum Verrucomicrobiota; class Verrucomicrobiia; order Chthoniobacterales; family UBA10450; genus Palsa-1392. Next base: position 7,912 of record JBOHXL010000231.1, on the reverse strand, counting down.
CAACCCGTTGATTTCGTCGGCCGTCAGGACCAGTTCTCGTTCCGGGGTGGGCGCCGCGGTGGGAGCGGGCGTCTCGTTAGGCGCGACCGGGGCCGCCGGTGTCGGAGAGGGCGGGGCGGGAGTTTCTTTGAATTCTGTGATCCGCTGCTGGACATCCGCCAGCGCCTGCGAAGAGAGCTCCTTCACCGGCAGAGCGGCCGGCCGCTGCGCGATAACGCCATGGGAAAAGAAAAGATAACAGCCAACGACAAAGAGAAGAAAAATGAGGGCGCCGCCGATGATGAGAGAGAGGCAACCTTTGCCGAAGCAACCCATCCCGCCCGACTTCGGCGGCGGTTCAATCCAGTTCGGTTTGGTTGAATCAGTTGCCATCGCTTCCGGTCGTCAGTCGAGCTTGCGCCGCCATCAATTTCTCGTAAAGCTCGCGCAATCCATCGGAGAGCAACCGGGTTTTGCCGAGCAGCGGCATGAAATTGGTGTCTCCCGTCCAGCGCGGCACGATGTGCAGATGCAAATGATCCGCCACCCCGGCGCCGGCTGGCGTGCCGAGATTGAGTCCGAGGTTGAAGCCCTGTGCTTTCATCGCGTCGCGGAGGAGGGCCTGAGCGTGCACGGCGAGGCCCCAGAGTTCAAGCACCTCTTCCTCGCCTAACGAAGAAAGTTCCGCCGTCTTCCGGTAGGGCACGACCATGACGTGACCGACCGCGTAGGGATAACGATTCATCATCAGGAAGGTGTTCTTCCGCCGCGTCAGCACGAGGTGCGCCGGGTCGTCACTCGCCTGTGCCGCCTCGCTCAAAAAATTGGGATTGCGATTCTCGATCTCGAAATACTCGACCCGCCACGGGCACCAGAGGGCTTCGAGCTCGGCTTTGGGAAACTCCATTGGTTCGTTAGGCAAAATCGCTCAGGCAGCGTATCGGCTGGGCGGGAGATGTCGAGGATGCGTTTTGCCGGCCCGGAAGGTTGGAGAGGCCTTTCTTTGCAGGCGGCGGTTGCTGCGCCTCGCACGGCCAGGCGCCCTACCGGGCCGCCGCCGCGCGCACAAAAAGCGAGTAGCGTGGAAGATCAGCCCCTTTCTGCGAGACAAGTCGCAGCTCCGCGCCCGGCAAGAGCGTGCGCCACGGGCGGGTCGGTTGATCGCGCACCACGAGAGCGTCCAAAATTCCCGCGCGCCACTGCGCCTCGGCTGCGTCAGGCGAGAGGAAATGATCGCATCGCAGGTAGAGCAGCATCCCCTCCTCCGGTCCGCCTACGAGCCCATAACGCCAGACACGTTGTTTCGCCTCCGCCCGCACTTCTTGTGAAAATCGCACGAGCGCGTCGCTCTGCGATCGGCAGGCCTGCTCAATCTTCCAGGCGACGTAGCCGCCGGTGAAAATGCCGGCGAAAACAAGCGCCGCCACGAGCCATGGCTGCACCTTGCGCTGCCAGGCCCGGTTTTCGCGCAGCACCGCGACTTGTGCGCCTAGCAACAGGCAGAGCGGCGGCACAACCGGAAAAATCCGGTCAACCCGTTTCGACGGAATGATCGACATCAGAATCAGTCCGCCGACACTCCAGCAAAGTAGCCAAATCGTGTCCGGCCGCATTTGCAGGGAAAGCTGTTCCCGGCGGCGCCAGAAGAAAATGCCAAGGCCGATGATAAGCAGGCTCCAGGGAGCGAATTTGTGCAGGAGGTGCGGCAGATAGAAGTAAAGCGGCTGGGGTTTGTGAATTGTCTCGGTAAACCGGCCGGCGAACTCCCTCACCACCACGCTCTCATAAAAGCCCGGCTGCTTTACGATTCCGCCCCCCACCCACACGAGAAAAATCGCGAGCGATAAAATCCAGGGCCACCAACCGCTCCAACCGCTCGGCGCGCGCCCTTTGCGTCGCAGAATCTGGTAAACGATCAACCCGGGCAGGATAAAGGCATAGATGATCGGTCCCTTGATTAGCATCGCCGCCGTCAGGAGCAGAAACGCGAGGATTTGATCGCGCGGTCTCCACCCCTCGGCGCGGCGAATTTTCCACCAGATCTGGCCCCCGATCAGGGAGGCGGCGAGCGCGAGCGGCATGTCCGTGCGCACGAGGGTGGCCAGGCGCGGTGAAAGCAGGTTGAGGCCAAAGGCGCTCAGCGCAATCAAACCGCCCGTCGCGCCATACGCCGCGGTGGCTTCCCGCGCGATCAACCAGAGGAGCAGGAATCCTGCGCCTAACGACGGCAGCCGCCATGCGCCTTCCCACCAGCGCGTGGCCTCGAAGAGCGCGGCGGAGATCCAGCCGACGAGCGGCGGCTTGGTCGCCACGCCTTCGTTAGGCGTGTGCTGGTAAAGCCAGTGTCCTTGCCGCACCATCTCAAACGACGTGTAGGCCTGCTTCGCCTGGTCGTAATCATCCAGCGTCCAGGGAAGGTTGGTAATCACAAAAAAGAGCGCGCAGAGCGTGAGCACGATTCCTCGCACGGCCGGCGCCGGAAAGGGCGGCAAGGGCAACTCCGGCATGATGGAGACTGGCCGGAGAAACTCGCCAGTTGCAAGAGGGATTTGTCTTCCCAACTCGATGCGCGGTTGCCGTTTCCTGGCCGGCCGAGTTCTCAATCGGACGCGCTACTTCCTCTGTCTCGCACTCCGCAACGCCGGTTTCCTAAAGCAGTTGCCGCAAGACGCGCAGCCAGTTGTCGCGCAGAATTTTTTCGATCTGCTCGTCGCTGAAGCCACGCTCAATCAGTTTACTCGTCAGGTTTCGCGCCTGCGCATGGTTCGCGAGATCAGGCAGAAAATGCGGCCGCGTTAGTTTGGCCTCGAGCGCTTCCCGCTCCGCGGCCGGCATCAGACGCCAGAGGAATTCACAGAAATCGAAACCAATCCCGACTCCCTCGATCCCAATCAGGGCCGCGACGTGTTCGATGTGATCAACATAACGATCGAGCGTCGCCTCTTCCCTGGTTGGACTAACGAGGATGGCGTTGATCCCGATCACGCCGCCGCGCGCCCCGATCAACTTGATCTGTTCGTCGCTAATGTTGCGCTCGATGTCGTAGAAATGTCGCGCGTTGCTGTGCGAAACGATCAACGGCCTGGTCGTGAGGGCGCAGATTTCCTCGAAGCCGGCGGAGTTAATGTGCGCGAGATCGATCATGATACCGAGCCGTTCACATTCGCGGACCAGGTCACGGCCGAAATCGGTCAGGCCGTGGCCCGGCGATCCGGTCGCCGCGAAAATTCCGCCGGTCGCGGCGGCGTTCGCCCGCGCGTGGGTCAGCGAGATCGCGCGCAGTCCCAGCTCGTAAAAGATCCGAAGCAGATTGAGATTTTCACCCAGCGGCTCGGCACCCTCCATCGTCAGGATGAGTCCAATCCGTTCACTGCGCGCGGCCGCCTCAATCTCCGCAAAGGTTCTGCACAAAACAAAGCGCGGGCTGGACTCGAGTTCGTCGTCAAGCAGCGCGACCTGCTCGAGCGCGACCTCCAATCCGTGGTCGGGCAGATGGCGATCTTCGACATAAAGGGCGATGCCAAGTAGACCAATATCGCCTGCTTCGAACTCCGGCAGGAAATCAGTCGTGAGCAGGTTGCGCCGCGGGCGGCTGAGGAAAAGCCCGAGCGGGAGATCGAAATGCAAATCGATCAGCCGACCGGCGTGGAGGCGGGCGGCTTTTTCTTCGGTGTTGTTGGACAAGGACATCAGTCGCCTAACAACCAGATTTTGGCGCGGCGGCGAGAAGATCGAGGATGGCGCGGGCCGCGGTTTCGTTCGCATCCCCCGGGCCGAGGTTTCCGATCACTTCGTCAAAATCCGCCATCATCTGCTCGCGCCGCGCGCGGTCGTCCAGCAAGCTTAGGACTTCGCGCGCGATCACAACCGGCTGCGCCTTGCCCTGAATGAACTCCGGAACAATTTCCCGATTGGCGAGCACATTGGGCATGCCGAGGTGTTTGACCTGAATCAGCATCCTGCCGGCAAGGTAAGTCAGGCTCGCCACCTTGTAGATCAGGACAAACGGCAACCGGAAAAAGGCCGCCTCGAGCGTCGCGGTGCCGGATGCGACCACACCTGCGGCGCTCCGCTGCATCGTGCTCGCCGCCTGGCCGACGACGACCTCAACCCGGCCTAACGAGCCGCCGGCCTCCGGTAGATCGCGGCGGATCATGGTGGCAAGGTTTTCCGAGGCCGCCGCGATCTCGAAACGCAATTCCGGGCGCTCCGCACACAGCGCCCGCATGACCTCGAGCAGGACCGGCATGAGCTGGCGCACTTCGCGCGCCCGACTGCCCGGAAAAAGGCCGACCAGATTCGGATCGCGCGGAGCGTCGATCCGCTTCGCGGCCAGGTTCTCGATCATGGGATGCCCGACGAAGGTCGTGCGCAGCCCCGATTTTTCGTAGAGATCGACCTCGAAGGGAAAGATGCAGAGCATCAGGTCGAGCCAGCGCGCCATCTTCGGAATCCGACTTCGGTTCCACGCCCAGACCTGCGGGCTGATGTAATAGATGATCTTTCCGCCTAACGAACTCTGGTGCAAGGCGCGCGCCAGCCGGAGATTGAAGCCCGGGTAATCGATCAGGACAACGGCGTCCGGTTTCGCTTCCCGGACCTCCTCGAGAGTCCGCGCAAACTCGCGACGGAAGTAGCCGTAACTCTTCAGCACTTCCCAGAGTCCGACGACGCCTGCTTCGTCGCTCCAATCACGAAACTGATCGCCCGCCAGCGCTTTCATCCTCGGGCCGCCCCGGCCTGACAAAGAGACATCCGGCTGCAAAAGCCGGAGCGACTCGATCAAAGCCGCTCCGTGATTGTCGCCGCTCGCTTCTCCGGCGACAAAGTAGAGTTTCATGGTGGCGCGAGCTTCCCGCTGGCGCGTCTCAGCTCGCAGGCTGGAAGCTCGCGCCACCTTGAATCCGGTTCGTGATCTCGATCGCGAGCTCGAGGGCGGCGGTGGCTTCGAACCCGGAAACCATTGGCCGCAAACCGGTGCGCGCGCATTCGATGAAGGAAAGAAGCTGGCGCTGGAGCGGTTCCCCGGGCTCGATTTCGACCGCAGCGCGTTCGATCCCGCTGGCGCTGCGGCGAAAAATTTCGCCCGTCTGGCTTTGATAATCGAGCGACAAATAGGCGTCCTCCTGGAAGACGCGAATCTTGCGCATCCGCTCCGGGCTGATGCGACTGGAAGTGATATTGGCGATGCAGCCGTTCTCGAAGCGCAAGCGCGCATTGGCAATGTCCTCGCGCCGGCTCAAGACCGGCACGCCGACGGCATCGATCGCCTGGACCGGCGCCCTAACGAGATGCAAAATGATCTCCAGATCATGGATCATGAGGTCGAGCACCACCCCGATGTCGGTGCTGCGATTGGGAAACGGCGAGAGTCGATGAGCCTCGATGAAGCGCGGATGGGTGAGACGCGCCTCGAGCGCGCTCAAGACCGGATTGAAGCGCTCGACGTGGCCGACTTGCAAAACCAACTGATGCTGGGCGGCGAGTTGTGCCAGTTCGCTCGCCTGGGCCGTGTCTTCCGCGATCGGTTTTTCAATCAGCAGATGTTTTCCTTTGTTCAGAAGCGGACGCGCCACCTCGAAATGGGAACTGGTTGGAGTCGCAATCGAGGCGGCATCGATCAGCCCCGAAAATTCCTCGAGCGAAGAGGCGGCTCGGACCTTGTATTGCTCCGCGATTTTCGCGGCGGTCGCGGCGTCCGTGTCGAAAATGGCGGTGAATTCGGCCGCGCCGGTTTCGGCATAAAGCCGGGCGTGATTCTTTCCGATGTGCCCGACGCCGACGACTCCGACCCGGAGATTTTTCATGGGCACGCGCGATTAGAAAAGGCGAAGGACATGGCGGAAAGTGCCAGTGAACCGCAGCCATGAAGCAAACGCAAACTGATTGGGACGAAGCTTATCGCCGCCGTGAGACGCCATGGGAAAAAGGAAAGCCGCATCCCGCGCTGGTCGATTTCCTGTCGGAAAATGGACCGCTCGCCGGAGAGGTTTGCGTCCCGGGCTGCGGTTCCGGTCATGACGTCCGGGCCCTGAGCACGCCGCAGAATCACGTCCTGGGACTTGATCTCGCGACGCGCGCAATCGCGAAAGCGAATTCGCGGCCGAAGATCGCGAATGAAGAATATCTCCTGGCCGATCTGTTCAAATTGCCGGCGAAATTCGATCACCGGTTCGATTGGGTTTTCGAGCATACCTGTTTCTGCGCGATCGACCCGGGCTCGCGAAACGAGTATGTCGCGACGGTCGTCAGGCTGTTGCGATCGGGTGGCAGATTGTTCGCGATTTTTTTTATCAACCCGGACCATGACGAAGAAGGGCCGCCCTACCGGGTGAGCAGAGCGGAACTGGATGAGTTTTTCGGAGCATATTTTTCCGTCGAGCGGGAATGGGTCCCGAAACGAACGCATCCCGGCCGCGAAGACCGCGAATTGATGCGCGTCCTGCGCTTGCGCGCTGCCGGAGGACGAGCTTGAAAGCCTGGCCCTTGCTCTTTGCGGTCAAGACGGCCAACGCGTCTTTCCGGGCGATCTCCAGCCTTTACAGGCGAGTTCCCAGTGTGCAGCATTTCTACTCATGAAAATTCAGCGCCGATTCGTAACCCTGATGGCCGCAATTTCACTTTTCGGAGTAACTCTGCCGGCCGGAGCAGCGGATTTTGGCGATGCCAAAGATGTGAAACAGGTGCGGAAGATCGTCGCGACGAAGTTTGGCCATGCCTTGCACGCGTCGGTTTCGCATGACTGGGCCCTTTGCACAGGTTACAACGACGAGAGCTCTGTTTCCGTGGTCCTGCATCGCACCGCTGCCGGCTGGAAGATCGTCGAGAGTGATGGCGGCGCCTACGTAGCAGAGATCTTAAGCAACCTGGGTGTTCCCGGGCCCGACATCGCGCCGCTCTTAAAGGCTTATCAGTAACCGGCCCGCGTTCTGAAACGCTTCATTCTCATCCTCGCCCTCGCCCTCGGCGCAGGAGCGACTGGCGTCTATATCGACTGGCATTGGAAACGCCCTTTGTCGCCTCGCGGCGGACGTTACTTCTTCCACCGCGTCGAGCTATCGGTGCCCTCATTCCGTCAGGGCGACGAACGATGGCGCGACGACCCGCTCGGCGGCGTGCCCGAGAATGGCACCCTTGGCGATTCCGGATGCGCCGTTGCCTCTGCCGCGATGGTCTTCGAGTTCTACGGCATCGAGACTGACCCGCAGCAACTGAACTGGTTCCTTACCGCCGTGGGCGGCTACACCAACCAGGGCTGGCTTTACTGGGATCGCGCCGCCTGGTGGGCGCCCGGCCGTGTCCGGCACATTTACGAAGACCTGCCCTCCTACGCCCTGATCGATTCCAACCTCGCTCGCGGCAACCCCGTCATCGTGCGGGTGCACCTCAGAAGCGGCATTACCCACTTCGTCGTCATCGCCGGCAAAGATGGCTTCGACTATCTCGTCCGCGACCCTGGAAGCGGCGCGGCCAAAGGCTACTACCCTCTGCGCGAGCTCGGCAGTGATATCGAGGCCTTAAGGTTTTATGAACCGCTGACGCCTGTGCCCACGGCAGCCAAGGTTTCCCCGATTACCAGGCAGACGCAGGGCGAACTGACGCGCGCGTTGAAGGCTGCGCTCGCCCTACCTTTGAGCCAGAAACCATTCGTAAGTGCGGGCGATTCCTTCGCGCAGCGGGATCCTTGGTTGCCAGCCTAACGACTCGATCTTCGAGATATCGAGGAGCTTGCGCGGGGTGCCGTCGGGCTGGCTCTTGTCCCAGGTGAGCCGGCCGCGAAAGCCGATGACGTCGCAGATTAACTCGGCCAGCTCGCGAATCGTCAGGTCAGTCCCGGTCCCGATGTTGATGATCTCAGGGCTGTCGTAATTCTGCAGGAGGAAAAGACAGGCCGAGGCGAGATCGTCGACATGGAGGAATTCGCGCCGCGGCG
>JBOHXL010000230.1:0-4573 GCA_050736975.1 Chthoniobacterales bacterium | reverse complement strand
ACTGCCGAAAAAGTTGGCAAGGCGATCGCGGAGCGTTTGCTCGCGAAGAAGATCGACAAAGCAGTTTTTGATCGTGGCGGATTTCTTTACCACGGAAAAGTGAAAGCGCTGGCCGACGCGGCGCGCGAAGGCGGACTCAAACTTTAATATGGCATACGCAGGCAACCAGGGCAGACGAAGCGACTCACGCACCACGGACCGGACGGCTCCGGCAAAAGGCGACACGACCGAGAAAGTCGTGTTCATCAACCGCTGCGCCAAGGTCGTAAAAGGCGGCCGCCGCTTCAGCTTCAGCGCGCTCATTGTGGCGGGCGATCACGATGGCAAGGTTGGCTGCGGGTTCGGCAAGGCGAACGAAGTCGCCGAGGCGATCCGCAAAGCTTCGGAAGCCGCGCGCAAGTCGATGGAGAAGATGTCGCTGCACGAAAACACGATTCCACACGAAACCATCGGAGAATTTGGCGGCGGACGCGTGCTCTTGCGCCCGGCGTCCCCGGGGACGGGCGTAATCGCCGGCGGCGGCGTGCGCGCTGTGGTCGAGGCGGTTGGAATTCGCGACGTGCTTGCCAAGTCGTTAGGCTCGAATAATCACGCCAACGTGGTCAAGGCGACAATTGAAGCGCTGCGTTCCCTGCGCCGACGCGACGAGATTTTAAGAGCGCGCGGGATTCGCACGAGCGTTCCAAGCAATGGCGAGGAGGCGCCGGCCCAGTCGTGATCCGGTTGCACAATCTCAAGCCGCGTCCCGGCGCGCGGCATCGTGTCAAGCGACTGGGCATAGGTGAGAGTTCCGGTCACGGCAAGACGAGCGGCAAAGGCAGCAAAGGCCAGAAAGCTCGTTCGGGTGGGAGCATCCGCCTCGGCTTCGAAGGCGGCCAGATGCCGCTCATTCGGCGTTTGCCGAAGCGCGGGTTCAACAATGCGGCCTTCAGGCGAGAATACGCAATCGTCAATCTCGACGACCTGAACGAATTCAAGGCCGGCTCGATGATCAACGAACAGACGCTGCGCGAATCGAAACACATTCGCGGCCGCGTCGCTGGACTGAAGATTCTCGGCCGCGGCGAGCTGAAGCATGGCCTGACGATTGAAGCGGACCGCGTGAGCGGGTCGGCGCGCGAAAAAATCGAGAAGGCTGGCGGCAAGGTGACTTTGCGCGAACGGAAATCACAGACCGACGGAAAGCGCTTCGAGCCAGTGACGACAAAGCCGGTCACTCCGGCGCCGGCCAAGCCGAAGGCGAAAGCAAAAAAGACGGCGGCCAAGAAGAAGTCAGCTGAATAGTCAGCCTCTGGATTAGCGGATGGTATCGGCTTTTCTCAATTCGGTCAAAATCCCGGAACTGCGCCGGCGAATTTTGTTTACCCTCGCGGTTATTGTCATTGTCCGGCTGGGCGCAGCTGTCACGACCCCGGGCGTGAATCCGGCGGTGTTACAGGATTGGTTCCGCACTTCGTCGCAAAGCGCGGGCGGCGGTGTCGCAGCGCTCTTCAATCTCTTCAGCGGCGGAGCGCTTGAGAATTGCGCGGTTTTTTCGCTCGGCATCATGCCCTACATCAGCGCCTCGAACATGCTCCAGTTGCTGACGGCGGTGATTCCATCGCTCAGCCGGCTCTCGCGGGAAGATGGCGGGCGGCAGAAAATCATGCAGTACACGCGTTACGCGACGGTCGTGCTCTGCATTTTCCAAGGCTACCTCCTTGCGATCTCGTTCCAGCATCCAGAGGCGTATCACACCATGCTTCCCGGCATTACCGAGACGACGGCGCGCCTTGGTATTCCGCTGGTTGAAAACCTGGGATGGTCTTTCCGGATCATCACCGTCCTTACCCTGACTACAGGAACGTTGTTCCTCATGTGGCTGGGTGATCAAATCACCGACCGAGGCATCGGTAACGGCATCTCCCTCATCATTACCATTGGTATCGTGGCGCGCCTGCCCGCGGCGCTGGCGCAGGCCTGGAAGACTTTTGTGCCCTCCGCCGCCACCGGCGCGAGTCAGGTGAACCCCGCGATTCTTGTCCTAATGGTGGCATTTCTTTTCATCGTGATCGCGGCGGTCATCGCAGTCACGCAAGGCGTGCGCAAAATCACGGTGCAGTACGCGAAACGCGTCGTCGGTCGCAAAATGTATGGCGGCCAGACGCAATACATGCCGCTCAAGGTAAACTACGCGGGCGTCATGCCGATTATCTTTGCCTGGGCACTCCTGCTTTTCCCGACGACGATTGTTCAACTCGCTTTCAAGAACAGCCGAACGGCGAACATGATCGCCGAAAATCTTTCGAGCGGGTGGCTGCATTACGTGGTGCTCGCGGCGATGATTTTCTTCTTCAGCTATTTCTGGGTCGCGACCCAGTTCCAACCTTCGCAAATCGCCGATGATCTGAAGAAATACGGAGGCTACATTCCGGGTGTTCGCCCCGGCAAACCGACTGCAGATTTCCTCGATTTCACGATGACGCGGCTGACGTTTGCGGGTGCGATTTTCCTCACCGCGATCGCGATCCTGCCGAGTCTCTTAAGCCAGGGGCTCCACGTGCCGGTGATCACCGCGCAGTTTTTCGGCGGCACCAGTCTGCTCATTATCGTGGGCGTGATTCTTGACACCATGCGGCAGGTGGAAACGCATTTGATCCAACGTCATTATGACGGCTTCCTGCGCAAGGGCCGGATTCGGGGGCGCGCCTTCGACCGCGCCTCATACAGTCGTGGCGAGGCCGCACAGCAGGGGACGCTGATGTGGCTTTACGTCGGCATCGCGGTGCTGGTCATTGGCGGAGTGGCGATTTTTCTCTACGGGCGCTAGGTGAAAAGTCGCATCGTGCTCCTGGGCGCGCCCGGTTCCGGAAAGGGAACACAGGCGGAGATGATTACGCGACATTTTGCGATTGCGGTCACCTCGCCGGGAACGATCCTGCGCCGCGAGCGCGATCTGGGAACGCCGCTTGGGCTGGAAGCGGACGAGATTTCGAAACAGGGCGGCCTTGTTCCCGACAACGTTATTGTTCAGCTCATTGCCGATTGGCTGAATCTGCACGGCGGGAACGGATTTGTTTTCGATGGTTTTCCCCGGACGGTCGGGCAGGCGGAGCGATTGAACGAAATACTCCAGGAACGCGGCGAGTCGCTCGATCTGGCGATCTGGCTCGAGGTTTCCGAGCAAACCGTGCGCGATCGAATTGCCAGCCGCCTGCAATGCCGCCGCTGTGGTTTCACTACCAGCCTAACGAGTGCGAGCTTTGCCGACCGGCCGGTCTGTCCCTACTGTGATGGCCCGCTCATTCGGCGCGATGACGACGATGCTTCTGTCCTGCAGACGCGCCTCGCGGAATTCAAGTCCAAGACTGAACCGCTCCTTTCTTTTTACAAAAAAGGGGGGGCCTTGCACCGGATTGACGGCAATCGAGATCGGGAGGCAGTCTTTACCGATATCTCGGCCTTGATCGAAGAGCGGACAAAATGATCCCGATCAAGTCGAGCCGGGAAATCGAGAAGATGCGGCTGGCCTGCCGCACCGCGAGCGACGTTCTCGAGCAGATCAGCGAGTTGATTCGACCCGGGATTTCGACCAAGGAAATCGACCAGGCAGCGGCCGACCTGATGCAGAATGCCGGAGTGCGGAGCGCCTTTCTCGGTTATCGGCTCGGGCATCGTGTTTTTCCCGGGAATATCTGCATTTCGCTCAACGATGAGATCGTGCACGGCATTGGTGGCCAGCGCCGCATTCAGTATGCCGACATCGTGAAACTCGATATCGGCGTGGTGCAGGACGGCTGGGTCGGCGACACGGCGGCGACGATTCCTGTGGGGATGATCGATGAGCGGGTGGAGAAATTGCTCGCGGTCACGCAGAGCGCTTTGGAACGAGCGATCGGTCATGCTCATGCCGGCGAACGGCTCGGTGATCTTTGCGCCGCGATTGAAGACGAAGCACTGCGGAATCATTTTAGTGTCGTCCGGGAGTTTGTCGGCCACGGCGTGGGACGGAAATTGCATGAAGAACCGCAGATCCCGAACTACGGACGGCGTGGCAGCGGGCCGCGCCTCAAGCCCGGCATGACGCTTGCGATCGAGCCGATGATCAACCTCGGCGGGCCCGGCGTGCGCCTGCTCGATGACGGCTGGACGGTCTGCACCTCCGATGGTTTGCCCTCGGCGCATTTCGAACACACGGTTTTGATTACCAAAGACGAACCCGAAATCCTGACATGGCGCGCAAAGACGCAATTGAGGTAGAAGGCACGGTGGTCGAGTTGCTCCCGAATACAATGTTCCGGGTGGAACTGCCTAACGGTCACCGCGTCCTCGCCCACATCTCGGGAAAAATGCGGATGCACTTCATTCGCATCTTGCCAGGCGACAAAGTTATGCTAGAAGTTTCGCCTTACGATTTGTCGAAAGGGCGAATCACTTTTCGCCATCGGTAGCGCGGAGATTGACTCCGCGTTTTTCGTCTCGTGAACTATGAAAGTGCGACCGTCAGTTAGAAGACTTTGTGAAGCGTGCAAGATCGTGAAGCGCAAGAACGTGGTGCGCGTGATCTGCAACAAAAACCCACGCCACAAACAGC
>JBOHXL010000229.1:0-2651 GCA_050736975.1 Chthoniobacterales bacterium | reverse complement strand
ACCAATACGCGATCGAAAACAATAAGATCAGCGGCGCGGTCGTTGGCACGGCCGACTGGACCGCCTACATGAAGAGCGGCTCCAGCCTTTACAATACCGGCGCCGACCTCTTCGGCGACGCCTATGGCGGACAGACCGTCGACAGTTTGCCGAAAGTCCCGGCTTCGGCCTGGCTCACGCTCTCGGATGTCGCGGGTACAGCGTTCTTCTCGCCTTACGGCCACTTCTAGGAGCTGGCGATTCATATACCTGCCATCCTCGCCAAGTTGAGGGTGGCAGGGAATGAGCCGTCAGGTTCGCATCTCCGAATCGTTCCAAAGGCGTGAGCTTGATTCCGTCCGACTCCAATGAGCCCAGCGCCCGGCCAGGTGACTTGTTCCAGCGCCTCAAGCAACCCCTTCTGACCATCGTTCAAAAAACATGGTTCTGCTGTTTCTCCCTAATCCTCCTCGGGTTTGTAGTCCGGACACCGGCTCTGCGCGGTCCCTTCCTCTGGGATGATCTTTACCTCGCAACCGGGAATCCATTCATTAAGAGCCCCGTTCTAATCCTGGAAGCCTTTCGGCATTACCTCTTCCTCGACTCCTACTCGCTTCATTACCGGCCGGTGCAGAACATTTCATTCATGCCCGACTACTATTTTTGGGGGGACGATCCCTTTGGCTTCCACCTCTCAAGTATCATCTGGCACGTCGGCGGCGGCGTCCTGCTCTTTTTCCTGCTCAGACGCCTCCTTCTCACCCTGCTGCGAGAACCTGCGTCCGGTCACACCTGTCAAACAATCGCCTTTCTGCTCGCGCTCATCTGGACCGTTCACCCGGTGCACAGCGCCGCAGTCGATTACATTTCGGGACGGGCCGACAGTGTCGCCTTCTGCTTCGCCTGTTCTGGGTGGCTTCTCTTCCTCCGCGGAGAGCGATGCGCGCACCCCGGAGTCCGCTTTCTCCTCTTCGGAGTCTCATGTTTGCTGGGCCTGCTCGCGCTCTGTTCGCGTGAGACTGCGCTGATCTGGCTAACTATCTTCCTATGTCATCAACTCTTCTTTGCGGAACGATCGACTCGCCGCAAGAAAATCGCGATTTCGCTCTGTTGTGTCGGGCTGGCGGTCGCCTATCTGGGACTGCGCTACCTGCCAGCTCCCAGGACTGAAACAGCGCCCGTCCCAGCCTGGAGCGCTCCGATGCGCGCTATCCTCATGCTGCGCGCTTTGGGCGATTACGGAAGGCTCATGATCTTTCCTTCCAACCTCCACATGGAGCGCTCGGTTTTCGATCCGACCCTCTTCAAGAGCGCACGGGAATGGCGTGCCTCGTGCGGAATCGAATACCTCTCGATGGTAGGTTTGGGCGTGCTGGGGTTGTTCGCCGCCGGAATTTGGCGTAACGACCGGGGCCGTAAGCTGCGGGTATTTGGCGCGGCTTGGTTCATCCTTGGCTATCTGCCGATTTCCAATCTTGTTCCGCTAAACGCGACCGTGGCCGAACACTGGCTTTATTTGCCGAGCGTTGGCTTTCTCGCATTTCTCGCGGGCTGTGTCATCGCTCTGCCTGCGAAGACGTATTCATGGGCAGTCACATTGGCTTGCCTCTTCGTCGTTGGCCTTGGCATTCGGAGTTATTACCGAAGCGGCGACTGGGCGAGCTCAGAAAAATTCTTTGAGCAGACCATTGCCTCGGGCGGTGCGAGCAGCCGCGCCGCAACTAATCTCGCCCTCATATTTGCGAAGCGTGGTGATTACAAACGTGCCGAGGGTTTGCTTCGCCGAGTATTGCAAATCTCACCTGATGATCCGATCGCTCGAAATAACCTGGCGGACGCGCTCCGGCACCTTAATCGCAACGCCGAAGCGGAAAAAGTGCTGCTCGCCGCCGCAAAGGAAAGCAAGGAAGCTCAAAAGGAGTATCCGCGGACTTGGGTAGTCGCGGCCAACCTCGCGCGGCTGCGGCACTTCCAGCGCAATGATCAGGCCGCGCTTGCCGTTCTCGAAAAGGCGCGGGCGGAAAGTCCCGAGGTCTGGGAGTTGATCAGTTACGAGGCAGAGGTGCTGCGCGAAGACAGGGACGCAAAGCGCGCGCGCGCGCTCGTGCAGAATTTCTATTCCAAGAACTGGTGGCATTACGGCGCGGCGCTCGCCCTCGGGCGTCTCTATGCCGAGGAAGGTAACGTAAGGGAAGCCAATCGGGTGCTCCTTCAGGCCAGTCGACTGGATCTGCACGATGTCGAGGCGTTGAATCTGGTCGCGCAAATGCGCGTCCGCGAGAACCGGTTGAACGACGCCTACCTCACGCAATGCCGAGCGGTCGCGCGACAACCAGATGCCCCGCGTCAGTATTTCTTGCTCTCTGATATCCTGGAGAAAATGGGACGCACGGCCGAAGCGAGAGAAGCCCAGGCTGAGATCGTCCGCCTCGAAAATCTCGCGCGGCAAAATCGCGCGCTCCTCAACTGAGCGGCTTTTCGCCGGCCCGGCGCATCGATCGTCCGGGATTGACAGACTGATTCCGGTCGATACGATCGGCGGCGCCTGCCGCGGCTTATGTCTGCGAAAATCTTTACCGATAAGGATGTCAATCTTGGGCCGCTTCTCGACAAGACTTGCGCGGTCCCTGGTTACGGTGCGCAGGGGCGGGCGCACGCCCTCAACCTGCGGG
>JBOHXL010000228.1:0-12334 GCA_050736975.1 Chthoniobacterales bacterium | reverse complement strand
GCCCGGCGCTGCGGACGGCGGCCTGGAAGGCCGCCCTACAGCGCCCCCAATTGCATCGGGCGGAACGAAATAGATCCCATCGGTGTCGACCTCGATCACTTGCGCGTCCTGCGCCTTGAGCCAGTTGATCATTTGCTTGAGCAGGTCGCGCCCGATCTGGGTGACGCGGGCGGCGGCTTCGAAGTCGGCAAAATTTCCCTGCGCGAAACCGAGATAACCATAGAAGCTGTTGATCAAGATTTTGAAGGTGTTTTGCAGGGCGTGGAAATAGCGCCGCTGCGGCGCGTCCCTGGCGTCCCGCATGTCGCTTTTCGCCTGCAGGCGAAAAGTGCGCAGGTCGGTCAGGAGATGACGAAAGATCTGGAGCTGATCGTTCAGCGGAAAACAATCGAACTGGAGCATGATCGAGGGATAGAGCGAAGCGACGTCGCAATGCCAGACGTTGCGCGCCACGCCGGTGAAAAAGATGTCGGTGTAACCGCCCTCGAAGGTTCGCGCCATCGGCATCTCGGGCATGCTGTGGCGTTGCCGGAAATACTCGCGGAGGAAGAGCGCGTTGATCCGGGTAGCGTTGCCGCGCACAATCACGTCCTGGTAATTGTAGGGGAAAATCTGCGCCTGGATGAAATAGCTTGGGCTGAGCAGATCGGCAACGGCGCGTGTTTCGCGGACTGCGCAGAGAGCACGCTCGCGATAGCGAGCCGGATCATCCCGCCAGGCCAATTGCAGTTCCCTGCCCGATAACTGCGAGACATCGGCTATACTCGTTAGGCCAAAGTGCTGCGCGACATCGCTCCGCTCGAAGCCGGCGAGCGTACGCATCCCGACGTCGTAGAATTGCGCGAGCAGAAAGGTGTCGACGAAGTGCCGGCCCTCGACCGTGAACTTGGGATAATCGATCGTTTTCTCCGCGATCTGGAGCCGCGAGGGACGCGCGCGGAGAAACCCGCCGCTCCGCCCCCAGTCCAGTTTCGTCTTTGCCTTGCGCGCGCGGGCGACCAGAAACGGCAGGTCAAACTTGAAGAGGTTATGCCCCTCGATCACATCGGGATCGCGTTCCTTGATCAACGCCGTCAGGCGTTTGATCGCGGCGTGCTCCGATTCCTCGATCGCGCGCGGGTCGACTTCGAGCAGCTCTTCCCAGCCGGTGTTATCGGAGACCGCGATGCTGGTGATATGATCGTTGGGCGCCGCATCGAGATCGCCGCCGGAAAACGACAGCACCTCGATCTGCATCCGCTTTAGCTCTTCGAAGGGCAGTTGCTTGAAGAGGGTGCGCCCGGTATGCGTCAGGTAATGCTGCACTGGGTCGCTCAGTGCGAAAAAGTTGCGACCCGCCTTCTTAAGCCCGTTGCGCAGCGCGACCAGTTCCTTCCAACTCTCGGTTGTGACCAGCCAGTTGTATTTCAGATCGCCCGCGAGTTTCTCCGCGTTCGTCAGACCGAGATCCGCGACATCGCCGTCGGCCCAGACAAAGGGATGAAACTCTTCCAGATCGCAAACGGTCGCGCCGTTTCTCTCACGACAATAAACCTTGACCGTTCCCGTCTCGCCCAGCTCGATGGCAACGATCCGTGGTGTCGGGTCGGACCCAAAGAGCAATTGATTATCCTCAAAAGCCACCCCAGAGATTGCCCGGTTGGAGCCCGACTGGCAAATGACGAGGACTGCCTCCGCCCGACCGCCGTGGAACGATTCCAAATCAAAATACTGAAGATTTTCGCAACCGGGCGACAGTTTCAGCTGTCAAAGAATGAATAACTTGAGCGAGCAGCGACTTTTTATGTCTAAACGAAATCTATTGCTCGCTGCGGGTGCGCTGTTGCTGCTTCTCGCCTGGTGGGCGTGCCATCGGAGTGATGCGGAGCAATCTGGGCCGGCGAAAGGAGCCGGAGGGCGAGGAGGAGCAGGCGGGCCCGTGCCGGTCGTCGCCGGAAAAGTCGAGCGGAAGGACGTGCCGATTTACCTCGAAGGCCTTGGCACCGTGCAGGCGTTCAATACGGTGACCGTGCACAGCCGCGTCGATGGGCAGTTGCTCAAGGTGCTCTTCACCGAAGGACAGGATGTGAAAGCCGGCGACCTGCTGGCCGAGATCGATCCGCGTCCTTTCCAGGAAGCGCTCGACCAGGCGATTGGGAAAAAAGGTCAGGACGAAGCCCAGCTCGCCAACGCGCAGGCGACCTTCGCTCGCAACACGGATCTGCTTAGGAAGCAGGTCATCGATCAACAGGACTTTGACACTGCGAAAGCGCAAGCCGGTCAATTCCAAGCCGCAGTGCAGGCGGACCAGGCGGCAATCGAGAGCGCGCAAACGCAACTCGATTACACCCAGATCAGATCGCCGATCGATGGTCGCACCGGGCTGCGACTCGTCGATGTCGGCAATATCGTGCACGCGGCCGATCCGGGCGGCATCGTTGTTATCACCCAGCTGAAACCAATCTCGGTCGTCTTCACTTTACCCGAGCAGGACTTGCAGAGGTTACTGAACCAGGGCGGCGAGGCCAGCGGTTTGCCCGTCGCCGCGCTCGACCGCAGCAACACCACTTCACTTGGTGAAGGGACGCTGGCAGTGGTTGATAACGAGATCGATCAATCGACCGGCACCGTGAAATTGAAGGCAACTTTCCCTAACGAAGAACTGAAGTTATGGCCCGGCAAATTCGTCAATGCGCGTCTTGTCCTAACGACGCAAACAAACGCCACCGTCGTTCCGGCGAGCGTGGTGCAGCGCGGGCCGCAAGGCACTTATGCTTACGTGATCAAGCCGGATAAAACCGTCGCGATGCAGACGGTAAAGGTCGGTCCGACTGAGGACGACCAGACGCTGATCGAGAGCGGCCTGACTCCGGGCCAACAAGTCGTGGTGGATGGCCAATACAAGTTGCAGCCCGGTTCGCATGTCGAGCTGACCCCGGCCACCGGACAAACGCGCGCTCCCGGAGGCTCGACCTACAGCCAGCCTCCGTCGGGCAAAGGTAAACGGCCTCACAAATCATCGTGAAAATTCACCGATTGTTTCATGGCCCGCGATCTCGTCCCGACATAGGGAAGCGCAGATGAACATTTCCGAGCCTTTTATTCGCCGGCCGGTCGCGACCTCGTTGCTCATGGTTGGCGTGGTCTTGTTGGGCCTGCTCGGTTACAAGCTCCTCCCGATTTCCGCCCTGCCGACAGTCGATTTCCCGACCATCGAGGTGACGACGATCTACCCCGGCGCGAGTGCCGACGTGATGGTCTCGTCAATTACCACGCCGCTGGAACGGCAGTTCGGCCAGATCAGCGGGCTCGCGTCGATGAATTCCACGAGCTCCTTTGGCACTTCCAGCATCACGCTGCAGTTCGTCCTCGACCGGCCGATCGACGTAGCGGCACAGGATGTGCAGGCGGCGATCAATGTCGCGAGCGGTTATCTGCCGAAGGACCTGCCAAATCCGCCGAAATACAACAAGGTCAACCCGGCCGACACGCCGATCCTCACCCTTGCGATCACCTCGGACAGTCTGCCGCTCGCACAAGTCAATGACTACGCCGACACCCTTCTTGCGCAGAAGCTGAGCGAAGTCACGGGCGTCGGCCTGGTCACGATCGAGGGCAACCAAAAGCCTGCTGTGCGCGTGCAGGCTAACCCTGCGGCCCTTTCCTCGTTAGGCCTGAGTCTGGAAGACATCCGCACGATTCTCGGCCAGGCGAATGTTAACGCGCCCAAAGGCAGCTTCAACGGTCCGCAGCAATCTTTCACGATTGGGTCGAACGATCAGATTTATTCCGCTGCGGCCTACAAGCCGATTATCGTCGCCTACAAAAACGGCGCACCGATTCGGCTGGGCGACATCGCGAACATCATCGACAGCGTGGAGAACGATCA
This sequence comes from Chthoniobacterales bacterium, assembly GCA_050736975.1. Classification (GTDB taxonomy): domain Bacteria; phylum Verrucomicrobiota; class Verrucomicrobiia; order Chthoniobacterales; family UBA10450; genus Palsa-1392. The sequence goes on along the minus strand of JBOHXL010000228.1, from coordinate 8,466 downwards.
ACTGGGCGCATGGGTGGCGAACCGGCAGGGCGAAGAGCCGGCCGTCCTGCTCGACATCCAGCGCCAACCGGGCGCAAACATTATCCAGACGGTCAACAGCGTGAAGGCGCTCCTCCCGAAGCTGACCAGCACGCTCCCGCCTTCGGTTCATGTCAACGTTTTGGCGGATCGCACGGAAACCATCCGCGCGTCGGTCACCGACGTGCAGTTCACCCTCGTTCTGACGATCGCGCTGGTCGTCATGGTCATGTTCCTCTTTTTGCGCACGCTCTGGGCCACTGTCATCACGAGTGTGGCGTTACCTCTCTCCCTCATCGGCACCTTCGGCGTGATGTATCTCGCCGGCTTCAGCCTCGACAACCTCTCCCTCATGGCCCTCACGATCTCGACCGGCTTCGTGGTCGATGACGCGATCGTGATGATTGAAAACATCGTCCGCTACATCGAGGCCGGCGATTCTCCGCTGGAGGCTGCCCTCAAAGGCGCGCGCCAAATCGGGTTCACCGTCGTGTCGCTGAGCGTATCGCTCATCGCGGTTTTCATTCCGCTTCTTTTCATGACCGGAATCGTCGGCCGTCTTTTCCGCGAATTTGCCATTACCATGTCGGTCGCGGTCGTCGTTTCGGCGTTCGTTAGTCTCACTCTCACGCCAATGATGTGCGCGAAATTGCTTAAACCGGAGAGCGACGAGCGCGGGCGCGAGGGGCGCTTCCTGCGCGCCACGGAAGGTTATTTCGAGAGCTTCCGCAATCTCTACGAGCGCGGTCTGCGCTGGGTCATGAAGCACCAGCGCTTTACCCTCATCACTTTCTTCATCACGTTTGTCGTCACGATTTTGCTCTACATCATCGTCCCGAAAGGACTTCTCCCACAGCAGGACACCGGCGTGATCATCGGCGTGACCGATGCGGCCGAAGACATTTCCTTCTCCGCCATGATGACGCGCGTCCACGCCATCACCGATATCGTCAGGCAAGATCCCGACGTCGCCAATGTCTCGGCTTCGGTCGGCGCCGGCACGGTGAATCCGACGGTCAACACCGCGCGGCTCTACATCGTGCTTAAGCCGCATAATGAACGAAGCGCGAGCGCGCAGGAAATCATCGATCGTCTGCGCGAGGAGACGCGCGGTGTCGAAGGCATTTCGCTCTACATGCAGGCGGCGCAGGATTTGCAGATCGATTCCCGCGTCAGCCGCACGCAATACCAATACATCCTCCAGGACGCCGACGCCGCCGAGCTCGCCCAGTGGACGCCGAAGCTGGTGCAAAAACTCGGGCAACTTCCGGAACTGGCCGACGTGGCGAGCGACCAGCAGGTCAACGGCCTGCAACTCAACGTCGATGTCGATCGCGAGAAAGCTTCGCGCCTGAACGTTCTCACCCAGGCGATCGACGACACGCTCTACGACGCTTTTGGTCAGCGCCAGGTCTCAATCATTTTCACCCAGCTCAATCAGTTCCGCGTCATCCTGGAAGTGGAGCCGAACTTTCGCTCTTCGCCTTCCGTCCTCGAGAAGATTTACGTGAAATCGAGTACCGGTCAGCCGGTGCCGCTGAGCGCGTTTGCCACCATGAAGGTGAGCAACACGCCGCTCTCGATCCCGCATCAGGGACAATTCCCGGCCGCGACCATTTCTTTCAATCTCCGCAGTGGTGAATCGCTCAGTAACGCCATCCCGGCGATCGAGAAAGCCGAACAACAGATCGGCCTGCCGGATACGATCGCGACCTCCTTTAGCGGCGCAGCGGCAGAATTTCGCTCCAGCCTAACGAGCGAACCTCTCCTCATCCTCGCCGCCGTCATCGTTATCTATATCGTTCTCGGAGTTCTCTACGAGAGTTACATTCACCCGATCACGATCCTGTCGACGTTGCCAAGTGCGGGCGTCGGCGCTCTCCTCGCGCTTCTTCTCTGCCGCACCGACTTTTCACTGGTCGCGCTCATCGGCATCATCCTCCTCATCGGCATCGTGAAAAAGAACGCGATCATGATGATCGACTTCGCACTCGACGCGGAACGGCAGGAAGGCCTCTCCGCCGAGGAATCGATTTATCAAGCATGCCTTCTCCGCTTCCGCCCGATCATGATGACGACCGCAGCGGCATTGTTAGGCGCACTCCCCCTCGCGCTCGAGCACAACACCGGTAGCGAACTGCGGCGCCCGTTAGGCATCGCAATCGTTGGCGGGCTATTGCTCTCGCAATTCCTTACCCTCTACACCACGCCGGTCATTTATCTTTATCTCGACCGCTTCGGCGCCTGGCTCGAGCAACGGCGCCACCGCGGACATCTCGAGCAGGCGCAACTCCCGCTCCGCACTCCGGAGCCGGCGTTGGCCGGCGTGGAGGGAAACAACGGGCAGGACGGTTTTCGGCCATGAAGAGGAGGCAGCAAAGCGGCGGGCGCGGCGAGCTACAACCCTGTGCCAGGAAAAGCGCGGAAGGTGCTCTGGGGAAAGCGCGCGCACTCCCCAGATTCAGAATCGCCCGCTCCGAGACTTAAGCGCAGCCCATGAACGTTTCCGAGCCTTTCATTCGCCGGCCGGTCGGCACTTCGCTGCTCGCGGCCGGGATTCTGATTCTGGGCGCGGTCGCCTACCATTTCCTTCCGGTGGCGCCGCTTCCAAAGGTCGACTTCCCGACCATCAACGTGAGTGCGCAGGAGCCGGGGGTCGATCCGGAAACGGCGGCTTCGTCCCTCGCGGCGCCGCTCGAGCGTCGCTTCGCCCAGATCGCCGGCGTTTCCGAAATCACTTCTGTAAGTTCGTTAGGCGGATCGAATATCACCATCCAGTTTGATCTCAACCGCGACATCAACGGCGCAGCCCGCGATGTGCAGAGCGCAATCAACGCCGCTGCCGGCGAATTGCCCAGCGGTCTGCCCAATCCGCCTTCCTATCGCAAAATCAATCCCTCCGATTCTCCCATCATGGTTCTGGCCATGACTTCCGATTCGCATCCGCTCTCGCAAGTGTACAACCTCGCCGACCAGATCATCGGCCAGCGAATCAGCCAGGCGGATGGCGTCAGCCAGGTGCTCATCGGCGGCGGCGCGAAATCGGCCGTCCGCGTGCAGGTCAATCCCGTCCTGCTCGCTTCGATGGGGCTAAGCATGGAAGACATTCGCACCATGCTTTCGCAGGTAAATGTAAACGAGCCGAAGGGTGTGCTCGACGGCCAGGAGCGACGCTTTGTTGTCACAAGTAACGACCAACTGACGGACGCGAGCCAGTATCTTCCGATCATCGTGGCGCAGCATAACGGCGCCGCCGTCCCCTTGCGCGATGTCGGGACCGCGATCGATGCCCAGGAGAACAACCAGCAGGCCGGCCTCTTCAACAACAAGCGCGCCGTTCTCCTCGTTATCTTCAAACAGCCGGACGCCAACGTTGTCCGCACGACCGACCAGATACATGCCATCCTTCCGCAGCTCAAAACCTGGCTCCCGCCGGGGGTGCATCTTGACGTCATGGCCGATCGCACGAGCACGATCCGTGCATCCGTGAACGACGTGCAGCTCACGCTCCTCGTTACCATGGCGCTGGTCGTGATGGTGATGTTTCTTTTTCTCCGCCGATTCTGGCCGACCTTCATCGCCAGCATCACCATGCCGCTCGCCCTCGCCGGCACTTTTGGCGTCATGTGGCTCTGCGGTTACAGCCTCGACAATCTTTCGCTCATGGCCCTGACCGTCTCGACCGGATTCGTGGTCGATGACGCCATCGTCGTGATCGAGAACGTCGTTCGGTTCATCGAAAAAGGAGATCGGCCTTTTCCCGCGGCCCTGAAGGGCGCACGGCAGATCGGGTTCACCGTCATCTCGATGAGCGTCTCGCTCATCGCAGTATTCATTCCCCTTCTTTTCATGGGCGGGTTGATCGGACGGCTTTTTCACGAATTCGCCATCACCCTGAGCGCCGCGATCGTCGTCTCCGGCGTCGTGTCTCTCACCCTCACGCCGATGCTTTGCAGCCGTTTCCTGCGACAGGAAGATCCTAACGAACAAAGGAGCCGGCTTTATCGCGCGAGCGAAACAGGCTTCAACTTCATTCACGACTTCTATGCGCGAACCTTGAAATGGGTCCTTGATCATGAATACACCATGCTGATCGTGACGGCCGCGGTGATCGTGGCCACAGTCTGGCTCTACATCGTCGTCCCGAAGGGATTTTTCCCGGAGCAGGACACTGGCCAGATGATCGGGATCACCGAAGCGGCCCAGGACATTTCCTTCGAGGCGATGCGAGCGAAACAGGAGGAGGTCGTGAAAATCGTGTTGAGCGATCCGGCGGTCGCGGCGGTCGGGTCGTTCTTCGGCGGGGGGAGCGGTTCGGCCCTGAACAACGCGCGCATGTTTGTCTCCCTAAAACCGAAGGGCCACGGCAAGGGTGAGCGCTCGGTTAGTGTCGGCACCGTGATCGCGCGCTTGCGCAAGAAGCTTTCGAAGATTCCAGGCGCGGCGCTTTTCCTTGTCCCGGGCCAGGATATCCGGGTTGGCGGCCGCTCCACCAAGGCGCTCTATCAATACGCCCTGACGGATCAAAACATCACCGAGCTCAACGCGTGGGCGCCGAAGCTGGTCGCGGCGCTCCGGAAGTACCCGCAAATCAAGGACGCAACCAGCGACCAGCAATTTCGCGGCCTGCAGGAGAACGTCGTGATCGATCGCGACGCAGCCGCTCGTCTCGGGATTCAGCCGCAGGCGGTCGATAATACCCTTTACGACGCTTTTGGTCAGCGCCAGGTCTCGATCATTTACACCCAGCAAAACCAGTATCACGTCGTCCTTGAGGTTGATCCGCGTTTCCAGCTTTCGCCCAATTCACTCGACAAGATTTACGTTAAATCGTCCTCGGGAAACCAGGTGCCACTGAGCGCGATCGCGCATTTCGAAACCACCAACACGCCGCTTTCGGTCAATCACCAGGGCCAGTTCCCTTGCGTCACGATTTCGTTTAACACCGCGCCTGGAGTTTCCTTAGGCGAGGCCACCCAGATCATCGAACGCGCCGCCCGCGAGCTTGGCATGCCGGCCAGCATCCGGAGCAGCTTCGCCGGCACGGCGCAGGTCTTCCAGGCGTCGCTCTCGACTCAGCCGCTGCTCATCCTGACCGCACTCATCGCCGTTTACATCGTCCTCGGCATGCTCTACGAAAGTCTGATTCATCCCCTAACGATTCTATCCACCCTCCCTTCGGCCGGCCTCGGCGCGCTCCTCGCCATGATTGTGACCGGCAACGACCTTTCGCTCGTCTCGACCATTGGCATCATTCTTCTGATTGGGATCGTAAAAAAGAACGCGATCTTGATGGTCGATTTCGCGCTCGACGCCGAGCGCCACGAAGGCCTCAGCCCGGAGGAATCGATCTACGAAGCTTCGCTGGTTCGCTTCCGTCCGATCATGATGACCACACTGGCCGCCATGTTCGGCGCGCTGCCGCTCGCCATCGGGATGGGCGTCGGGAGCGAACTACGCCAGCCCCTTGGCATCGCTATTGTCGGCGGCCTCATCGTCTCGCAAATCCTCACCCTTTACACCACCCCGGTGATTTACCTTGCGCTCGATCGCCTCAGGGTGCGGAAAAAACGAGTGGATAAAGCCGCCAAAGGCGGAGGAGATTGGCCAGTTGTCGTTCCAACCCCCGCCATCGGATAGACGACTCACGCTATCTCCTGGCCGAACCAGTCGCAGGCACCTAATCCCGGTCTGCCCGACCGAATTCAACGGCTCGCCACGCGTCACCCTCACGCCTATAGATGACTTTTACCTTGTAGATCTGGCGGCCGGCCGGGATCTTCCCGCGCGAGTACTGCTCCCTCTGTTCGGGTGAGATCCAGCCGGTAAGGCCGCCGACAATGTTTCCGCCAGAACTCGGATTGAATTGGGCGTATATCTCGACGTTGACTTCGCAGTTCGATTCCCCACACGAGATTCGATCGATCTTAATATTGTTGAATTTCAGCACTTCGACCGAAGCATCGCTTCCCGGGCATTGCGGACAGTTGTTGCTCGGGCGGTTGGCCGGAACCGCTTTTGTCGCCCGGAGAAAGGCGACGCAGTCTTCGCCTATGTCCCCGGGCTCAAGCGCCGCCTCCGGCTCGCCGGGCGATTGTCTGGACTCACTCTCTTGGGTCTCCTCGGACGAGGATCTCCCATTCGGATCGGCAGCGATCTGCGAGTTTTTCGGTGTCCTCTCGGAATCCGAAGCAGACTTTTCGGAGCAGGATGCTGCGATCAGACCCAGGGCCGCCAAGGCGGTAACGCCGAGAACTCGCGCCGGGAACATTTTCACTCGTTTTGGGCGAAGCCGAGCATGACCGTGCAAAGCCGCGGCTCACCGCATCCCACTGTCGCCGGTCCAATCCACCGTGGTCATCTTGCCGGCTACGACATCGACCTCGAAGCGCCAGTGCCCAATCGCAGCCCCTGGATCTTCCCGGCAGATGAGATAGTGGCCGGGCGGCAGAGAAACCTGGAAGTGGCCTTCCGCATCAGTTGTAAAGGAGGCGACTGTCGCCGCACCCTTCTTGACCACAAACGCGGTTTTCGCCGCCGGCGCCTTACTTGGCTCGTTTATTCGCTGCGGCCCGGGACGACTCGGTGAGACGGAAATAATGCCTTCTACCCCGCTCCCCTCAGCGGAAGCTCTTTCTGCCATGGCGAGCCCCAGGAAAAAACTCAGAAAAACCAGGCAAACCCAGCCGAAACGGCGTGAATATCGATTGTTCATGCAGGAAATATCGTCCGCCTAACCGTCCCCTGCCAACAGGCAATGCCGCGGAATTGATCGGCCGGCCTGAGAAGCACTATCTCCAGCAGATCCGGAACCACGCCTTGGGCCGCCAGAGAGGACATTCGACTTAAGGTCAGTAAGTCCTCCTGGCGGCCAAGCGCAGATTCGCTCGAATTACAGGCCGTTACCCGATTTTGATTTAACGAGTCCGATATCCCCAGCGTTGATCGTGCCGTCGTTATTCACGTCTTCGCGGAAGTTGGAATTCGTGACCGGGACGCCCGATTGCGATTTGGTCTGGCCGATGTCCCCAGCGTTAACCGTGCTATCTCCCGTCGTATCGCCGATCAGGAACCCGACGTTGACCGACCCCGAGCTCAGGATTCCGCCGTTCGTTCCGGTGACATTACTGAGCATCACAGTCGCAGTTTGCACATCGGCTACGCCCGTCAGGGGCACAGTTATTTGGTTGCCCGCAAAGGTCGGCGTCCCGGCGGCTCCGGTGCCCGTGAAGCTGGCATTGGCGCTTTGTATTGGGCTATCGAAGGTGAACACGATGGAATAATTGCCGGCGTTGCTTCGATCTTCCACTCCCAAGGGGGTGGTGAGCGGGAGATTGACATCAAATGTCCCCGCCGGACTGGTCAGGCGAGAAACGGCCGACATCAGGACCGGGGCGGCCGGACATGGGCCTGGGCCCGGCGTCTGGTCGACAAAGCCTGAGACGGTGCCGCTGAAGACCGAGGAGTTGGTCGAGCCGGTGGCCGTACAGATGACAACGACGAAATTCGACGTTGGTGCCACGGTAAACGAGAAGGAAGCGGTGCCAACAGTAGTTCCCAAGCCGGAAATTCCGGTGTCGCCGAGATAATTCAGGCAAAGGAAGCCGTTCGCATCGCCTTGAACGATCGGCGGAGTATACATGGTCTGATACGCTATGGCCTCGATGTCACCTCCGCCGCCCAATGCCGCGTTGATCGTGGCGGTAAAGCAGGCTGAGGCCGAGCTGTTGTTAGTGAAGGTAAACGTCTTATAGTTACGCGTACCGGCAGTGTTGATCGGCCCCGGGCAGGCTTTGCCCGCACAGGTCGTCGGGTTACCGTCGCGGCCCAGGCGGTCCGGCTGCGATGAATCGCTCGTTGTGATCGAGCTTGCAGGGATTGTCTGATTGGCTCCTCCGGCGCATGTCGGCACACTGTATGTCACCGTCTTCGAGCCGCTCGCATAGGTGAGATTGAGCGTCAGCGCGATCGGTGTTCCGCAGGCGAAACTGTTCGATGTCTGAATCTGGAACGGCACGATGTTGTTGCCGCTCGCATCGATCACCAGGTCGGGGTAGGTCGAGGTGGCATTGACAATGGTTACGCCAGGCGTCGTCGTTGTCAGCGTGGCAGAAATTGCCGTCTCGGTGCCGCAACCATTGTTCTTGATCTTGGCATTCAAGTTAAAGCACTCATTCAGGTTCACGATCCCATTGCCGTTACCATTGCCTGAATCGTCAATTGTGAAACCGTTTGCCTCCAGCTTCGAATTTCCTGTCATGGCGAAGTCCTGGGTGGCGCTACCGCCGACCGAGAGGCTCACCGGCGCGGAAGCGGGAGATGCCGACGTGCAGTTTCGATTCGGGTCGGCCGCAATCGCCGTATAACTGCCCGAAGGCACAAGAATCGAATAGACGCCCGAGGCGTTTGTGGCTCCGGCATAGCCGTTATCGAGGCTCACTATGACAC
>JBOHXL010000227.1:0-2637 GCA_050736975.1 Chthoniobacterales bacterium | reverse complement strand
CCAACTGCAAAGTTTTCAACGCCTGTTCCTCGTCCTCGCGGTTAGTCCCGCTCGGTCTCATTGGCGTGGTCGCAGCCATGTTTCCGAGCCGTTCGCCGATGGGCTTTGTCGCCATTCTTGGCGTCCTTGCCCTCATCGGCATCGTGATCCGCAATTCGGTGATCCTGATCGTGCAGATCGAAGAGCACCGGCGCGCCGGCCATGGGGACTTGGGCAGCGGTTTCGGACGCCACCATGCGCCGCCATCATGGGCGACGATCGATCAAGATTTGCACCATGACCCAATTCCAGATCTCCAAATTCCGCTTTAGCTAAAACCAAAGTAAACCCAGGTTAGCCTTCATCCCCTCGACCGCCCAACTGACAATTGACCAACACTACCCGCAACACCACAGCCTGGAAGATTTCTCTTGCCAATGCCGGGGATTTCTGCTGAAAGGAATCAATGATCTCCCAAAGCGTTCGACGAAAACAAATCGCCCGACGCCCGCGGGCGTCTCTTACCCCGTTTCCGACAATTCTGTTTCTCGCCCTGATTTCCTTTTTTGGCACGGGGGCGAGCGGCAGTACGACGCTCAATCCGTTCCCGGAAAAATCCACGACACGGTTTGGGCAGACGCTGGTCACCCTCGGTGACATCAACGGCGACGGGGTTCCCGATCTCGCGGTTGCAGCGCCGTTCCAGGATGGAGATTTCGTCTCGACCCAAGCTTCCTGGGGCACACCGCAGAACGTTGGGAAAATCTTTCTCCTCGATGGCTCCAACCTGTCCGTCCTCAAGATGCTGGACGATCCGGAATTTCAGCTCATTCAACCGCAGCATTATGGCGGACAACTCGGCGCTTCCTTGGCGCCGGTTGCAGACCTCAACAGCGATGGCGTACCCGACCTCATCGCGGGTTTGCCTCACCATATCACCGATCCGAAAAGCGATAACCAGATCTTAAATGCCGGCGAGGCGCTCGTCTTTAGCGGCAAAGATGGCACAGTGCTTCTTACTCTCGTCGACCCTACGGCCGAAGAAGGTGGACGGATGGGCGCGGCGGTGGCTGGCCTGGGGGATGTGGATGGCGATGGTGTGCCCGACCTGGTGGTGGGCGTTCCGGGTAAGGAGGTAGGAGGTCTGGCAAATGTAGGACTCATCTATGTTTTTAGTGGTAAGACCGGTCAGGTTATTCGGACGATAAACCATCCTGCAGCGGGTGGGACGGAAGCGGGCGCGGCCTTTGGCTCGGCGGTCGCGAATGCCGGCGATGTGGATAAGGACGGGGTCAGCGATATTCTCGTCGGCGCGCCCGGTGAAGGTCACGCCTTTCTTTTCAGCGGTAAGACCGGTAGCCTGATTTTTGACATCATTGGCCCGTTTATCGAGCACCTTCATTCTTTCGGTGCGGCGGTCGCAGGCGGGATGGATTTTGATCGCGACGGGAAACCCGACCTGGTGGTTGGCGCGCCTCTCCAGGAGGAACAGCGCGGCGCCGCCTACATCTTCAACGGGAGCGATGGCAAGTTGCAGCGCACGCTCCTGCTAAAACCACGACAACGGTTTGCCATGTTCGGCGCGGCGCTCTGCGTGGCGAGCGACCTCACGGGCGACCACCTTCCGGATGTCGCCGTCGGCGCGCCCGGGCAGAATTTCAACGGGCTAACCCAGGCGGGCGCGATTACGATCTTCGACGGGCGGTCGGGTCGAGCGGTCAAGACCATCTACAGCGCAGCCCCGCAGGCCCGCGCGTTGTTTGGCGCAGCCGTGACTGCCGCCGATTTCGATGGCGACGGTGTGGCAACAGTCGTTGCTGGAGTACCGAATCAGGACGCCCATATCGACTCAGGGTCGGGGCCCGTTCCTCATCTCGAAATCGGACAGATCGAAATTCAGCCATGACGATTTACGAACCAATGAAACGACACCTTCCCGTCCGCTCGTTCCTGGCTGCTTCCATCCTAACTGTCACCCTGGCAGGCTCGGCCTTCGGGAGTCACAAGGCCGGCGACTTTCCCCTGCCGGATGTGATCGCATCCGCTGACTTTAACCGGGACGGGAACCTGGACCTGGCAGTCAATCTCTCGGGCTTCGATAATGTCGCGATCTTGAATGGAGATGGAACGGGCAACTTCGCCCTCAAGGAACACATCGAAAGCGACACCTTGTGCAAAGGACTCGCGCTGGGCGACCTGAACCACGACGGCAACATCGATATCGTCTCGATTTCTAAGTGGGGTTACAACATCCGCGTCTATCTCGGGGACGGTCTCGGCGGATTCATCCAGGTGAACGAGTTGAAAGGCGATGGCGAGCCCACCCGGGTCGTGCTCGCCGACATCAACAACGACGGCAACCTCGACATCGTATCCAATGCTCCGGACGAGGGCAAAATCCAGATCTACTTCGGACTTGGAAGTGGCGGCTTCAGCAATACGCCGTTGGAGATTGATGGCTTGTACAACAGTAACGATCTTCTCGTGGCCGATCTCAATCATGACGGCAAGCTCGATCTGGCCGTGCTTGATCTCACCAGCCAGACGCTGACGAGCACCGTCGTCATTCTTCTGGGCGACGGCGCGGGCGGCTTTACCGTTGCCAGTCAAATCCCCATCAGCCATACCGCGGCCACCATCTCCCTCTGCGACCTCAAC
>JBOHXL010000226.1:0-3440 GCA_050736975.1 Chthoniobacterales bacterium | reverse complement strand
TTCGGCGCTGAAGTAACCTCTTCCTTGAAGCCGCGGCCGACCTGCATCAGTTGCGGCAGACTTTGCATGGAAAACAGGAACGCTGTGTTTGTGCCTCGCGCAGTCTGTAGGATCTGGGCGAAATTGCGATAACCAAACGGGGCGAACTCGTCAAGCACGACCGAGAAGATGGGACGATTCTGACGCCGGCGGTCCGCCTTGTCCTCGTAACGCTTGCCGACTGTGAGCTGGATGTTCTGCAGCAGCATTTTCCCGAGCGAGCGCACCGGCTCAATGTTCTTGTTTGAGTTCAGGCTCACGAACAAGATCAGCTCCTGGTCGATCACATCTTCGATCGACAACAAGTCGTCGTATTGTCCCGTTACCGCCGACAACTCGTCATCCAGGAACGTCATGCACTCGTTGATCAGGCCCTGAATCTTGGGAACGCGCTCCCGGTCCTCGAGCGACTGCATCAGGTTCTTCACGCTCATTTCAAAGTTCAACCGCTGCTGGGCGGTGACAGTGTTGTCACGATCGAGCCGGTGGACGGCCTTGTCGATTTGCTCCTTCAGCACGTCCTGGTCGAGCAGCATGACAATCACGTCGTAGAAGTTGTAGCGGGAGCCGGTATAGAACAGGACGCGCACGATGTCGCCCAGGTAGTTCAACTGGTGCTTGGCGAAGAACTCGTCGTGCAGGTTAAAACTGCCGAAGATCATATTCACCTGTGCCATATAGTTGTCATCCCGCGTGAAGAACGGGTTATAGAGCGCCGAAAACTCGGGACGCGATGGATTAAGCAACCGCAGTTGGTGCAGCCGTCCGGCGCGGTGAATGTGTGGTAGCAGTTGGTCGAAGAATTCAAGGTCCCCTTTGCCGTCGAAGATGACCATCGGGATGTGGTGACGATCCTCCGGTGGGCCAACGAAGCGAGCAATGTCCTGGGTGATGATGTTCTTGAGCAGCGTGGTCTTCCCCGATCCTGTCATGCCGAGCACAATGGCTTGCATCACGCGCACTTCATCCGGCCACAGCCAAGGCGTTTCGTCCATGTCGTAGCCGAGCAGCACGGCATTTTGGTTCCATGCCGATTCGATTGCACGTTCATCTTTGCGCGCCGGGATGACAAACGGCGGACGTTTGGTCCGCTTGCCTCCCTTGGTGAATTTCCGCAACACGGGCGCAATCACTGCCGCAGCAATGACGAACAGATAAAGGCCAGCTTCGACCAACTGTTCTTGGCGGATGTGGTAGCGAGCGACTGCAAGGTACAGCAATAGGGCGATAAGCCCGAAACCGAGTACGGCTCCAACGACACCGGCCTCGCCATTGGTCATTTCACGACGGGGGTTTTCAGAATGATGAATCATATATGCACCTCATGCACGGCTCAGGACCGTGCCAGTTGCGTCGCTCACATCGGCGCGAGATAGGTTTCGAGCAACTTGCTACAGCCCATTACCGCGATCAGACTTGCGGAGGTCATGAGCATCTTCCACGTGCGCTGTCCCCGAAAGGCGCACCACGCCGCGTGTCCGAGAGACCCGATGACACCGATCGGCGGCAGCGGCAATATCAGCCACGGGGGTGTGGTGATGCCCCACGGATCGTTCACTGGCGTGGCGTAGGACCCGGGATGGATGAGCCACCAACGAATCAGGTATGCGCCGACGACAGCCAGCAGAAAGATGGTTATCCAGTAACACACCGACGTGGCCAGGTCTGAGAACAGCACGTCCTGAAACTCGACATCAGGCTGCGGTTCCGACCGGGTTTCTTCCGGTTCGTTTGCCATTTTGGTTGCGTTTGACGCCATACGACTCAGCTCCCTTTGTTTGCGCATCTCGTCCCAGTTCCATCTATCTCGCGTGATGGAGGCTGAAATAGAGAAAGGCTAGTGCCAGGATGACTACGAGGATGAGGATGATGGCGACAACCGATTTAGGCCGCCGTTTATTTGCCGGCTCGAACGGGTTCCGCGGCTCGAAGACGGCGTCTGTCACAGCAAGCCGGAATCCCGTGTCGTTGCGTTGACGGATCATGAGACGCAGACGTTCGTACATCTGCCCAACTGTCTGGTATTCGGATTCCATGGCTTCGACTCCAGAGAATCTACAGCACCAGTGTGGCGGTCAGACTTCCTGCGCGATCAACCGGAAACAGAATTTGGAGTACGGTGGGTTGGGTCTTTTTAGCGTCTGGTTTAACAGGCGGAAGCTGCAGCGCCATCAATCCGATGCGCGCTTCGCCGGGACCTACTTCCACTACTACTGGTTCGCACCTGGTGATCTTGACGTCGATCGGAGTGCCATCGGTCTTCAAGCGAGAGGTGTAATCCATTCCCAGTTGCGCATTCTGGAAGCTCCAAAGCGACTGATCAAACCTTAGCCCGCTTAGGGAGACGACAGTCGGGCGCCCGGTGCGAAACGTCCGATTTGAGTGATTCTCGATTGAGTACCGGACAAAAATCTCTTCCTGCTTGCGATAGACATCTCGGATCAGTACGCCTACAGAGCCTTTCGCGGTCGCCGGTGCGCCCACAAGGCGCACGGGCGTACTGTTCAGGAGCATGTCACTCGGCACCGTGGACACGACGACCGCCGGTTCTGGCGGTTTTGGTTGCGTGATCTGCGCCTGCGACTCGGGCTTCAGGTAGTCGATGGCGAAGTCCATTTGCCCAGCGTCGTTGATGGCCGATACCAGTTCATAGTTCAAACGAGTCGAGGCTGTCCAGATGAAAAGATTCGTGGCCACATTCTCTTGAAGCGGTTGAATGAACACCTTGTTCTCGCGCCGCTCAACCTTGAAAGCCTGGGGAGAGCCTACAGCAACCGTGGTCACTGGTTCCGCCACCTCGATCACGGTCAGATGGTTCATAGCTGTTTGTACCCGCACCACGCGTTCGCGCGATGGGGTCTCGGTTTCGATTTTCTGCGCTGGCAGCGGGGGGAACGTCAGTGTCAGCGCGAGAGTTCCGATCAGAGTGCGTCTCATGTTCTTGATCTCCTTTCCTTTTTCTCCAACCAGCCGTCCCAAGGGCCGCTCTTTCGAGCGGCCCCAGGGGTGCTTGCTTACTGCTCTACTCGCGCTCCCTGAAACTGCCGGGATTCCCAAGGGCGAACCGGCGCCCGTTCGAGGAACGCTTGCTTCTTGGCGTCGGTGTCGAGTTGCCGGATGCTCGCTGGATCGCCATCCACGAACACCGAAAAGCTCGATCCGAGGGTTTTCTCGCAGCCTGCCAGAAACTCGCGCCGCTCCTCGCGACTACGCAGAACTCTGGCCTTGCGGGTGCGGACGGCGGGGTGCTGCGGCAGATTCGAGAACGTCACCATGCCATTCCGGATCTCTCCAGATCCTTCCTGGATGGCGAACGGTTGTACCGAATCTACGCGCACACCGTCGAGCATGATGTTTCCGTGCTCCGTGATCTGGAACAGGAAAATACGGCGCTCCTGGAT
>JBOHXL010000225.1:0-10014 GCA_050736975.1 Chthoniobacterales bacterium | reverse complement strand
GCCCGCCACCAAAGAACACCGCTTTGATAGCGAATTTGTAGTTGTTCGATTTGAGTTCATTGTTTCTCCTTTTTCTTTCTAGTTTTTGGTTTGGATTTCCTATCTTTCCGCAGTCAATCAAACCGAGCGACGTGATTCCGCTACGCGTTGGTTGTCTTTTACAGTGCAAAACTTGCCCACCCAGGATTGCCTGGTTCTTGCCCGTGACCGCAAGACGTTGGCAAAGCCTAGAACTTTGGGCTCCGCGTAATTCTCTGGTTTGGCGACGGGAATCGTTGGGGAAGATTCGATCGCGAGCTGCGAGTTGGGACCGACCCGGTTTCCTCGCGCCGGGGCGGGGTTTCGGATTGCGGCATGGTGCTCCGGGCGTAGACTCGATGTCATGAAATCTGTTTTCGATTTTCTTCCAGGCCACGCGTCTGCTGGCTTACCACCTTCTCGCGTGCTGGGCCGCTCGAGATCTCGGAAAGGCATGAGGCGACTGCTGGTCGGGTGCGTCTGCCTGTTTATCGCAGGAACTCTCTTCGCGGCCCCAGCCGGTGCGCAGTCGACCGGGGCGGTGTTCGTGAACGGCAACTCGGCCAGCAACGAGGTGTGGATGTACCAGCGGGCGAAGAATGGGCTGCTCGCGCTGACCGGCACGTTCTCGACGCAGGGCGTGGGCGGGAGCACAGGACTCGGCTCGCAGGGCGGGGTCGCGCTCGGCAACAATAACAAATCGCTCTATGCGGTAAACGCGGGGAGCAACGATATCACTGCATTCCAGATCGCGCGTACTGGACTTAAGTTTTCCGGCAAAGTGTCGTCAGGCGGCACATTTCCAAACAGTGTGGCCGTCTCCGGCACCCTGCTTTACGTGCTCAACTCGCAAGGCACCGCGGCTAACATCACGGGTTTCCGCATCCAGAAGAATGGAACGCTCCGGGCGATTTCGAACTCGACCCGCGCGCTGAGCACGAATCTGCCGAAGCCGGCAGAGGTAGGATTCACGCCTGATGGGACGACGTTGGTGCTGAGCGAAATCAACACGAGCAAGATCGACACTTATGCAATCGGAGCCGATGGGCGGGCGACGGGGCCGATGGTGCAGAATTCGGCGGGCGAGGGTCCTTTTGGATTCGCTTTCGACAACGCCGGACATCTGGTCGTTTCCGAAGTAACCCATAGCTCGGCTTCGTCCTATACGGTGTCAGTCGGATTACTCCAGGTGGTGACGCCTGCGCTGCCGGATTTTGGCCGGGCAGCCTGCTGGGTGGTAAATACCAACGATCCCGGTCTTCCCGAGCAATACTCCTATATTACGAACACTGGCACTGATACGGTGTCTGGATTCGCCATTGCCGGTGATGGCAGCATTTCGTTGCTGAACCCGGACGGTAAGACTGCGGTGCTTGCGCCCGGGGCGACCCCGCTCGACATGGCGATCAGCAGCGATAGCAAATATCTCTACGTGCTCGAGAGCAAAGTACCGGCGATTGGCGCCTTTCAAATCGGGAGCGATGGAAGTCTGACCCAGATCCAGGATCTGCCGGGGATCCCCTCGACCTCCTACGGGATGACTGGTTACTGAAGTGCAATACGATAAGCTGGCGACAAGGCATGAGGCAGACGGAACTGGCGCGTGGTCAGATAGACCGTGGATTGACTCACGGCGCACGGACGCACGGACGACCGAGTTGAGAGTTAGCAGTTAGTAGAATCCAATATGAATTCACCGACTGCGAGTCCACATTTTCATGGTCTTCGCACCGTAATCTATCACACGCCTCAACTTGCCAAAGCCAGGGCCTGGTATTCGTCCGTGCTCGGGATTGAGCCTTACTTTGACCAGCCGTTCTATGTCGGCTTCAACGTGGGTGGCTATGAACTCGGTCTTGATCCAGACTCCTCCAATACGCCGAGCGGAGGGGGCAGCTCGGTCGCGTATTGGGGTGTATCCAATGCCAGCTCTGAATTGGCACGCCTGCTTTCGCTGGGCGCGACCGAGCGCACCGCTGTTCAGGACGTCGGGGACGGAATTCGAGTGGCCACGGTTATCGATCCTTTCGGGAATATCCTTGGTATGATCGAGAATCCACACTTCAAACTACCGGGCGAATGAAAAATCCCTTGGCGACCAGATCACGGTTGATCTTTGTTTTTGCCGCGCGCAGACTCAGGCTGAGAACGCCGATTCCGATGCCCTGAAGATGAAGGCAAGAAAAACCAACTCGGGACAGGTGTCGCGCCGGACCAAGACAGGCAGGCCCGAAACTCCGGACGATTACCTCGCGGCCGTTCCAAGCGATCAGCGAGCTGCACTTGAGACGCTTCGCAAAAGGATCAAGGCTGCGGCACCGAAGGCTAAGGAGTACATCAGTTACGGAATCCCGGCTTTCCGCCTGAACGGAAAGCTGCTTGTGGCCTATGGTGCCGCTGCGCGCCACTGCGCTTTCTATCCCGGTTCGGTCGTGCAGGTCTTGGAGGATGAACTCAAGGATTACGAGACGAGCAAGGGCACGATCCGTTTTCCAGCGAACAAGCCCCTTTCGGCAGCGCTGGTGCGGAAGCTGGTTAAGCTCAGGATTGCAAAGAACAGCAATACCTGACTTTCCGGCTGTTTTGGCCTTAGGAGACTGTTGAAGAACAGGAGCGGGTCGCGCGTAGAGGCAGAAGGGGCGGAAGGCAAGGAGGGAGCGAGGCGCATCCCTGCAAGGGGCTGGAACGAGCGATCCCGCCATCGCGGGACAGACGCCCCTTCCGCCTCGCGCCCCATGGGTTGCGTTGTTTTTGGCCCTGGCCAAGGCGCGAGCACAGTGTCGATATCCTTGCCATCTCGACCCAGCGAGCAACGCTGGCCGGGGTCAAAAACAATAGCAACGCGGCCCACTCCAGTATTTCAACAGTCTCCTAGCCGGCGAACTGTCCTGAAATCGCGCATCATGTTTCAGGTACGATGAGCCAGGCGCAAATGATGGGTGCGTCGCGCGAAGTCTCGGCCGAGTCTGGGATCCGCTCGACCTTGCCGCGGCAGAGTGGTATGAGAAACTTTCGTGGCCTGCGCACAAAGCGGCCACAGTTGCGCGAAGCCGGGAGCCAGGTGTGATACAATCCATCTTATGAGCGAACACGGGGGCGATATCATCTTTACCGGTTCCATTCCGAAGCTTTACGAGATGTATTTGGTGCCGCTGGTTTTCGAGCCCTATGCGGGCGATTTGGTGAGCCGGCTGGATCCGGCGCCACTCGCGAGCGTGCTTGAGATTGCCGCCGGCACAGGGGTCGTGACTCGGGCGCTGGCGGCCAGATTACCCGAAAGTGTCTCGATCGTCGCGACCGATCTTAATCAAGCCATGGTGGAACACGCCAGATCGCTCGGGACGAAGCGGCCGGTGGAATGGCGCCAGGCAGACGCGATGAATCTTCCTTTCCCGGATGAGTCATTCGATGCGGTCATATGCCAATTCGGGGTCATGTTTTTTCCCGATAAGGCCAAGACGTTCGCGGAGGTGCGTCGGGTGCTTCGTCCGGGCGGTCAGTTTGTCTTCAACACCTGGGATCGAATCGAAGAGAACGAATTTTCCGATACGGTCACGAAGGCCCTCGCGGCGATCTTTCCCGATAACCCGCCGCGCTTCCACGCGCGCGTGCCGCACGGCTATCATGACCGGGCAACCATCGAGCGGGATCTAGCGACCGGCGGTTTTACCAAGTCGCCTCAAATCACCACCGTAGCAGCACGGAGCGAAGCCCGATCCCCCCGTATCCCGGCGATGGCGTATTGCCAGGGGACGCCACTTCGAAACGAGATCGAAGCGCGGGACGCTTTGCTGCTGGGCGATGCCACGGTGCTGGCCGTCAAAGCGCTCAGCGAGCGTTTCGGGACAGGGCACATCAGTGGAAAGATTCAGGCCCATATCGTAACTGTCGTGAAGTGAGCAGAACGGTTGGCAGTAATACTTAGGAACCATGGCAGATGGAAGACAGCGGCATGATGCCGCCTCATTCATCGATGAGGTAAGACGTATCTATGCCGACCTGGCCGCACGACCGGTCGAGCGGCAATGCCTGCGGCGAACCGAGTGCTGTCAGTTCAAACTGACCGGTCTCACGCCTTACCTCACAAAAGGAGAGGCGCTGGTCGCAGCCCGGGCTCTGCGCGCTACAGGACGAAAGAAGTTACCTGCCGAAGTGGGTGGAGCTTGTCCCCTGCTCGACCATGTCTCAGGCAACTGCTTGATCTATGCCGACCGGCCTTTTGCCTGTCGCACGCATTTTTGCGCGGCGGCCGGCGGGCCGATGGCGCGACGCGATGTGGTCGACCTGATTCGACGGCTGGAAACGATCGATGCACAGCTCGGCGGTGATGGCCCGCGCAAACTGCCGGCGGCGCTCGCGACGGCTTTGGAAAGTGCCTAACGAATGTGGGAGAGACAGGCGTCCGCGCAGTTTTCGCTCAGTGGACCGCGGCCGGGACTTTGGCCTTGCTCACCTTGTTGAAAAAGAAGACGAGCGGGGTGGTGAAAAGGCAGAGGAGACCGAAGAGCCGGAAGTTGTGGGAGTAGGTCACGAGCAAGGATTGTTGTTCGAGAATATTGTAAAGAATTTGCGGCGCCTGGTGCGCGGCACGCCAGGCGCCTTCGTGGGCCGCGAGCCCGCTCTGGATGGCGGCGAGCTTTTGCTGATAGACTGGATTGAACTGCGAGAAGTGCCCGACGAAGGCTGACTGATTGGTCTGCGCGCCACGCGCGACCAGGGTTGTCAGGGCGGCGATGCCGACGCTGCCGCCGAGGTTCCGCATGAGATTGAAGAGACCGCTGGCATTGCCGATCTGCTCCTGGCGGAGCGTGCCCATGCTCGAAGTGGCGAGTGGGACAAAGATAAAACTGATCGCAATCCCGCTTAAGATCGTGGGCCAGACGATGCTGATCATTCCGATGCTCAGGTTGATGTCGCCAAAGAGGAAGGACGAATAGGCCAGCCCCAAAAATCCAATCGTAATCAGCACCCGGTTGCTGATTTTCCCCACCAAACGGCCGACCAGGATCGTCGCCATGAAAGCGCCCACGCCGCGCGGGCTCAAAGCCAGGCCGGCGTCGAGCGCGGTATAGTTGAGCAGGTTCTGCATGAAAAGCGGCAGGACCGCGATCGTTCCATAGAGAAGGGCGCCGAGCACGCCGATGAGTGCGCAACCCACCGCGAGGTTGCGATTTTTCAAGACCCGGAGATCGACGAGGGGCCGCCGGGCGGTCAGCTCCCTAACGACAAATGCAATGAAGGCCGTGATGGAAATCGTGATGCACCACGCGATCGTGTGCGAGCCCAGCCAGTCGAGCTCCTGACCTTTGTCGAGCACGTACTGCAAAGTCGCGAGCCAGACGGCAAGGAAGCCGAAACCCAGGTAATCGATGTTGCGCGCGCGCACTCTTTCCAGATAGGGCGGATCCTCGATAAAAGCGTTCGCCATCAAACCAGCCATAAGACCGATCGGAAGATTAATATAAAAGACCCAACGCCAAGTGTAGTTGTCAGTGATCCAGCCGCCCAGGGTAGGTCCAAGAATCGGCGCAACCACCACACCCATGGCGAAGACGGCCATGGCCGCCCCGCGCCTGGCGGGCGGAAAACTCTCGAGCAGGACGGCCTGCGAGATGGGTTGCAAAGCGCCGCCGCCGGCGCCCTGGAAGACACGAGCGATCACGAGAAAACCGAGGCTGCCCGCCGCGCCGCAGAGAGCGGAGGCAACCGTGAAAATAATAATGCACGAAATGAGAAATCGTTTCCGTCCAAAGAGATTTCCCAGCCAGTTGGTCGCCGGGAGGATGATGGCGTTGGCCACGAGATAGCTGGTCAGGACCCAGGTCGCTTCATCCGTGGTCGCGGAAAGGTTACCGGCGATGTGCGGGAGCGAGACGTTGGCGACCGAAGTGTCGAGCACTTCCATGAAAGTCGCGAGCATGACCGAGACGGCGATCAGCCAGGGATTGTGACTCGGTCGCCATGCCGGGATGGCCGGAGATGACTTGGGCGCAGCCACGACGATTACCTAACGAGTGCGAATTCGTCCCAGCCACCAGAGAGTCGCGCCGAGCACGAGCAGAATCACCAACCCGGCAACGATCGTTACGATCACGGCCGGGCCGAAGCTGCCTTTTACTTTTACCTCCGGCACCGCCGACATGCCGGGCCCGAGCACTCGCGGCACGCCCGGCTGTTCATCGAACACGATTTTTACCGGCACGCGCTGGACGACTTTGACGAAGTTGCCGGTGGCATTTTCCGGCGGGAGCAGACTGAAACGCGCGCCGCTCCCGGCCTGAATGCTATCGACATGCCCGCGCAGGGCGCGCGATGGGTAGGCATCGACTTCGACCTCCGCGGGTTGGCCCGGCCGCATGTCAGTGAGCTGCGTTTCCTTAAAATTCGCCGTTACCCAGACCTGGGGCGAGACGATCGCGAAAAGTGGCTGGCCCACCTGCACGTAATCTCCCGGCTCGACCGACTTGTTGGTCACGCGACCGGCTTCCGGTGCGGTGATTTTGGTGTACGACTCCTGCAATTCGGCCTGATGCAATTCGGCTTCCGCCTCAGAAACCTCGGCCCTGGCCGCAACCACCTGCGCCTGGGCGGAACCGGCGGCCTTTTTCGCCTCTTCTTCGTAAGCGGCTGCCGCCTGAAGTTGCTTCTCCTTCGAGTCGAGTGTCGCCTCCGAAGCCTTCGTGTCGCTCTCCGAATGTTGGTAATCCTGTTTCGAGATCGCGCCGCTGGCGATCAGACCGCTATTGCGCGCCAGGTCTGCGCGCAGCTTGCTGGTATCGGCTGCCGCCGCCAGCGCGCTCGCCTTCACCGAGGCGTAGGCGGCGAGCAAGGTCTGGACATGCGCCTGGGCCTGTTCCGCGGCCATCTGCGCGTTCGTCAGGTGCGCCCGAGCGACCTCGATCGCCGCGCGTCGTTCGGCGACCATTGCCGCAAGATCGTTCGGATCGATCTCGAGCAGGAGGTCGCCTTTTTTCACGAACTGGTTGTCGCTCACTTTCACGGCCGAGATTCTTCCGGCGATTTTTGGCGCAACACTCACGATGTGGGCATCAATGAAAGCGTCGTCCGTACTCTGGTGGGTCAGGCTGTGGAAAAAAATCGGCGCGACAAAAATGATCGCGAGCACGGCCACGCTGGCCGCGCCGATCACGACGCCGCGCCGGTGGAAAAAGAGTGTCTTTTTCTCTTCGAGCGGCTGGTCGTGCAGATCGACCAAAAGGTCGGAATCGGCGGCGCGCCGCCGGGATTCCCTGCTCACGGGCTCTTCTTCGAGAACAGGCATAAGATTAAGTATTCGTCAGGCTGGGTTGCGCAGGCCGGCGGCGCAGAAATTAATCGTGCGTTTCAGGACCGCCTCGCAGTTCGTCAGGCAGCAACGGCCTCCGGAGGAAAACTCGAGAAGCTGGGAGTGCGCGACGGCATGGAAAAAGGCGCCATGGGCAAAATGCAGCCGCCAGTGCGTCTCAACCTCGGAGAGTCCCGGCAGGCTGCGCCGTAAGGCGCGATGGAAGCGGCGGTTTTTCTCGGCAAATTCCTTCTGCACGAGCGGTTTCAGATAGGCACCCGGCTCAGCGAGGCAGAGCGCGAGGAGGCGGAGGAAATTGCGCCCACCTTTGGAGGGGCGCGCGATCAGCTCCAGGACCGGGCGAAAGAGCGCCTCCAGAATCTTCTCGACCTCGACCGGGGCGCCCGCCGCTTCCTTCTCAAAGCGATCGAGGAGAGCGATCCGCGCCTCATTCAGCGGCTTCATCCGGCGGTTCAGCATCGCGACAATGAGGGCGTCCTTGGTTGCGAAATGGTAGTTGACCGCGGCGAGGTTGACCCCGGCCGCGGCGGTGATGGCGCGGAGCGAAGTCGCCTCGAAGCCATGGGCCGCGACGAGGCGCTCGGTCGCGTTCAAAATCGCGAGTTTGGTGGCATGAATTGATTCCGCCATGGCAACCGAAAAATAATTCAAACGTTCGTTTGAATCAAGCCCGAAAATAACTGCTTTCTCGAAAGTCATTTGTTCCCCTCAGGCCGCCTTTCGCGGGTCTGTTTTCGTTTTCCCAACGCTCCGCGTTTTCCTCCTTTTGCCTCCTGATTTGGCCAGGCTTTGCTGCAGGACGGCCACCAGGTCGATTACTTTCGAGGAGGCCCTTGGGGGTTTCGGTTTCTGCTCGATTTCTTCGCCGCCCGCTTCCACTTTCTCCTCGATCACCTCCATCAGGGCGTCGCGATAATCATCCTTGTACTTCTGCGGGTTCCACTGCGAGCTCATGTTCTCGACCAGCGCCCGGGCCATATCCATTTCGCGTTTTCCCGGTTCGACCGATTTCTTTGGCAGGTTAAGTTTTTCGGAATCGGAGAGTTCCTCGGCGAAATGCATTAGCTCGAGCACGAGGGCATGCTTCAGCGGTTTGACGCCGGCGAGGTATTGCCGGGTTTTGATGATGACCTTCGCGATGCCGACTTTCTTCGTTTTCGCCAAAGCCTCGCGCAACAGTGCGAAGGCTTTGGCGCCGCCTTTCTGCGGCTCGAGGTAGTACGGCTTGTAGAAAAACATCGGATCGATCGCTTCGACCTCGACAAAATCCTGGATGTCGACCGTTTGCGTGGCCTCGAGGTCGACCCGCTGAAAATCTTTTTCGTTCAGGACGACGAATTTTCCCTTCTCGTACTCGTAGCCCTTCACAATCTGCTCCCAGGGCACTTCCTTGCCGTCTTTCTCGGCAACGCGCTTGTAATTCACCGGGCTAAGATCAGTCCTCCGCAGGAGGCGAAAGGTGAGAGCTTCTCGGCGCGTCGCCGGGTAGAGGGCGATGGGAATATTGACGAGGCCAAAGCTGATGCTGCCTTTCCAGATCGCGCGCATTCCAAGACGAATTCGCACCGGACGCGGCAAGTGCGCGGCTTGCAATCGCCTGCTGACGCGACCCGGATCACAAGCAACACAACGAAAAGGAGTTTCGGCGGCAGGCCGGACGGCTTCCGCGCCGCGATGTGCCGCGCGAAGGCGGTGCGTTAACGAGAATTGCGTTCGTCAGACGCAATCGGATGCGCCTAACGACTTGCGGTAGGCGTGCTGCGTCTTTGCGCGCCGGTAGCCGAGACTGAGGTAAAACGGATGCGACTCCCGCCGCGTCACATTCGAGCGGACAAAAATGCTCGCGACTCCCTCTGCAACGGCCCACTGCTCCACCGCCCGGACCAGTGCCCCGCCAAGACCGCTCCGTCTGGCCGAGAGGTCCACCACCAGCGCAACGATTTCGACCCGCGACGCTTCGTGCAGAAGCAGGCGGCGTTCGGCGGCAATCCAGCCTGACAAACGGTTGCGGGTCTCCGCGGCGACGGCCACGAAGTGATGGGAGAGAGGAAGCAGAGCGCTCAGCCGCGACCAAATTTGCCCGGCCGCCGCAGGGTAGCCAAGCTGAGTCGTCAGGCGCGCGATCTCCCCAGCATCGCTTAGTCGCGCGCGTCGGATGCGAGGGGGGCGCTTCTCTCCTGCAATTGATGGCTTTCGATGTCTGATCGAGGCAATCCTCAGGCGACTGCGGAGCTCAATTCTTCCACGCCGATCCCGCGGATTTGGAAAAGCCGAATGAGCGTTTCTTCGATGAGATTGTTTGGGCAGGACGCGCCGGCGGTGATGCCGACGACGACCCGCCCCTGTGGCAACCAATTGTGCGCCACCACCTCGCGCCGCTCATGCAGGTTGTAGTGCAGGATTTCCTTCTCGGAAAGGAGCCGGCTGGCGTTGAGGACGAAATAAGTGGGCAATTTCTCTTCGCCCATTTCGGCCAGATGCGACGTATTCGAACTGTTGTAGCCGCCCACGACGAGGAGCAGATCCATTTTCACGTTGAGCAGCTCGCGTAACGCGTCCTGCCGCTCCTGGGTCGCGCCGCAAATCGTGTCAAAAAAACGGAAATTCCCCGCGGCCTGTTCGGCCCCGTCGCGATCGACGATCGCTTTCTGGATGCGCCGTTGCACCTCCTCCGTCTCGCCCCGCAACAT
>JBOHXL010000224.1:0-7141 GCA_050736975.1 Chthoniobacterales bacterium | reverse complement strand
GTGCAGCGACATCTTCTCCATCGACTTGCGCGCGGCTTCCGAAGCTTTGCGGATCGCCTCGGCGACTTCGTTCGCCGTGCCGAACCCGCAGCCCACCTTGCCATCGTGATCGCCCGCGACGATCAGCGCGCTGAAGCTGAAACGGCGGCCGCCTTTCACGACCTTCGCGCCGCGATTGATGAAGACGACCTTCTCAGTCGTGTCTCCTCTTGCCGGAGGCGTCCGGTCCGTCGTGCGTGAGTCGCCGCGTCTGCCTGTGTTGCCTGCGTATGCCATATTAAAGTTTGAGTCCGCCTTCGCGCGCCGCGTCGGCCAGCGCTTTCACTTTGCCGTGGTAAAGGAATCCGCCACGGTCGAAAACTGCCTTGTCGATATTCTTCGCGAGTAAACGTTCCGCTATCGCCTTCCCAATTTTCTCCGCCGTGGCCCGGTTGGCCGCGCTCTTGCCTTTGCTGCCGAACGCCTTCTCGGTCGTGCCGGCGGAAACCAGCGTGCGCCCCGCCTCGTCGTCGACAACCTGGGCGTAGACATGTTTGCCAGAAAAATAGACGCAGAGACGCGGACGTTCCGCCGTGCCAGAGACCTTGCGCCGAATGCGGCTATGGATGCGGCCGCGAATGACTTTTCGATTGATCGTAGCCATGACTAACTATTGAACGGTTTTGCCCTCCTTGCGACGAATCTGCTCGCCCGCGTAGCGAACGCCCTTGCCTTTGTAAGGCTCCGGCGGGTAGTAGCGGCGAATGTCCGCTGCGACCTGGCCAACAGTTTTCTTGTCGACGCCCTGAATCGCAATCTTGGTATTGTCGGTCACGGTAATCTTGATATCCGGCGGAATTGGAAAAAGCACGGGGTGCGAAAAACCGAGGCTAAGATTGAGATTCTTCCCCTGCACCGCGGCCTTGAAGCCGACGCCCTCGATCTCGAGGCTTTTCGTGAAGCCTTCGTTCACCCCGACGACCATGTTGTTGATCAGGGCGCGAGAGAGACCATGCAACGCCTTCACGCTACGCGTCTCCGCGTCGCGGACTAACGATACTTCGTTCTCGGCCACGCTCGCCTTGATTCCTCTGGGTAGCTTCCAGTTCAGCTTCCCTTTCGGGCCTTCGACCGCGACCTTGCCGCTGTCGTCGATATTCACCTTTACTTTGGCCGGGATTTCGACCGTCTTGTTTCCAATCCGTGACATAACTCCAGGGCTACCAGACGTAAGCCAGTAACTCGCCTCCTACTTTTTGTTTCTTCGCCTCGCGCCCCGACATCAAGCCCCGCGAGGTGGATAAAATGGCCGTGCCCATTCCGCCCAAGACGCGTGGAATTTCGTCCGCGCCGACATAACGCCGCAAACCGGGCCGGCTCACGCGCTTCAAACCAGTGATGGCGCTGCTGCGATTCGAAATCTTGTTTGTGATCTTGATCCGCGGATGCGCCGCCGTGGTGTCGAGTTCGTAATCGGCGATATATCCTTCCTCCTTCAAGATGCGGATGATCTCGCTTTTGACCTTCGAGTAAGGGACAAACATCTCCATTCTCTGCGCCTGTGTGCTGTTGCGCACACGCGCCAGGAGATCGGCAATAGGATCGGTGACGGTACTCATGTAATTCGTTAGGCGGCTTGCGCGACGGGCTTCTTCGCCCGATCGCTGAAGGGCATTCCCATTTCGCTTAGCAGCGATTTGGCCTCTTCGTCAGTGCGCGCGGTGGTCACGATAGTAACATCAAAACCGATGTTGCGCTTGATTTTGTCGAGCTCGACTTCGGGGAAAATCGACTGATCGGAGACGCCCAGGGTGTAGTTGCCGTGGCCGTCGAATCCCTTCGGCGGGATGCCGCGGAAGTCGCGGATGCGCGGCAGCGCAGCCTTGATCAGGCGCTCCATGAATTCATACATGCGCTCGCCGCGCAGAGTGACCTTGGCACCGATCGCCTGTTCTTTGCGCAGTTTGAAATTCGAGATGCTTTTTTTTGCCCGGGTCTCCGCCGGCTTCTGCCCAGTGATGAGGGCAAGTTCGGTCTTGGCGTCTTCCAAGGCCTGCTTCACATCCGATTGCGAACCGACGGAAGTGTTGATCACAACCTTCTCCAGCTTTGGGATCTCATGATCGTTCTTGTAACCGTGCTGCTCGCGCAGCGCCGGGACGACGCGTTCCTTGTATTCGCGATAAAATTCGTTTTCCATTTTCTAAGATTTTCTCTTTGTCATTCCGGGGTGCGCGTGGCCGACTCGGGATAATGCGCTTTAGGAAGCTCGCTACTCCTCTCCCTTGGTCTTTTTCTCCTTCGCCGCTTTCTCCTTCTTCTTCGTCGCCTTCTCGCGTTCGACCAGTTTCACGTTTGAGATGTGAATCGGGCCTTCGCGTTCCGCGATCTTGCCCGAAGGGTTGTCCTGCGATTTGCGGAGGTGCTTTTTGATCAGACGCACGCCCTCGATCAGGACGCGGTTCTTCTGCGGCAACACTTGAAGTATCTTGCCGGTCGAACCCCGGAAGTTCCCCGCGATGACCTCGACATGATCGCCCTTCTTCACATGGTGCCTGACCCGATTCATAACACTTCCGGAGCGAGCGACACGATCTTCATGAAATTGCGCTCGCGCAGCTCGCGTGCGACCGGCCCGAAAATGCGGGTGCCGCGCGGGTTCAGATCCTTGTCGATGATTACAATGGCGTTGTTGTCGAAACGCAGAAGCGAACCGTCGTCGCGCCGGATCGGTTGCTTGGTGCGGACCAGGACCGCGCGCACCACATCGCCCTTCTTCACCGCCCCAGTTGCGCTGGCTTCCTTCACGTTCGCGGTGATGACGTCTCCAATGCCGGCCGATTGTGCGCCGCCCTTGCCAATCACGCCGATCATGGTGGCCATTCGCGCGCCGCTATTGTCCGCCACATCCAGTCTCGATCTCAGGTAAACCATAAAAACTTTCTTCGCCAGGTCCTCTACTTCTGCACCACTTCAACCAAACGCCAGCGCTTGAGTTTGCTCAAGGGACGCGTCTCCATGATGCGCACCTTGTCCCCCGTCTTGGCTTTGTTCTCCTCGTCGTGCGCGTAAAATTTCTTCTGCTGCTTTACGATCTTGCCGAACGTGACATGCGGCACACGTGTCACGGTGCGGACGACGATCGTCTTGTTCATCCCGCTCGAAATCACTTCGCCGACGCGCGTCTTGCGCGTTCCCCGATCTGAGGCAGTCGTCGCTCTTTCCGGTTTGGTCGCTTTGTCCATGATGGTTATTTCTTCGTCGCCGCCGTTTTGCTGCGTTGGGTGAGCACGGTTTCGACCCGGGCCACGTCGCGGCGTAGAAGCCGCAGGCGACTGGGCTGCTCGAGTTGGCCGCTCTGCTGTTGCAGGCGGAGATGGAGCGTCTCCTGGCGGAGGTCGCGTTTTTTCGTGAGTAACTCGTCGGTGCTCATCTCCTGAAGTTCCTTGAATTTGATCATCTCGTTAGGCGTTAGACCGCGACGTGGTGGCGGCTGAGAAACTTGGTCCGCACCGGCAGCTTATCTGCCGCAAGGCGGAGTGATTCGCGCGCGACCGATTCCGGCACGCCGTCCAGTTCAAACAAAATATTTCCTGGCCGCACCGTCGCGACCCAGTATTCAGGCTGGCCCTTGCCTTTACCCATGCGAGTTTCCGGCGGACGCGAGGTGACGGATTTGTCGGGGAAAATGCGAATCCAGAGCTTGCCTTTGCGCTTCATATTACGGGTAAGCGCCACGCGTGCGGCTTCGATCTGGGTATTGGTGATCCAGGCGCGTTCGAGGGTCTGGAGGCCGAACTCGCCAAAGTCGATCCGGAGATTGCGCGAAGCTGTGCCCTTGCGGCTACCCCGCTGGGTTTTGCGATACTTTACTCGTTTGGGCATCAATGGCATGGCAATCTCTCCTTCTTAATTCTCTAGGCGGCAGGCGCGGACTCCGGCGTCGGGGCGGGCGCATTCGCCGGCGCTTCCGGCGCCTCTTCCTTCTTACAAATCCAGCATTTCACCCCGATTTTCCCGTAAACCGTGTTGGCTTCCGCGAAGCCGTAGTCGATCGGCGTGCGCAGCGTGTGCAGCGGAACCTTGCCTTCGCGATACCATTCTGAGCGAGAAATTTCCGCGCCGTTCAAGCGACCGGAGCTGCGCAGCCGGATGCCCTGCGCGCCAAAATCCATCGCGATCTGCACCGCCTTTTTCATCGCCCGGCGATAAGCAATGCGGCGTTCGATCTGGAGGGCAACGTTTTCCGCCACGAGTTGGGCGTCGAGTTCCGGCGTCTTGATTTCCTGAATATCGATCTTGATCTGCTTGCCCTGTGCCATCTTCGAGATTTCCTCGGTCATTTTCTCGATTTCGGCGCCTTTCCGTCCGATAACGATCCCGGGGCGCGCGGTGTGAATAGTCACGCGGATGCTGTTCCAGGCGCGCTCGATAATGATTTTCGAGACGGCCGCAAATTGCAGCTTCTTCTTCACGTAATCGCGAATCTGGATATCGCTATGCAAAAATGCCGGCAGCTCCTGCGGCGAGGCATACCAACGCGAACGCCAGTCGCGGTTCACCCCGAGACGAAAACCGATTGGATTAACTTTCTGTCCCATGAATTAGCTTTCTGATTTCTCCGCGCTCGCTCCTGATTCCCCGGTGGGAGGGCCGGTTTTCGGCCCGGCCGGAGCAGCTTTCGCGGCGGCTGCTTTTTTCTTCTTCGCGGCACCGGTCCGTTTTGCTTTTTTCTCGCGTTTCTTGATCTCGATCTCGTCAGTCAAAATGATCCGGATATGGCTGCTGCGTTTGCGGATCGTGCTGCCGCTGCCGCGCGCCCGCGTCATCATGCGTTTCATCGTCGGGCCTTCGCCCACGGTCGCTTCTTTTACCACGAGTCCGTCGACCCGCAGGTTGGCGTTGTTCTCCGCGTTGGCGACCGCGCTTTTCAGTGTCTTGCTGATTAGAGCAGCCGCTTTTTTCGGGCTGAACGCCACCAGATCGAGCGCTGCCGAGACCGGCAGGCCCTGAATGGCGCGAGTGACTTCGCGCGCCTTGAACGCCGAAATCTTCGCGTAACGATATGTCGAGCTAACTTCCATTTACCTTAAATCTACATTCTGGCGCGCATCCACCTGGAGGCGATCGCCTACTTTTATTTTCACTTTTCCCGAATCCAATTCCTGAATCACCGCCCCGCTGATCTTCTCGCGCACGTCCACCACCCGAAGGGTCGCGACCGTTCTCCCGTCCCGCACCACGCGCAGCGGCATCCCGATTTTTACTCCCTGCCGCGCACCGAGGTTGCCCACGACCAGCGCCCACTCTTCCTTCACACTCAGGACCTTACCGTCCATCAGGCCCGGCAACCTGTCTTCGTCAGGCAAGACGTCGTCTCCGGCGGCCAGAAGCTGGTTCGTCGCGCGCAATTGCGCTTCCACTTCCGCTCGCGCCTGAGGATCCGGGTTCTGCGTCGTCTTCACGTAGCGCAGCATCGTCTCGGTCAACTTCAGCAATTGCTCGCGGTAGGCTTCCTTTTCCTTATTCGTCAGTTGAAGGTCGCTGACCGCTTTCAAAAGACGCTGCTCCAGTTTCGCCTGGTCTTTGCTGACCGATGCGACCCCGAGGGCGTCCATGCGCGTTTGCAACTCGGAAAACTTCCGGCGAAACAATTCCGCCTCTGCGTTTGAGACGACGAGACTGTCGGTCAGCGTCTTCTGGGTCTCACGATCGAGCGAGAGCTGTTTACGCAAAAGATCATTTTGCGAAAGCAACGTCTCCGACGTCACTTTCACCTCTGCGGTTTCAAGATTTGGATCTGACAAAGAACTATTTTGCTGCGCTGCCAGCCTTCCGGCCGACAGCAGCAGACAAGCTGATACTAGATAGTTGAGATTTGAGAGCCGCGTCACCGCAGTCCCTCGTCTCTCAACTTTCAACTCTCAACCCTCAACTATTTGGTCACCTTCGCCGTATGCGACCCGTGCTTCTTAAAGATACGGGTAGGTGAAAACTCGCCGAGTTTGTGGCCGACCATGTTTTCGGTCACGAACACGGATTGAAAAATTTTGCCGTTATGAACGAGAAAGGTGTGCCCCACAAAGTCCGGGGTTACCATGGACCGGCGTGACCACGTCTTGACGGGTTTCTTCACGCCTGCGCTATTCATCTTGTCGATCTTCTCGAGGAGATGCGGTTCTACGAAGGGTCCTTTTTTTAACGATCTGCTCATGTGTTGAAATCGAGATTCGAAATTTGTGCATCGAGATTCGTCGATCAGCGCTCTCCGCCGATTCACGATTTAACGATTCAGATGCCTAGCTTTTCTTTTTCGATTTTCTCCTTTCCAGAATGAAACGGTCGCTCGCCTTGCGCCTGGGGCGCGTCTTGAAACCTTTCGCGAGCTGGCCCCACGGGCTGACCGGATGATGCCGCCCGCCTCCGCCTTTTGATTTGCCCTGGCCGCCGCCCATCGGGTGATCGATCGGGTTCATGACCATGCCGCGAACGTGCGGCCGACGACCCTGCCAGCGGGTCCGGCCCGCTTTGCCGCTCGAAACGTTCATGTGTTCGACATTGCCGACCTGCCCAATCGTCGCGTAGGCGCTGTCGTGAATGCGTCGAATTTCGCCCGAAGGCAGTTTGACCAGTGCGTAGCCGCCTTCCCGGTTGCTCAATGTGGCCTGCTGACCGGCGCTGCGCGCGATCTGTCCGCCGCGCCCCGGCATGATTTCAATGCAGTGAATATTTGCGCCTAATGGAATCGCACTTAAGGGAAGCGCATTGCCAACGTTGGGCGGCGCTTCTTCACCCGCCGTCACCCTGGCGCCGACCTCGAGGCCGTCCGGCGCAAGGATGTAGCTCTGCTCGCCGTCGCTGTATTTGAGCAGCGCGATGCGGGCGGTGCGATTGGGATCATATTCAATCGCCACGACGTCGGCCAGCACGCCGTGCTTCCGGCGTTTGAAATCGACCTTGCGATACTTTTGCTTGTGACCGCCACCGATGTGGCGGGAAGTGAGACGACCCTTGTTGTTGCGGCCGCCGGTCTTTTTTTTCGGCTCGGTCAGGCTCTTGACCGGCTTGGACTGCGACTTGGTCACTTCCTGGAACATTGGAAGCGATGTGAATCGCAGGGTCGGCGTGAGTGGGCGAAAATTTCTAAGGGCCATACGTCAAC
>JBOHXL010000223.1:0-4419 GCA_050736975.1 Chthoniobacterales bacterium | reverse complement strand
CCGCCAGCTCATGACCCTTATGGCTCTGATAGTTTGTGAAAAAAACAAAGCCGCTCTGATCGAAGCCCTTGAGCAAAACGACTCGCGCCGAGGGTTTGCCATCGGGCGTCGCGGTCGCCAGAGTCATGGCGTTCGGATCTCGCAAGGCGGAATTAACCGCAGTCGAGAACCAGGTCGCGAATTGCTCAATCGGGTCCGGGTGCATGTCGGCCCGGCGCAACCCCTTGGTTTCGTATTCGCGCCGGAGACCAGCGAGATCAATTGCATCCATCAAGGCAAACCGTATCCGAGGCGGCGGGGGCTGTCGAAAATTGTTCGCGCCCTGGACAATTTGGCGGGTTTCTGTTTGTGCCCTGCGCAGACGTTCGCTAAGTATCGGGAGTGTTTAGTCTCACCATGCTCGGAAGCGGGAGCGCGGGGAATAGCGCGCTGGTCGCGACCGATCATTGCCGGTTGCTTGTCGACGGCGGGTTGAGTGCGCGCCAGCTCGTGCTCCGTCTCGCCCTCTGCGGAGTCGATCCTAACGAACTCGACGGCATCCTTCTGACCCACGAACACGGCGATCATGTCTGCGGGCTGGAGGTGCTCTGCCGGAAATTTCACATCCCAATTTTTTGTAATGCCCTGACCGCGGAGGCGATCCGTTTTGATTCGTTAGGCGAACATCGCAACTGGCGGATTTTTCGGACCGGCTCGAACTTTTCGATCTGCGACCTCACGGTGGAGAGTTTCCCCGTCCCGCACGACGCGGTCGAGCCGGTCGGTTACACCTTTCACACCGGGTCGAGCGGGCTCGGTTACGTGACCGATCTCGGCTATGCCACTCGCCTAACGATCGAGCGCCTGCGCCAGGTGCAAACCCTCGTGATCGAGACGAATCATGACGAGAAACTTTTGCAGGACGATCCCCACCGGCCCTGGCCGGTGAAACAGCGGATTCAGTCGCGACACGGTCATCTTTCCAACGCCGCGGCCGCCTCGGTCGTGGGTCAGTTGCTATCCGGCAAGATCGCGCGGGTCGTTCTCGGTCATCTCAGCCGGGATTGCAATTCGCCGGAACTGGCGGCCGGGACGGTGCAGGCGGAAATGGAAAAAATCGGTCGGCGCGACATCGAGCTTTTTTGCGCGACGCAGAATGAAATCAGCCCCCGCTTCGCGGTCGGTTCGAGCTGCGCCGGCGCTTATCAGCCGTCGTTCGAGAGCCTGTTGTTCGAGACCGCTGCGTTCACTCCCCGGGAGGCCGCCTGACGATTCAATCCTCGTCGCCAACGACGAGATGGATGACACCGGCCGGATCGGAAATCCAGAAGCCGTCGAAGTCCTCCCGCAGTTGTTCCACTTCATCGCGGCGCGCCACGCCGTGGTTCTTAAGATAAGCGGCCGCGCTTTCGGTGTCGTTCGTTTCGAGCTCGAGCCAGATGTCGGGATGACTGATATTGGGCACACGATCAATCCACAGCCTGACGGGGCCGAACTGGAAAATGCAGCCTTCCGCTTCCTCCTCGATCAGGGGAAGGCCGAGTGTGTCGCGATAAAAGGCGATTGTCTGCTCGTAGGTGTGATACGGGCACTTGATGGCGATGTTCGCGCCGCCCGAAAAATTCGGGCTGTTAACGTTGGCGACCATGAAAAGGAATTTGCGATGTCGATGAGCAGATGCCGGTTGCCCGGCCAACCGTTCCTCGGGGAAAATTAACCTCCGCCGGAGCCTTCGCCACCCGGTTCGGTCATGGCCACCGGATCGAGCACGCCGCCTAATTCTGCCTCCGGCAAGACCTTTTTCTCGCGGCAAAGCTGGCGTACCGTCTTTCCTGTTTTCGCGCTCTCCTTCGCGATCTCAGCCGCGCGATCATAACCGATCCTGGGCGCCAGACTCGTCACCATCGCCATCGAAAGCTCGACCAGTTCCTGGCAGCGCTCCCGGTTGGCAACGATGCCGCTGACGCATTTTTCGGCAAAAATGTCGGCCGCATTCCCGAGAATGCGGATGCTCTCGAGAAGGTTATGCGCCATGACCGGCATCATGACGTTAAGATCAAGATTTCCGTTCGCCGCCGCCCAGGTGATAGTCGTGTCCGCGCCGATGACCTGGGTGCAGACCATCATGACGGATTCGCAGATCACCGGGTTCACTTTACCCGGCATGATCGAGCTGCCGGGTTGCGTGGCCGGCAGCTGAATTTCGCCGATACCGCAGCGCGGGCCGCTGCTCAGCAGACGCAGGTCGTTGGCAATTTTGAAAAGACTGACCGCGATTGTCTTGAGATGGCCACTCGCTTCCACCACACCGTCCTTGGCCCCCTGGGCTTCGAAATGATTTTCCGCTTCGCGAAAGGCGATGCCGGTCCGCTGTTCGAGATGGCGCATCACTTTGCCGGGAAATTGGAGATGACGATTCAACCCGGTGCCAACCGCCGTGCCACCGAGCGCGAGCTCCTGGAGCGCGGCGATGGCTTGTTCGGCGCGTCCTTTTCCAAAACGCACCTGTTGCGCGTAGCCGCCGAATTCCTGGCCGAGCCGGATCGGGGTCGCGTCCATCAAATGAGTGCGGCCGATCTTGATCACGTCGTGAAATTCGGCCGCTTTCGCGGCCAGAGCGTCGCCCAGTCTTTCAAGCGCCGGGATGAGACAATGCTTGAACTGTTCGGCGGCGCTGATGTGGATGGCGGAGGGGATGACATCGTTGCTCGACTGGCCCATGTTGACGTGATCGTTAGGGTGAACCGGCGCGCGCGCCCCGATCGGTTTGCCGGCCAGCTGGCAGCAGCGATTGGAGATCACTTCGTTCGCGTTCGTGTTTGTGCTCGTGCCGGAGCCAGTCTGGAAAATGTCGAGCGGAAAATGCGCGTCGAGTTTGCCTTCCGCGACTTCCTCGGCCGCCTGCACGATGAGCGCACTGCGTTCCGCGTCGAGCAAGCCAAGATCGTGATTGGCCTGAGCCGCGGCCCATTTCAGCAAGCCAAGCGCGCGAATGAATGGTCGCGAGAAACGCCAGCCGCTGACCGGAAAATTCAAGACCGCGCGCTGCGTCGAAGCGCCGTAAAGGGCGGTTTCCGGGACGGACATTTCGCCCATCGAGTCTTTCTCGATTCGGGTCTTGCAGGGGCTCATGCCGTGCGTTGGACGGAAATGTTTGCGGTCACCGGCGCGATTCGCGCATGACCGTTTCGCGCCTGAGCTTTATGAAAAACGGTAATGAACATCGGCGGGATATTTGGCAGACAATACTCCGACTCGGCGCGATCGAAAAAAGTGGCGTGTTGGCGGAGTTCATTTGTCACCTGGTAGATGATGAAAGCGCCGCCCGGCCGTAGCACATCGTAGGTATCCTGGAGGAGCGCGCGTTTCTTTTTGATCGGGAGAATGCTGAAAGGAATGCCGGAGAGAATGTAATCGCACTGCGTGATGCGGCGGCGGGCAAGTTCCTGAGAGAGACTTGCGGCGTCGCGATTGATTACGTGCACGCGCGGGTCGTCCACGAATTGACGCTCGAGATCGCGAGAGAAGGCAGGATCCAATTCGAAAAGGAAGAGCTGCGAATCGGCGCTCATCCGCGCCGCCAGTTCGCGGGAATGGACGCCTTCCCCCGGACCGTACTCGGCGATCGTGCGCGGCTCACTAAAATCAATCTTGCCCGCCACCCGCTCCACGAGCGCTTTGGAGCTGGGAATGATCGAGGCAATTTGAAACGGCTTTTGCAAAAACCGTTTGAAAAACAATACGCTCATAAAGTTGCGAATAGTGAACCTCGGGTGACGCCTTGTCCAGCGACGATCTGCCATCGCAAGTCGGCCGCGCTGGAGCAATTCGCGCCTTGCCGCGCGAGAGGATGTTTCAAAAACGAACCTTTTCGGGAAACTCGTTTAGATCAACAGGCGGGAATACAGGCAATAAAACCATCTCGCCAAATCAGCTGTTGACACTTTTTATGAAATTTATAATGCTCGGACGCCTGTAAAAAGTCTTGCCACCTTGGTTCCTAACTGCTGATTTCTTTTGAATGCATAACCTGATGACAGTCAAGGAAACCGCGAAGTATCTTCGGATTCCGCTCCCGACTGTCTACTACCTGGTGCAACGCGGACAATTGCCAGCGATCCAAATCGGCGGTCGGTGGAGGATTAAAAAAGACGCCCTCGACAAAGACGTGCTGAAAGAAGAACGCGCTGGCCAACCCACGGTGCTGGTAGTGGATGATGACGAGAGCCTCCAGGACCTCTTCAAGGTGTTCCTCAAGAAAATTGGATTCAGCCGGGTCGTGGTCGGCACGGTGAAGGAAGCGCTGAACGCGTTGGACAAGCAACACTTCGATCTGCTCTTTCTCGACCTGAAACTTCCTGACGGGACAGCCGATGATGTCTACGACACGGCCAAAGAACTTGATCCGGAATTGCCCATCGTAGTGATTACCGGTTACCC
>JBOHXL010000222.1:0-14521 GCA_050736975.1 Chthoniobacterales bacterium | reverse complement strand
GTTGCAGGCTGTAGGGTGCCTTTTCCAACCAACCGGCGGCGGGTGCCGCCAGAAAGGAAACACCGTAGCCGAGCAGAGCGACGAGAGAAATGAGGAGCAGGGCGGAGCCAATAATGGACGGAATCTTTATTTGAACGAGAAAGCGGATAATCGGGCGCAGCAAGTAGCTCAGGAGCAGCGCGAGCACGAACGGCAGAAGCAACGAGCGGACAAAGTAAATCGTGTAAAAGATCGCGAGGAGAAAGAGACCGGTGGTGGCGAGCGAGCGGGTCTCAAAGGTCCGGTGCAGCAGCTCGCGCATTCGCAACCGCGGGCTCACGACGGTTTGTTTTTCGCCTGTTTCTTCTTCGGTCTGGCTCGAGTCGGCCTTCTTCAGCTCAATTTCCATGCCTTCCTGAATTCGTGCGCCGAGCCCGCTTTACGCGCCGGTCAATCCGCGCCGATGGAAAATTTTCCCCGTGGTTGACGGAAGGCCCGATCCCAACGTTGAGTTGTCCTGATGCCAGCTGCCTCCTTACGCGCCCTCCTTGCCAATGCCATCGACTACGCCGGGCTGTTCCCGCCCGCTGATCTCGCGCTCGAGCCGGCGTTGCAAAATCAGGCGGATTATGTGCGTTCGCCCGAGCGCTGGATGCTCGGCGCGTTTATTTTGCCGATTGGGAAATTTGCCGAAGCGCGCGCTCTGCTTGCACCGTTCGACGCGGAACATCCTTTGCAGATTTCGGTGCTCGGACCGAAGACGGCGAAGCCGGCCGAGTTTCGCGCCGCCTTGGAAACTGCGGCGCAAGGCATCAAGGAATTGCTCGCCGGACACAAGGGCACGGTTTCGATCGAGCAGTTCGAAATGCCGTTGCCGCCAGGAGCGGTTGAGGATTCGTTAGGCGCGGCCCGCGCCATCCTGGGCGATCTTGCCCTCAACATTTTCTGGGAAGCGCCGGCTGACGACGCTGCCGCCACGATCGAAGCGCTTTCCGGCACGGGCGCGGGTTTCAAACTTCGGACGGGTGGCGTGAGTGCGGAGGCGTTCCCGACCGGCGCGCAGATCGGGCGCGCCCTTGTCGCGACCGTGCGGCGTCAAGTGCCGATCAAGTTTACTGCTGGGCTGCATCATCCGGTGCGGCTCTTGCACGACAGCGTCGGGACGAAGATGCACGGTTTTCTCAACGTCATCGGGGCGGGTGTGCTCGCGGCCGAGCATCGCTGGAGCGAAACGCAGACCCAGGAAATGCTGGCGGAGGAAGACGCGGCTTCGTTCGGATTCGACGAAGAGGCATTTCGCTGGCGCGATTGGAAAATCACAACCGCCCAGATCACGACGCGGCGCCGGCTCGTGACGTCGTTAGGCAGTTGCAGCTTTGACGAACCGCGCGACGACCTGCGTGCTCTTGGGCTTTTCGAGGGCAGGGCAAGCTTCCAGCTTGCAGGCTCGAAGCGTGCAAGCTAGAAGGTCGCGCTGCCCTGGGCGACGCGAGTCTACCGAACGGCGTGACGAGAGCACATTTCTCGAGTCCCTTACCTTATGGCCACAGCGCTCCATTCTTTCATCGAAGTCACCGCGGAATCGCATTTTCCAATCCAGAATCTTCCCTACGGAATTTTCCGGCCTAACGACGGCCCGGCCCGTGCCGGAGTGGCGATCGGCGAGTTCGTGCTCGATCTCGCCGTTCTGGAAGCGAGCGGTTATTTTCGTCCCTTGAACCTTGGCGATCGCCCGGTTTTTGGTCGCGATTCGCTCAATGGTTTTCTCGCCCTCGGTCGGCCGGTCTGGCGCCAGACCCGCGAGATTCTGCAACAGCTTCTCGCCGCCGAGACCACCGCTTTGCGCGACGACCAGGCGCTGCGGAGGCGCGCTTTTCATCGCCAGGCGGAGGTCACAATGCAATTGCCGGCGAAGATCGGCGATTACACCGATTTTTATTCCTCCTATCATCACGCTTTCAATGTCGGGACGATGTTTCGCGGGCCGGAAAACGCGCTCATGCCGAATTGGAAATGGCTTCCGATCGCCTATCACGGCCGTGCCAGCTCGATCATTCCAAGCGGCGCTGACGTGCGCCGGCCGCACGGACAGATCAAACCGCCAGATGCGGCCACGCCAGTCTTCAGCGCCAGCCGGGCGCTCGATTTTGAGCTCGAGACTGCTTTTTTCATCGGCCCGCCTAACGAACTAGGCGAGCCGGTGCCGATTGCCGAAGCGGTCGATCACATTTTCGGGCTGGTCCTGATGAATGATTGGAGCGCGCGTGACATTCAGACCTGGGAATACCAGCCGCTCGGGCCGTTCCTGGCCAAAAATTTCTGCACCAGCATCTCGCCCTGGATTGTGACCTTGGAGGCGCTCGAGCCTTTTAAAAAGCGGCTTGCGCCGCAGGACCCCGCGCCGCTCGATTACCTGCGCGCGCCAAACGATTTTACCTTCGATATCTGCCTCGAGGCGCAATTGCAGACGGCCAAGATGGAGGCGCCGGCCACGATCAGCCGGAGCAATTTCCAGAATCTCTACTGGAGCATGTCGCAGCAACTGGCCCACCACACTGTCGGCGGCTGCAACCTTCAGCCGGGCGATCTCCTCGCCAGCGGAACGATCAGTGGCGAGACGGAGGACAGTCGCGGCAGCATGCTGGAATTGACCTGGCGCGGGGCCAACCCGCTGCAATTACCCGATGGCGAAACGCGCAAATGGCTCGAGGACGGCGATCGCCTAACGATTAGCGGCTGGGCCGAAGGGGACGGCTATCGGGTCGGCTTTGGCGAAGTCACCGGCCGGGTCATAGGATGAAAGGGCGAGTCCGTGCTGAGAGAAAGAGAGCCGAACCAAATCATGAACCGCATCGCGAAGGCCGTGCCAGGGTTTGCATAAAACAGCAAACGCAACAACCCCGGTGTTGACGTCGCCCGAACCAACTGTTGGCGAGTGTGTCGCGCAAATATCAAAGCGATTTTAGCGGGTTAACCAAATTTCTCTGTTAACGCGTTAACTGGTATTTTTTTTGGGACGGATTGGATTGCGCATCGGCAAAAAAGTTTAGCCTAAAGGAAATTTATGGTTGCGCGGCACCGGAATTGCCTTCATAAAAGCCGCACGTGATACGCATCTCTTTCTTTCTCAGCTGCGTTCTCGCCCTCTCAAACCTGCAGGCCGCAGGTCTCTCCAAATCCGAGACACGCTTTGTCTATGTCGATCTGCGCGGCAAGGTACAGAAAGCAGACATCATCTCGCATTTTACGGGCAAGCTGAGAAATTTGCCGCACCTTGATCCGAACCTGGCACGCGCCGCCACCATCGCCGAGGAACGGGCCCACGCGCACTCCAGAATGCGGTGCTGGCGTTATGTGAAGGAGGCGTTGGTCGCGGCCGGAGCGGTCGATTCTTATCCGAAGACTGAGCTGGCGCGGCAGGCCGGCGACGAGCTCGTGAGGCGCTACGGGTTTACCCAGTTGGCAGTTCGCGATCCGTATCAGGCCCCAATCGGCTCGGTGCTGGTTTATGGTTCGCGCCGCGGCGCGGGTCACGTGGAGATTCGCACCACGCACGGCTTTGTGAGTGATTTCCGTGCCACGACCCCTTCGCACCGGCCGTTGATTGGCGTTTACGCGAAGATTACTTCGTCAACCAAACACGGCTAAAATCCGCCACACCTGGTCCGTCGTTAGGCGCGGAGATTCTAAAAAGGCGCCGAGGTGGCGACGAGGAACCAGCTTACCATTGCGAGCCCGATGATCAGCTTGCCGAGCATTGCGGCGAGATTGCCTAACAATGCACCCCAGCCGACCCGGCCGGCCTCGATCAGGCGTTTGCCGCCGATGAGCTCCCCGGCGAGCGCGCCGATTACCGGACCGACGAGCAGACCAGGCAGACCAAAGAACAAACCGACAATGGCGCCGGCGAGCGCGCCCATCGTGCCCCAGCGGGTCGCGCCAAAACGTCGCGTGCCGAACCAGCCGCCGAGAAAATCGATCACGTAGGAGGCAAGAGTAAGCGCGAGGAGCACGAGGAGGGAGAACCAGCCGAGACCTTTCTCCGGGCCCAGCATGATGCGATGCATAACGGCAGCGGCGAGGATGAGAGTTGTCCCGGGAAAAACCGGCAGGACCGTCCCGATGAGCCCGAGCGCCATCAAGACCAGCGTCGCGCTCCACCAGAAAAGTGCCACGCACGATTGTAATCGGAGTCGATGACCCCGGCTATCGAATCCCGGTGTGCGAATTTTTCGTTGACCAGGAACAGACTTGCCGGCGGCGGTTAACCGTCGGCCCGGCTACGGCTGCGTCTTGACAACGGATGGCCTGTCCACGAGCCTGCCCGTCCACAACTTTTTGCTCCATGGCCAATTCCAAATCCGCCGCCAAACGCGCCCGTCAAAGTTCGGCCCGCACCTTGCGCAATCGCAGCGTCGTCAGCTACCTGCGTTCGCTGACGAAGCGACACGCGACCGAGGGAGGAAAGGCGGAAGATCATCGTGCGCTCGTTTCCGCGCTTGATAAAGCGGCCAAGCGCGGGGTGATTCACCGCAATGTCGCGAATCGTCGCAAGGCCCGTCTGGCGAGGGCGACGGCAAAAAGGCCGGCGGCTTGACCCTGCTTTTAATCTCATCGGTTTGGATCGACTTTCGAGGACGAGGACGATCAGAAGCAGGAGATAAAAGCGCTTTGCATCTCGTTCAGAACAGTTGAGTTTTGCCCATGTTTGCTGCGCTTCTTCTGGTCTTTCTAACCGTTGCTTATCGTGTCGCCTCGGCCGTTATCGTGCAGGGGGGGGGAGGTGCCTGGCTCTCCAACTTCGCCCCGCTGGCCGCGATTGCTCTCTGCAGTGCGGTTTATTTCCCGCCCAAATATAAATTCACTGTGCCGTTCGCGGCCCTTCTTCTCTCGGATCTCGTTCTCGATTTTTACTACGGCGCGTCACTTTCCGATCCCTTGATTCTCTGTCGCTATGTTGCTTTTGGGCTCGTCGGATTGCTGGGGCTCGCCCTCAGTCGGCGGCCTTCACTCAAGACGGTCTTACCCGCTGCGTTCGCCGGTTCAGTTCTCTTTTACGCGATAACCAACGCGTTTTCCTGGCTCAGCGATCCGGGTTACGTCAAGAACTTCGGCGGGCTTGTTCAGGCGCTTACCGTCGGCCTGCCGCAATACGGCGCGACCCCGACCTGGATGTTCTTCCGCAATTCGGTCGTGAGCGACCTGTTCTTCACGCTGCTTTTCGTCGCCTGCATCAGCTTTAGCCGGCGCGACGCCGCACTGCCGGCTGCCGCGGCCCGTCCGCTGTTCCACTAATTTCGATGGCTTCGCCCGGGCAACGCGACGAAGTCGAGATGCTCGCGACGATGCTGCTGATTCGCCGCTTCGAGGAGCGCGCGAGCCAGCAATATCAAGCGCAGAAGATCGGCGGCTTTTGCCATCTCTATATCGGACAGGAAGCGGTCGTGACTGGTGCGGTCGCGGCCACCCGGCCGGATGATTACATCATCACAGCGTATCGCGATCACGCCCATGCGCTTGCCCGCGGGACGAGCGCGAACGCCTGCATGGCGGAACTCTTCGGCAAGGCGACGGGTTGTTCGCGGGGACTTGGCGGGTCGATGCATTATTTCGACAAGACCCACCACATGTATGGCGGTCACGCGATCGTTGCCGCGCACGTGCCGCTGGCCACAGGCATCGCCTTCGCCGCGAAATACCGCAACGAAGACCGGGTCACGCTCTGCTTTTTTGGTGACGGCGCGATCAACCAGGGAAGCTTCCACGAGGCGCTGAATCTGGCGGGGCTTTTCAGGCTGCCGGTCATTTTCATTTGCGAAAATAACTTCTTTGCCATGGGCACCTCGGTGAAACGCTCGACCTCGCTCGAGCACCTTGTCGATCGCGCCGAGGGCTATGACATGCGGGGCGAGATTGTGGACGGAATGAACTTCCGTGAAGTGCGCGACAAGCTGAGCGAGATCGTCAATTCGATTCGGAAGGATCCGCATCCGGCATTTGTCGAGGCGCGCACCTATCGTTATCGCGGTCATTCCATGTCCGACCCGGCGAGTTATCGGACGAAGGAGGAGTTGGAGAAATATCGGATGGAGGATCCGATCACCCGTTTACGTGCCCAGCTTACGCGGGAGAACAAGTTGACCAACGAACAGTTCGACGAGCTCGACAAGCAGGCCAAGCAAGAGGTGATGGCGAGCGTGAAATTTGCCGAGGAGAGTCCCGAGCCGCCCCTGGAAGAACTCCATGCCTACACTTACATCGACGACGGCGATGAGCCGCACGCGGGAGAGGCGGGCGTGTCGTCCGCAGGGATACCCCGCCACACCAGCGTGATCAGGAAAAAAGAGGGTGTCGGCCGAATGAAGAACAACGGCGATGGAGCCGGCACAGCGGCCGCGACGCCGAGAAAGAAAGCGTGAGAGAGCTAACCTACCGCCAGGCGTTAAACGAAGCGCTGTCCGAAGAAATCGAGCGCGATCCAAATGTCTTTCTCATGGGCGAGGAAGTCGCGGAATACAACGGGGCTTACAAAGTGAGCCAGGGCTTGCTTGATCGTTTTGGTCCGAATCGCATCATCGACACGCCGATCAGTGAAAATGGTTTTTCCGGCCTCGGGATCGGCGCGGCGATGGTTGGCCTCAGACCGATCGTCGAATTCATGACCTTCAGCTTTTCGTTAGTCGCGTTCGACCAGTTGGTAAACAACGCGCCCAACATGCTCACGATGTCGGGCGGGCAGTTTAACATCCCGATCACTTTCCGCGGACCGAACGGCCCGGCGCACCAGCTCGGCGCGACCCATTCGCACGCCACGGAATGTCTTTACGCCAACGTCCCCGGACTCAAGATCTGTACGCCCGCCACACCGCGCGATGCGAAAGGCTTGCTCAAGACTGCGGTGCGCGACAACAACCCGGTGCTCGTCCTTGAGTGCGAACTTTTCTACAGCCACAAAGGCCCGATCGAAGACGAGGGCGTCGAGCTTCTGATTCCGTTAGGCGAAGCCGAGATCAAGCGCGAAGGGAGCGACGTCACCGTCATCTGCTACGCGCAAACCGTGCCGATGGCGCTGGCCGCGGCGGAGCGGTTGGCGGGGGAAAAAATTAACGCGGAAATCCTCGACCTGCGTTCGATCAAGCCGCTCGATCTTCCCTCCGTTCTGGAGTCGGTCAGCAAGACCCATCGCGTCGTGATCGCGGAACAGGACCGCCCGTTCTGCGGCGTTGGCGCTGAGATCAGCTACCGGATCCAGAAGGAGATTTTCGACGAGCTCGATGCGCCGATTCTGCGCGTCGCGCAGGAAGACGTGCCCATGCCCTACAACGAGCGCCTCGAACAGGCCGTCCTCCCGAGCACCGAAAAAATCGTCGCCGCCGTCAAACAACTTGGATAACTCTTTCCTCACCGGTCACTCGTCACTCATCACTGGTCACTTCCCATCATGCCCGAAATCCAGATGCCCAAACTGAGTGACACCATGACCGAGGGGACGCTCGTCAGTTGGAAGAAGAAGGTCGGCGACAAAGTCAGCGCCGGTGAAGTGCTGGCCGAGATCGAGACCGACAAGGCGACGATGGAGTGGGAAGCGACTGACGACGGGATTCTGCAAACAATTTACCTCGAGGAAGGTGGAAAAGTAAACGTCGGCGAGCCAATCGCATTCATCGGCGGCGAAGGTGAAAAAGCGCCCGACAAGGGCAAAGAACGCGAAAAGCCGGCCCCGGCTGCGGCAAAAGAATCCGAGACCGCGTCGTCGCAACAAAAGCCGAAACCTGTAGAGGCGAGCGTGTCGCCCGCGGAGTCTGGAGAGAAGCCTGCCGCAGAGGCACGGCAAACGGATGAGAAACGTGTCAAAGCCTCGCCGCTGGCGCGCAAAGTCGCGGCCGGGAAGAATATCGACCTAACGAACCTCAAAGGCTCCGGTCCCGGCGGCCGCATCGTGGAAAAAGATGTCGAGGCGGCCGTGTCGGCCGTGGGCGCGCCAACCAAAGGACCAGCCAAACCCGCCAAGGCCCCCGCTCCCGAAATCGCTGCCGGCGAAACCGCGCGCATCAACCTCACCGGGATGCGCAAGGTCATCGCCGAACGCCTCGCCTCCAGCCTCGGCCCGATCCCGCATTTTTACCTCAACATCGAGATCAACGCCGACCCGCTCATGCGCGTTCGGGCCGAACTGAAATCAGGCGGCCAGGACGACGACGCGACCAAAATCACGGTCAACGATTTCATTCTCAAAGGGGCGGTCGCGGCTGCGTTGCACGAGCCGAAGGCGAATGCCTCCTTCGAGGGCGACGCCATCGTTCAATATGGCGACATCAACCTCGCGGTCGCGGTTGCGATCGACGAAGGCCTGGTCACCCCGGTCATCCGCGCGGCGCAAAACAAATCGCTCCGCGAGATCAGCGCGGCGGTCAAAGACCTCGCCTACCG
Source organism: Chthoniobacterales bacterium (assembly GCA_050736975.1). Taxonomy (GTDB): domain Bacteria; phylum Verrucomicrobiota; class Verrucomicrobiia; order Chthoniobacterales; family UBA10450; genus Palsa-1392. Next base: position 6,112 of record JBOHXL010000222.1, on the reverse strand, counting down.
CGCCCGCAACAAGCGAATGAAGCCGGAGGAATTCCAGGGCGGCACCCTGACCGTTTCCAATCTCGGCAGCTATGGGATCGATTATTTTTCCGCCGTGATCAATCCGCCCCAGGCCATCATTCTTTCGATCGGCGCCATCGTCAGGCAACCGGTCGTGAACGAGGCCGGCGCGATCCTTCCCGGCTACCGGATGAAGATTGGGATGAGCTGCGATCATCGGGTCGTGGACGGCGCGATCGGCGCCAATTATCTCAAGGCGCTCCGGCATTTGCTGGAAAATCCCTCGCTCCTGCTCCTGTAGCCGCTTCGTAGTGCGAAATCGCGGTTCGGCGGATTGCTTGCAGTTCCAGCATTGTCCACGGCTGCGTTGGAAAGCCCGGCCGTTGCTTCGCATCTGTTACGGTGCCGAGCGAAACGCCTGCAATTGTTGCGCTCGCGCGGCGACGCAGCCAACTTGTTAGGCAAACATGTCTTTGCCGCCTAGCGACGAGCGCCCGCCTAACGACCGCAAGCTACGGATCGCTTCCTTCGCCGCGCACGCCGCGCGTGGGCTCCTGCGCGACCAGACGATGCGGCGCAAGACGATGTTCTGGACGGTGATCGCGGCGGTGGGAATGCTCTTCTGCGGGTCGACTTTTCTCGCGCCGGTGCTGGATCCCCAAGCGCACCCGGTCTGGTTCATTCTTTACTGGCTGGCCTGTGCCTGGGTGACGGTGACAGCGGTTTTGCTGGCGATTTTTGATCTTCTCATGGTGCGGGCGCAGGCGCGGGCGGAAAAGCGTGCGCTCACGCAAAAGATGGTGGAGTCCGCGGATTCGCATGAGGAAACGTAAGGTTGCGTGTGCCGGGCGTGATGGCATGAACCGTTATGCCTAACGAATTCGATTTCGCGGAAGGAGCGGCACTTCCTGTCCTTGGCTGGAAACGCCGGGAACAAATGGAGGCCGATGAGCGCTTGACGCTCGCGCCATATGCCCAGAAATCGGCCGACTCCCGCGGACGGAAATTTCTCGAGCCGCACCACGATTTCCGAACGGAATTTCAGCGGGACCGGGCACGGATCATTCACGCGCGCGCGTTTCGCCGGCTGGAATACAAGACGCAGGTTTTTCTCAATGGAACGGCGGACCACTTGCGCACCCGGCTGACGCATACCTTTGAAGTGGCGTCGATCAGCCGGACAATCGCACGGGCCTTGGCGCTGAACGAGGATCTGGCGGAAGCGATCGCGCTGGCGCATGACCTCGGGCATTCGCCCTTTGGGCATTCCGGCGAGGAAATGCTGGCGGAATGCATGCGGGAGCACGGCGGCTTTGAGCATAACCGCCAGAGCCTGCGCGTGGTCGAGCTGCTGGAGCATCCGTATCCGGGTTTCCCCGGACTCAATTTGACCTTCGAGGTGCTGGAGGGTTTGCGGAAATATCCGGAGGCGCCGCAAGCTTCCAGCTTGTCGGACAAAGACGGCAACCTGGAGTGTTGCGTTACCCTTGAGGCACAGATCGCAGACCTGGCGGATGAGATCACCTATTACACGCACGATCTGGATGACGCACTCGACTTCGCCATTCTCGATAGCGAGCAACTGGACGAGAGCGCGATCTGGCAACGGAGCCACCGGCGGGTGGCGGAGCGGCATCCGGAGTTGTTAGGCGCGGAGCTGCATCAAAACGTTATCCGCGATATCATCGATCTCCAGGTGCGCGATGTGGTGGCGACAAGCGCGGCAGCGATTGCGGCGGCGGGGCCGGCCAGCGCGGAGGAAGCGCGGCTGCAACCGGTTGCGTTGATTCGCTACAGCGAGGAGCTGGGAGCGGCCAACGGGGAGCTTCGGCAGTTCCTCTATGCGAATGTCTATTATCATCCGCGGGTCGCGGAGGTGAACCGACGCGCCTGCGAGATGTTGCGCTCGGTTTTCGCGGCGTATTTGCGCGAGCCGGAACGGCTGGGCGACGGCGCCGCGCGTCGGATCGAGAGCGAAGGGCTTTACCGGACGGTGTGCGATTACATCGCGGGAATGACCGATCGGTACTTGCTCGAAGAACACGCGCGATTGATTGCGAACTAGGGATTTAACCTGCGCACCATCAGGGGTCATGGGGTGCGTCAGGCGCTTTCCTCGCGAAGGTACTGGATGAGGAGACGGAGACGCTGGTTGAGGTCGGGTTCTTCGAGAAGTTTCTGACGGCGGATGGCGTCGCTGATGAAGGTGGAAGCGATCAGATCAGCGAGCGTTTCCGGGTCGGACATCTCGCTCAGATAGCGGTCGATTTTTTCCGGCAGTTCGCGTCCGCTGTTTCTGAGCTGGGCGTAAAATTCCAGCACTTTGGCGGCGAGGGCATCGGTTTCGACGGTGAGGCTGGCGCGTGTTTCAAGAGGCTTGATCCGTGCGATCGGGAAGGGCGCTTCCTGCTCGAACTCGCTGAATTTCACCCGGTGAATTCCCTGCAGGATGAGGTCCGAGGTTCCATCGGTTCGGCCGACACAGGCGCGGATGAGCCCGACGGTGCTGACCTCGTAGAAGTCGTCGCTCGTGCGCCATTGCGACCGCTCCGGCCGGACGAGAGCGACACAGAGCATGCGGTCGTGGTCGAGCGCATGGACGAGCATTTCACGAAAGCGCGGTTCGAAAATGTGGAGCGGCAGCAGGGCATTGGGGAAAAGCAGCACACCGGCGAGCGGCATGACGGGAACACTGGTTGGAAGTGGGACGGTACCGGACATGGGCGGGCGCCAGCTCTCTATATAATATACGCGCGTCCGGCTCGCCGGAGTTGGCCAAGCGAGGGCTGCCCCTCGATCTTCGCCTCGCCGAGCGAGACATAGGTGAGGGCGGAGCCGAGGCGGTCGAGCCAGCGGCGCGATTCTGCTCCCCGTTTCCCAATGCCCATCGCGGCGATCGGAAGTTTGTCGCGGTTCGCGCCTTGAAAGAATGCCACCAACTGCTCGAGTTGGGCGGCCGTGTCGATGCGGGTTACGATTTTGAGAACCGCAGGATGAATCGCGGCCGCGCGAATCGCCAGGCGATGCAGCTCCCCGGTGGACGGGGTGCCGCAAAAATCGTGCACGGAAAGGACGAGACCGATCCGGCGACGGCGCATTTCATCGATCAGCGTTTCCATTTGCCCGACGGATCGAAGTTCGAGATCGATGAAGGTGGCGGCAGCGAGAAAGCGCCGAAGAAGAGCGCGGCGCGCGCCGGCATTGAGCCGGCCCAGGCCGCCTTCGGACGGGTGCCGCGCAGTGAGAATGAGCGGAGCGCGCAGCCGCGGGAGCGCGCGCGCGACTTCGCCTAACGAATCCCGAAGCGCGTCGAGCCGGATTTCGAAAAGATCGGGCGGGCGCCGCAGGCGCGTCGCCCTAACGAGCGTCGCTGGCGAAGCGATGACTCCGACAAGGCGCGGAACCACGCACTTCTGGTTGACCCAAACCGTGCCGTTCATTTTTTTCCTTTCGGCACGTGCAACTTCCGATGGCAAAGTGCAGCTTGCGCGCTTCGAAATCATGATAGCCCGTCAACAGGAATTAAACACGCAGTTCCAGCAGATCATCGATGCATTTCTGCTGGCCTGCGCGCTTTTTGCCGCGCATGCGCTGCGCTACTACGGAACAGGCTGGCTCGATTTCCCTTACCCGATCGATCCCTTCCGCAACTACCAATGGCTCCTGATCGTGATCATGCCCTTCGGCCCGATCCTGCTTGATCTCCAGGGATTTTATCAGTCGCCGTTCAACCGGACGCTCGGGAAATCCTTCGTCCAGATCGTGCGCGCGATGATTTACCTCAGTATTCTGGTGAGCGGTTGCGTCATTTTTTTGCGTCTGCCGCTGACCAGTCGCGCAGTGCCGTTACTGTTCATCGTGATCGCGACTGTGACGCTGCTGGTTAAGGATCGGATGATCGCGCGGCGAATTGCCCGCCGCGCGGCGCGGGGACAGGTACGCGAACGGGTGTTGCTGGCTGGGGTGCCGGAGGACATCGCCGCGCTCGAGCGGTCGCTCACTCCGGAAGAAAGCATTCTCCTGCAGGTGGCAGACCGGATCGACATCGAAAAGCAAGCAATCTCCGATCTGGTCGAGGCGATGCACAAACACGCTGTCTCGCGCGTGATTTTTGCGGCCGGTCACGGCCAGCTCAATCGCGTCGAGCAGGCCATCGGGGCGTGCGAAGTGGAAGGGGTGCCCGCCTGGCTGGTCGCGAATTTTATCCAAACCGCGATTGCCAAGCCGGACTTCGACGCCTTCGGCGGGCGGCCGATGCTCGTCTTCCGCTCCACTCCGGACGTTTCGTGGGCCTTTCGGATCAAGGGTCTGATCGATCGCACCGGGGCGCTCATCGGCTTGATCGTCTTCGCCATTCCCATGTTGATCGTCGCCATTGGGATTCGGCTGACTTCCAAAGGCCCGGTGATTTTCAAACAGGAGCGGGCGGGGAAAAACGGCAAGCCATTTGTGATGTATAAATTCCGCTCGATGTCGAGCGATGCGGAGATGCGGCGGGCGGAATTGATGCCGTTCAATCAAATGGAGGGACCAGTATTCAAGATCGACATCGATCCACGGATCACACCCTTGGGCCGCTGGCTGCGACGCACCAGCATGGATGAACTCCCGCAGCTCTTCAACGTCCTGCAGGGCCAGATGAGCCTGGTCGGGCCGCGGCCGCTGCCGATTTACGAGGTGGAGAAATTTGAAAATACCGCGCAGCGTCGACGCCTGAGCGTGAAGCCCGGGCTGACCTGTCTGTGGCAGATCAGCGGGCGCAACCAGGTGCGGGATTTTCGGGACTGGGTGAAACTTGACCTTGAGTATATCGACCGCTGGTCGTTAGGCTTGGATTTTCAGATTTTGCTCCGCACGATTCCGGCCGTGCTTTTCGGGCTGGGGGCGAAATAGCCGGCGAGAATGAAAGCTCTACGGGGTTTTCTTTAGCTGGCGCTCGACATACTTGGCCAGAATATCGAACTCGACGTTTAGGACGTCGTTAGGCTGGAGCTGCTGGAAGTTTGTCTCCCGTCGAGTGTGCGGGATAATCCAGACAACGAAGCTGGCCGGGAGCAGTTCGGCGATCGTTAGGCTGACTCCATTGAGGGCGATCGAGCCCTGGCCGACGACATAGCGGGCGAAGGCGGCGGGCAATTCGACCTCCAGTCGATAATCCGCGCCGCGCGGGCTGAAGCTCACCACCCGCGCCGTGCAATCGATGTGGCCCTGCACGAAATGCCCGCCGACCCGTCCCGTGGCGGCGAGGGCCCGCTCGAGATTGACCGGGCTGTCGCCGCCGAGATTACGCAGATTGGTGCGCGTGATTGTTTCCTCGAGCAAATCGAACACGAGGTCGCCATCGGCGACCGCCGTTGCTGTCAGGCAACAACCGTTGACGGCAACGCTGTCGCCCGCGCGTAGATCGGCCGAGATCAAAGGTGCGGCGAGTCGCAGTTGGGTGCCTTGCTCGCCGGCCCGACTCCAGTGCACCCGGCCGACTTCTTCGATCAATCCGGTGAACATATCCCGGGTCGCAGTTTACGCAGATTTCCGTCCAGATCCGGTGGATGCTTCGAGCAGAGCCGGGCCGGGCCCAAACGCAAAGGCAAATTCATCCTTGGAATGCCGGCGGCGAAAAACTCCCTCGCTGGCGCTGAAATTGCTCGTTAGGGAACGGCCGACGGGGCAAGTTTTGGCAAGCGGCGTGGCGTCAAACGACACGCGGTGACCGAAAGTCGTTCAAAAATATTTTGAAAAAAATGAAAAAAATACTTGTCACGGCGAATTTCCTCCTCAATTCTCACGGCGAAACCTAACCAAACACCAATGGAGAAACTAATGATAGCAAACATAATCAAATCGATCGGATCGCGTCGGGCCTTCACGGCTGCCGTCGCATTTCCCTTCCTCTTAGGCGGGAGCCTCTATGCGCAGGCGCCTGCTGCTGCGCCTGGCGGCGAAGCAACCACCGAACGCATTGTCGTTACCGGATCGAACATTCCGACAGCCGAGGAGGTGACCGCGTCGCCTCTCGATACCCTGTCGACGCAGGACATCGCAGTCGCCGGCGGCACGTCCGACGTTCTGACGATTCTGCAAAAGCGAAATCCAGACTTCATCGGCGGTGGCA
>JBOHXL010000221.1:0-6680 GCA_050736975.1 Chthoniobacterales bacterium | reverse complement strand
CGCGATCCGACACGGCGCTGGATCGTCGAACTGGAAAACGGCCGCACGGTCGGCGCACTCGATGTGCAATGGCAGTTGCAAACGCTCGCGGCGCGGTATTTCGGAGGCCGCGACGAGGAAACCGACTGGCTGCTGGAGAGCTGGAGTTACACCCTGGATGCTTTGCCTAACAAACCCGAGGCCCTGCTCGGCGGGGTCGATTGGATTAGCAAGAAATGGCTGCTCGAGACTTTCATGGCAGCGGAGAATCTCTCCTGGAATGATCTCTGGTTGCAGAGTCTCGACCTCGAATATCACAACATCGATCCGGCGCGCGGTCTCTTTTTTGGGCTCACCCCCGCCAAACGCATCGGCGAATGGAACAATCTCGTTCGACAGAAAGATGTCACCCACACACCGCCGTGCGATACCCGCGCGAGCGGTCGCGCGCATGCGGTGGCCGCCTTCCGGAAGGAGAAACGGCCTTACGTGATCAACTGGGATTCGATCGCCTGCGAGAGCCACGATTTTCTCGTGATGGGCGATCCGTTCCAGACCTATGTCGATGAGATCGAGCAATTCATCCAGACACGCCGGCGCGCCAACCCTGCCGCGCCTGGAAAGTAGAAATCAGTTGCCGCCCGGAAGTGAAACCCTAGATTCCGCACCTCAACCCGCTCAAAGCCATGATTAATGTAATGCGCAAGCACCACAAGGTCCTGATGATCGCCATCACGGGCCTCGTTTGTATCTCCTTTTCCTGGTACTGGAACCGGACCGATTTCGCGCAGATGGGCAACGCCACCGTCGGCAAGATCTACGATCATCCGGTTTCGCAGATCGAATTGCAGCGCAACGTGCGCCTGCTCCGCCTCGCCAGTGAGCTCGGGATGCGCGATCTCGCGCAGGAACTGACCATCGGCGCGCAGAGTCAATCGGAAGCGGAGGACAGCTTCTCCTGGAACCTGATGATTCTGCGGCACGAGGCGGAGCAGCTTGGGATCGAGCCGACGACCGCGGAAATCGCCGAGGCGGTGAAAGCGCTGCCCGCCTTCCGGACTGAGAAAGGCTTCGATCTCGAGCGCTACAACGACCTGGTCGACCACGCCCTTGCGCCGATGGGTTTCAGTCAGGCGCAGGTTGAGGAACTGGCCGCGGACCAGATCGCTCTCGAGCGGGTAAAGAAAATACTCAGCGCCGGGGTGAGCGTGCCGGAAACGGAAATGCGCCACGACTTCGAACAGGCCTACGGCAAAATGGAGGTGAGCGTGGTGCGCTTTCATCCCGATGATTTCGTGAAGGACGCGCAGGTTACCGATGACCTGATCGCGAAATATTTTGCGAGCCACAAAACCGAACTAAAAACGGAGGAAAAACGGAAGGTGAAACTCGTCCAGTTCGGCCTGAGCGAGGAAGAGAAGAAGCTGACCGGAAAAGCGCGCATCGAGGTGCTGCAAAAACTGGCGGACAAGGCGGATGAATTTACCGACGCGCTCCAGGTCAAGGGCGCGGACTTCGACCGGGTGGCCGCGAAATTCAAACTAACGCCGATGGAGACGGGAGCATTCAGCAAGAACACGCCCGACCCGGCCCTGAAGGGGACGCCGCAACTGGCGCAGGCAGCTTTTTCCCTAACGAAAGAGGCGCCGAACAGCGACGCGATCCAGACGCCTGACGGCTTTGATCTGCTGCACCTGGTGCAGGTGGAGCCCTCACGCCCGCTGACGAAGGAAGAGGCCCGCCCGCAGATCGTCGAGGCCCTGAAGAAACAAGAGGTGCAACAGATGGTCGCGATGAAGGCGGCCGATGTCGCGAGCAAGTTGCGGGAGGATTTGGGAAGCGGCAAAACGGTTGAGCAAGCCGCGACCGACGCGGGTGTAAAGGCGGAAAGGCTGCCGGCGTTTGCCCTTGTCGATACTCTGCCGGGCGCCACGCCGGCGCCGACTCCCGAGGCGAAAAGTGAGAGCCCCGACATGAAATATATCAAGCAGGCCGCGAGCAATCTGAGCCCGGGCGGAGTGAGCGATTATATGAGTACGCCGCAGGGCGGTTTGCTCGTGGTGCTGGACAAACGGGAAGAGATTGGGCCGGAGCAATTTGAAAAATCGCGCGGCGCTCTGGAGGAGGAAATCCTGACGAACAAGGGCCAGCTCGTCTTTTACGAATGGCTGCGTGATCGTCGCCGCGCCGCCGGCATGGAGGAAACGAAGACTCAGCACGCGCCGGGATAACCCCGGGCGGTCCAGTCCAATGGGAGAGGTCGAGGAGATTTTCGACGACGCTAACGGCGACCTCGCGTTAGGCGAACTGGAGAGCGCGGTAGAGAAATATCGGCGCTGCGTCGAGCTTGACCCGCAATTCTTCGATGGCTGGCACGCCCTTGGGATGACGTTGATGAAGCTCGGGCGTTTCCCGGAAGCGATTGAGGCCGGCCAGAAAACCGTGGCGCTCAAGCCTAACGACCAGATCGGCTGGACGAGTCTCTCGTTATTCTACAATCGCAATGGCGACATCAAGGAAGCGGAAGCCGCTGGCACGAAGGCAAAGATCCTGTCCTGGGGCGGCAAGATCGCACCGTAATAGCGCCGTCAATCCTTCGCCGCAGGCCCTACTTGTTTCCGACCCAGCGGTAGAAGCTCTGGTAGTGGCCAACGCCGCTGCGGTAGTTGACGTAGGTCGCAAGGGCAAGAAGGGGAAAGTTCTGCCGATACATGTCGTATTTAAGGTAGAAGACGCGCGGGAATCCGGTACCGGTGATCTCCAATTCATCCCAGGCGCCGTCTTCGCGCTGGGTCTCGAGCAGATAACGCAGGCCGAGCTGGACACTCGACAGATCAAGATTGCCGCAGGCGCACAATCCCATGAGCGCCCACGCGGTCTGCGAGGCGGTGCTCGGGCCTTTCCCTTTCAGATCCGGATTTTCGTAGGAGGCGCAACTTTCGCCCCAGCCGCCGTCATCATTCTGGCAGCTCTCGAGCCAGTCGCGCCCGCGCAGAATCCAATTTTGATTCATGTCTTCACCGATCGCGCGCAGGCCGCGCAAGACCTGCCACGTGCCATAGATATAATTTACGCCCCAGCGTCCGTACCACGATCCGTCGTCCTCCTGGGTCTGGCGCAAAAAGCGAATCGCCCGGCGCACCGATAGCCGGCCGGGGTTGTAGCCGATATAGCCTAACAATTCCAGGGTCCGCGCCGTCAGGTCGCTGCAGGTCGGATCGAGGATCGCATTATGATCGGCGAAGGGCATGTCCTCCAGCCAGGAGCGGGTCACGTCCTTGTCGAACGCGGCCCAGCCGCCGTCGCAGCACTGGAAACTCAACTGCCAGGCGAGGGCGCGCTCGAAAATTTTCGCCAACTCCGATTGTTCGTTAGGCCGGACGAGGCGGAGCGCCATCAGAACCATCGCGGTGTCGTCGGTGTCGGGATAAAAGACGTTGTCATATTCGAAAGCCCAGCCGCTCGCTTCCGGATGGGGATTGTTGACCGTCCAATCGCAGCGCACGCGGACCTCCTTGTTAACGAGCCACTGCGCGGCGCGTTGCAAGACTGGATGTTGCGCCGGGAATCCGGACTCGGCGAGTGCGATGATGTTGATCGCCGTGTCCCAAACAGGCGAAAGACAGGGCTGGATGCGGAAGTCGTTCGGATCGTCCACGAATAGACCGGCGAAATCCTTCAGCGCCTTCTGGTAGAGCGGGTGGTCCTTCGGGTAATCGAGCGCGCGCAACGCGATGATGGAGTTGAGCATGGCCGGGAAAACCGCGGCCAGCCCGTCGCTCCCCTCCCCGATGCGCTCGACCATCCAGCGCTCCGCCTCCTCGAGGGCACGCTGCCTCAGCGCCCGGCTGTGCATCGGCTCCAGGAGCTTGAGCGCGCGATCGGCCCGCAGGAAAAAGTTCCGCCAAGTCAGCAACCGCTGATCCCGCGGAAGGGTGAAATCATTTCCCTCCGTCCCGACCGGGTAAAGCTCGTGCAGCTGTTTGTCCTCCGGCAGCTCGCGGGTCGGCTTGAAATGATTGATGATCGCGAGCGGGATGAGCATCGCCCGGCTCCAGGACGACATGCGGTAAATGTTAAAGAAGCACCAGTTCGGCAGCAGGACCATCTCGACCGGGATGGCGGGCAAATATTTCCAGGGGAACTGGCCTAACAATGCCAGGTACAGCTTGCTGTAGGTGTTCATGCGGGGAATGCCGCCCAGGCGCAGAATGTTGGCGCGCGCTTCCTGCATGAAGGAAGCATCGGGGCGGTGACCAGCGAGCTTGAGCGCGAAGTAGGCTTTAACGGAGGCGTTGATTTCGCTCGGCCCACCGTAAAAGATATTCCAGCCGCCGTCGGAAAGCTGGCGCTTCAGAATGTGCTTCACGCAACGGCGCTGCATGGCGTCGTCCACCTCGCCGAGCCAGTGCATGAAGAGCACGTAATCGGAGCAGAGTGTGCTATCGACCACCAGTTCGCCCACCCAATGGCCGTCCGGCTTTTGCTGGCGGAGAAGGTTTTGCTGCGCGAGCCAGACCGCTTCCGTCAGTTCCTCGTTAGTCGTTAGGCGAGGCTGGGTCTCGCGCCGGAGGCCGGGCAGGCTGATGACTTTAGCGGAGGACAATGGAGTAACGAGTGTTTGCGGAATTGAGAGGACTCAGGAAAGCGGCGCGTTTTTTTCGTGGGATGATGCTCAATACCTCAACTCGCTTTCTGCGCGGGCTCCGCTTTCCTGCCCGTGAGATGTCCGTTGCCCGAGGTCACGCCGTTATAAACCGCGATCTCGCTGCCTTTGCCGGTCGGTTTTGGTCGGGGCCCAAAGTTGAACTTGATCGTCTTCCAAGTGTCTCCTGGTTTGGCGTGCAAGCCGAGGCTGGCGGTCGGTTCGTAGCCGCAATGTGTCATGCAGTTTTCGCAGCGCGGATCTCTCGCCACCCCGTCGACCACGCCGTACTTATCCCAGTCGACGTTCTCCAGGAGTTCCGCGTAAGAACTGTAGTGGCCCTTTGAGCCGACCGTATCGGTCATGAAATAACAGGGCGCCTTCCACCCGCTGATATTGCGCGTCGGGATTGCCCAGGCCGAGCAGGTCAGGTCGCGTTTGCCGGCGAGAAATTCAAAATACACCGGCGTCCCGAAAAAGGTGTAGCGGTTCATCCACTCCTCCATCCGGCTGAATTTCTTCACCGTCAGACCGCGAGTGAGGAAGAAATTTTCCGGCTGCAAATTGAGTCGCTTGATCATGTCTTTTTTGGCCGCGTCGTATTCGTAACCGGGCGTGATGGTGTGGCCGTCCACGCCGAGGTCGCTCAGGAAATCGAACATCTGCTCAACCTCCTCCATGTCGGTTTCCTTGTAGATCGTAGTGTTGGTCGCCACCTGGTAGCCGAGCTGCTTCGCCATCTTGATCGCGAGGATGCATTCCGTGAAGACGCCTTCGCGCTCCACGATGAGATCGTGCGTTCGCTCCAGACCGTCGAGGTGCACATTCCAGTACATCCATTTGCTCGGACCAATCGTCGGCTTCGCTGGATCCTTCGGTCCCTCCGCAATCGCGATCGCATCCTTCTCGTTCAACAACCCCGCCTCCAGCAGCGCCGTGATTTTTTCTTCAATAAAGGTGGCCCGCTTCGGATATTCCGCCGCCATCCATTCGCGCATCTTTTTGCGCATGAACATCGCGTTGGTACAGATGTAAATGATCCGGCTCTGCTCGTGCAAACCCTGCACCAGGGCTTCGATTTGCGGATAGATGAGTGGTTCGCCGCCGCAGATGGAGACCATCGGCGCGTTGCATTCCTGCGCCGCCGAGAGGCAATCCTGCAGCGGCAGGATGTCTTTCAGTGAGGTGGAATATTCGCGAATCCGACCGCAACCGGTGCAGGTCAGATTACAGGTGTGCAGCGGTTCGAGCTGGAGCACGGTGGCAAATTTTTCTGTCCCACGCAGCTTGTGGCCAACGATATACGCGGCGATCTTGCTCGTGAGAGCGAGAGGAAATCTCATAAGTGCCGGATACTAACAAGCTCGCCCTAACTGTCAATGGAGGCACCCCGCCGTCTGTTGATCCGGCCATTGGTGGTATCGGAGCTGATTCCAATTCTGGATGGCATTAATTCCCGAGGAGAAACGAAACGTGGCGGTGCTGGGCGCGTCGCCCAGCCCCGAGCGTTACTCGAACCAGGCGATTCGTCTCCTCAGGCGTTTTGATTATCGGCCGATCCCGGTCAACCCGGCCTACGAAGAAATCGAAGACCTGAGCTGTTTTCCAAATCTCGCCGCGATCAGCCAGCCGTTGCACACCATCACGATTTACCTCAGCCCGGTTCGCTCGGCGCCGTTGATCGATGAAATCCTGGCCGCGAATCCACAACGGATCATCATGAATCCCGGGGCCGAAAACGAAGACCTCGCCGCCGCGGCCAGCGGAGCGGGGATCGAAGTCGTCGAAGGCTGCACTCTCGTGATGTTAAAGACGGGGCTGTTTTAGACTGCCTTTGGCTTTCAATCCCAGACGACTCGTAATTCTTGAAACGCCAGGCCGATGCACGATTCACAGTCCTCGTGGTCGAGTCGATTTCGGAATCCCAAATTAACTGGAAGCCGCGCCATTCCGCCCTTCTCCCTCATCTCCCCAGCCATCCGCGTCGGATCAAACTGACCGCGATCGCCGCGAGCAGGAGCGAAACCAGTTTGGAGATTCCGTTGATCCCTTGTTT
>JBOHXL010000220.1:0-1777 GCA_050736975.1 Chthoniobacterales bacterium | reverse complement strand
GTCTAGGCTATGCCGTGCCTTGAATCTGACCATCGTCAGCCTTTCACGGCAAACCAAGCTTAGCATGGAGAGGGTGTAAATGGATCTAATTATCGACCCGGATGTAAAGGCGGTTGCGGAATTCATGCGGTGGCCCCCTGGGCTGGGACAAACAGTTAAGACACAGTTCGCCGTTCGATGAAAATCTCTCGACGGGCATACTCTTTGATAGCAAAATAGACGCATCCGGTGAAACGGAGGCGGGCTCTGCTGGAGAGCAACCCGCCGAGGGATAGCCGGTGCGTACTCATCGTGGACGATGAGGGAAGGCGCGGTGTGAAAGCCGCGCCTTGCCGCAGTGCCCGGGGCCGACCAACGGGAGGCGTCACACCGCTTCAACCGTAGGATGGGTTTGACTTGCCCCATCGGACCGAAAGATCGCGCATGCCTCAGAAAACTCATTTCAAACAGTTTGCCGCGCAGCGGCTTCCTTATTCTTCTGGACGACGAGGCTGGCTTCGAACTCCGCCGGTGGCACATAGCCGAGCGCCGAGTGCAACCGCTTGTGGTTGTAGACCTTCTCCAGAAACTCGGCGATGGAGGCGCGCGCCTCGGCCGGATCGCGGTAGTCGTTGCGCAGCACCTCTTCGTATTTCAAGGTTTTCATGAACGATTCGCAGCTCGCGTTGTCCCACGGATTGCCCTTGCGCGACATGCTGATGTCGATGCCGTGCGCCTTCAGCAGATCCGTGTATTCGTTGCTGGCGTACTGAGAGCCGCGATCGGAATGATGCACCAGACCTGGTGGGATGGTGCGGCGGGACAATGCCATGCGGAGTGCGGTGAGAGTTAACTCGTCTTCCATAGCGCGATCCAGGGCCCAACCGATCACGCGGCGCGAGTAAGCGTCCAGGATGACCGCCAGGAACACGAACTCGTCCCGCAGCCGGATGTAGGTAATATCGGCCCTCCACAGCTGGTCAGTAGCGGTCAGGATCAGGTTCGGCGCCAGGTTCGGATAGACCTGGCGCGTGTGGCTGGAGTTGGTGGTTACGACGAACTTCCGTTTGCGCACGCACAGCAGGTTGTCCTCGCGCATCAGCCGGTACACCAGTTTGGGGTTGACGGTCCAGTCCTGGCGGCGCAGTTCGGCGGTGATCCGCGGGCGGCCGTAGCTGGGCCATTCCAGGGCAATCCGCTGGATGGCATCGCGCAGATCCATATGCGGATCCGGACCCGGCTCGGCGTTGGGGTTGAAGCGGTAGAAGCCGGACCGGGAAACCCCGCCCAGCTTCACCATGCGCTCCAACGTCAATCCCCGGTCGGCTTTCACTTCTTCTTCGACTTTCCGGTAGACGGCGGATTTCCAGGCAACGCCTGCAGCATCCGCTGTTCCTCGATGCGCTGCAAGCACCCCTTCAAAAAATCAATCTCCAGGGCCTGCTGGCCGATCTTCCGTTCCAGCTCAGCAATGCGGCCCTCGGCCCAGCGCTGTTTCCCATTCCCCGGAAACGCGTTGCCCGGCCCGCTCCGGAAGTCGCGCCGCCAGCGGTGCAGCACGTTGGGGTTGACCTCCAATGCCCGCGTCGCTTCGCCGATGGAAACCCCTTGCTCCAGCCGCCGGACGGCGGCCAGCTTGAACTCCTTGGTGAACAACCTTCGCGACAATCCCATGACTCAATTCTCCTTTTGAATGGATTTGAGTCTTAACTGGTTGTGTCAAAAATGGGGGCAAGTCCACTGCTCCACTTGCAAGTCAGTACACCGTCCCATTCCTGGCTTCCTGTCTTGCCTGGAC
>JBOHXL010000219.1:0-12125 GCA_050736975.1 Chthoniobacterales bacterium | reverse complement strand
AACGGAGTCACGGTCAACAGCGGAGCGAGCTTCAACCTGAGCGGGACGACCAAGGGGACGCTGACGAGCGGCCTAATCCTGACCGTGATCAGCAACACAAGCGCGAACCCGATCAGCGGCACCTTCAGCAACCTCGCCGACGGCGCGATTGTAAGTGTGAACGGGAACAATCTGCAAGCCAGCTACGAAGGCGGCGACGGCAACGATCTCACGCTGACGGTACTGTAGCCGCTTCGCTCTGCGAAGCGTGAGGGGAGCCTGGCAGCTAGCTTGTTAGCCCCGCCGATACTCGCGCCGCCCACAGGGCGGCGGCTACAACGCCGCGCCTTTCTGCTCGCAAAAGGTGGCGTCAGCATTTAGATAAAGCGCTCGATGTCCGCGCCGTCCGCCAAGCAGCAACCCGTTTCCGTCGTGACCGGCGGGGCCGGGTTTCTCGGCTCGCACCTGACCGACCGGCTCCTCGCCGAAGGCCATCGCGTGATCGCGATCGACAACCTGATCACCGGCCACCTGACCAACATCGAGCACCTCGCGGGAAACGAGAATTACCGCTTCATCAAGCAGGATGTGACCCGGTATTTGCTCGTCCCGGACGAGATCGATTACGTTTTCCACTTCGCGTCGCCGGCCAGTCCGATCGATTATCTCGAGCTGCCGATCCCGACCTTGAAGGTCGGCGCCCTCGGGACGCACAACACGCTTGGCCTGGCCAAAGCGAAGAAGGCTACTTTTCTCCTCGCCTCGACCTCCGAATGCTACGGCGACCCGCTCGTCCATCCGCAAAAGGAAGATTACTGGGGGAACGTGAACCCGATCGGGCCGCGCGGAGTTTACGATGAGGCGAAACGTTTTGCCGAAGCGATGACGATGGCCTACCACCGCTATCACGGCATCGACACCAAGATCGTCCGCATCTTCAACACTTACGGGCCGCGCATGCGGCTGCGCGATGGACGGGTCGTGCCGGCCTTCATCGGGCAGGCGCTCGGGGGCACGCCGCTCACGATTTTCGGCGACGGCTCACAGACCCGGTAGTTCTGTTATGTCTCCGATTTGATCGATGGCATCTACCGGCTGTCGCAATCGGATTTCCACGAGCCGGTCAACATCGGCAATCCGCGCGAGATGACGATCAAACAATTCGCGGAAGAGATCATCCGCATCACCGGGGCGAAATCGGGGATCGAATACAAACCGTTGCCGGTGGACGACCCGAAGGTGCGCCAGCCCGACATCACGCGGGCGAAGAAGATTCTCGGCTGGGAACCGAAGGTCGAATTCGAGGAAGGGATCACGCGCACGATCGAATACTTCCGGCAATGGCTGGCGCGCGCGAGCGATCGCTAGCGCGCCATTTTTTGGGACAGGATTAACTGGGTTAGCGGAGAGGCCGTGGTTCGAAGGTTAGGACGGCATCTTCCAATCCCATGAATCCGCCTGATCCTGTCTTTTTTCCAAAGTGTGCTCGCTTTTTTGGCGGGCTTGGTTTCAAGTGATGCCTCACCCCAATGCAGCGTAACATTGTCCTCCCAACTGTTGCTTTCCTCCTCGCCGGCTCCGCGTCAGCGCAGAACCGGGGGAAAGATTTTCAAATCACGAAGATCAGCCGCGAGTTGATCACGACGCCGCAATTCAGCTATAGCGGGGCCGAACAGCAGCGCGAGACGCATGAGCGCTGGCTCCGGGTCGATGTCCAATTCTCGGCCGCGCCCGATTTCACGGAGGAGCTGACTTTTAAGTATTATATCCTGATCAACGGCAAGGTGCTGACCGGCGAGGTGACGCACGTCGATATCGTTGGCGACCGGGAACATTACTCGGTCATGTATGTACCACCGCACGCTCTCGCCCATATCATGCAGGGGCGCCCGGCAAACGCGACCTCGGTGGCAAACGTCGCGGTGCAGATCGTGCAAAACGGCGAGATCAAAGATGAGTTCAGTCTGGCGCGCGCGCGGCCGCAATGGTTCGCTGAGCTGCCGGTCGCGCCCGGCTTCGTTTTGAACAAGAACGAAACGCCTTTCGCGCCCTTGTTTTGGGATCACTACGAGCAGATCAAACCGATCGGACATTGATTAAGATTCATGCCGGCTTCCCCCCGCATCCTCTGCCTTGACCTCGGCTCGCAAACGCTAAGACTGGCCGAGTTCTGGGCTGGGCCGAAGGGCGGCCTCGTCCTGACCGGCTATCGGCAGAGCGAGATTTTGGCCGATCCCGCGGCGGAGACGGACCGCAACCTGCAGACGAGCGAGGCGTTGTCCGCCATGCTGCGCGAACTTGGGATCAAGGGCGGCCCGATCGATTACGCGGTTCCGGGGCAATCGGTCTTCGCCCGTTTTGTGAAATTGCCCCTGGTCGATCAGGATAAAATCGAACGCATCATTACTTTCGAGGCGCAACAAAATGTGCCTTTTCCGATCGAGGAAGTGGTCTGGGATTATCAGCTCGTCGGGAGCAGCGAGGCGGACAAGATCGAGGTCGTGCTGGTCGCGATCAAGGCCGACCTGCTGGAAGGGATGAACGGCGCGGTCGAGGCGGCCGGTTTGCAGACCAGGCGGGTGGACGTGGCGCCGATGGCGCTCTACAACGCGTTTCGTTTCAACTACCGCGAGCTAACCGGCGCATCGCTCGTCATCTACATCGGCGCGCGCACGACCAACCTCCTTTTCGTCGAGCCGGGAAAAGTCTTCACTCGCAGCATTCCGATCGGCGGCAGTTCGATCACGGCGGCGATCGCGAAGGACTTCAACGAGTCGTTTGACGTGGCCGAGTTGCGCAAGCGGCGCGACGGATTCGTTAGTCTGGGCGTTCCCGAAGTGGAGGCCTCCGACCCGGATCGCGGGCGCGTCGCGAAGGTGATCCTCAGCAGCATGACGCGGTTGCACGCCGAGATCGCGCGCTCGATCAGTTTTTATCGGACGCAGCAGCAGGGGAGCCGGCCCGAGCGCGTTTTCCTCTGCGGTGGCACGGCGAGCACGCCTTATGTGCGCGAGTTTTTCCACGAGAAACTCCAGTTCCCGACCGAGTTCTTTAATCCACTCCGGAACGTAACCGTCGCCGACTCGCTCGCGCTCGAGGAAGTGGCCCGCTCCGCGCACTTGTTAGGCGAACTGGTCGGGCTCGCCCTCCGCCGCGTCATGACCTGCCCGATGGAGCTGAGCCTGCGCCCGGCCAGTGTGGTGCGGCGACAACGCCTCGCCCGGCGCCGGCCATTCTTCATCACGGCGGGCGTCTGTTTTGTGCTCGGCCTGCTCGCCTGGGGTTTTTATTTCCGGCGCGCGGCACATCTCGAAACACAGGTCGACGCGACTTTGCGAGTGGACGTCGCCCGAATGCGGAGGATCGAATCGCAACTCAATCAACTGCGCAGGCAAGCCGCCGGCCTCGACGACGCGGCCTCGCCCTTGCTCAGTGCGATCAGCGAGCGCGGTGCGTGGCTGCGCATTCTGGACGATCTGAATGGGCGGTTGCCGAAGGAAAATATTTGGATCACCGAACTGGCGCCGACTTCCGGCGGTCGCATCGTCGGCGAAAAAGGCCCGGGCGCGGTCAACTTCCCCGGATCCAATCCCACGCCGGTGAGAGGGCGCGCCGCCGGATTGCCCGGAGCGAAGAACGTGCCGATGATCGACGGCGTGTTCGTTAGGGGACTTTATCTTTCCAACTCGAAACAGCAGGAAATCGTGGTCGATTATTTCCGGAATCTGCTCGGCTCCACCGTTTTCGAAGTTGATCCAAACAATCAATCCGAGGTGATCAAACCGAGCACGCCGACCAGGACGGAGTGGGCTTATCCCTACGAGTTACGGCTGAAATTGCGCCAGCCATTTGCTCTGCCATGAACTGGTTTCAAGAGAACAAATTCCTCGGCGCTTTCCTTGGCGCTCTCTCCCTGACCACGCTCCTGTGCGCCTGGTTTCTTCTCTATGAAAAGGGCGCGGCGGACGAGGCGCAGAGCCGGCTGGAGGAGACGATCAATGAGCTGACCCGTTTGCGGCGAGGCGCGCCTTTCCCTAACGAAGACAATCTGCGCGAGTCGAAGGCCCGGACCGGGAGCTATCAGGCTTCGCTGCGCGCGCTCGAGAGTGAATTGAAGTCCCGGATGTTCCCCGAGCTGCCGCTCCAGCCTAACGAATTCCAGGCGCAACTGCGGCTTGCCTCCATCGCTCTGGGCGAGCGAGCGGCGCCAAACAAAATCCCGTTGCCGGCCAATTTTTATCTTGGCTTCGACGAGTATGCGACCTCCCTGCCCAACCGCGAAGCCGCGCCGCCTCTCGGCCGGCAATTGCGCGCCATCGAATGGATCCTCAGCACGATGATCGAGGCGCATGTCGACACGCTCAACAGTCTGACTCGAAGCCCGCTGCCGGAGGAAAAAGCGGCCCCAGGTCCGACGACGCCATCGGGCGCGTCGCATGTCGCCAAAGCGCCAAGGCCGGCTGTGGGGAAGAAGAAGATCGTTGATCGGGCTTCGTTCGATGTCTCGTTCTCCAGCAGCGCCGCGGCCGCGCGTCGGGTCTTTAACCAAATCAGCGCGGCCAAAGAGCAGTTCTATGTCATCCGGACCTTGTTGGTGAGGAACCAGGTCGACAAAGGCCCGAAGCGCGACGGACTGGAGACAGCAGCGCCGCCTGCGCCCGGGGCGAAGGCGAGGGAGCCGGGCATCACTTTTATCGTCGGGACCGAGCACATCGAGGTGGCGGCGAAGATCGAAATCCTGAAGTTCACCTTCCCGGAAAAGGAGGCTCGTTAGGTCATGGACTGGCTGCGGACGAACTACGATCGAGCGTCCGTCGTCGCGGCCGCATTTTTCCTCATCCTGTGCGCGCTCTTCATCTTCCTTCGCGCCTCCGGATTCAGCGAAAGATTCAGCGCCCGGCAAAACATTCCGCTGCCGAACAACAAAATCCCGCAAGGCAAGGCCTCCGAGCTCGAGGAGGCGCTGGAGAAATTGCAGGCCCCGTCGCAATGGACCGCGACCGGGCCCTCGGGGCTTTTCGTGCCGGAAAAGCATTTTATCGGCGCGGACGGCCAGCCGGCGCCTTTGCAAACGACGCTCCTCCACCCGCCTGTGCCTAACGACTGGCTTGAGGAGTTCGGTCTCCCCATGGCCGAGGCCGACGCTCTCATGCAGGATCCGGACCGCGACGGCTTCACCAACCTCGACGAGTGGGAAGGCCACTCCAACCCGGTCGACCGGGAATCGCATCCCTCCTACACCTTTAAGCTCAAGCTGCTCTCCTTCGCGCAGGAAGCTTTCCCGCTTATCTTTTCCTCCTCGGTCGGCGACACCTATGCGATCAACAACCTCGACTCGAGAAAGCCGACCCAATTTCTCCAGATCGGCAACTGGGTCGCGGGGACACAATACAAGCTGACGAAGTACGCCGAGAAATACGAGACCGACAAATACGGAACGCGGATCGATGTTTCGGAGTTGACCCTTGAACAAGTCAACACGCACGACGTGGTCACTCTCGTGAAAGAGCAGCGCGTCACCTCGCCCGAGTCGGTCGCCAACTTCCTCTATACCTGGGGCGGAATTGCGCAGACCTTCGCGGTCAAAAAAGATCAGGAATTTTCGTTGAAACCGAAGGAGGAGATCAAATATAAGTTATTGCATGTTGAGCGCGACAAAGCCATCATCATTGACACCCAGAAGCCTAACGAAAAGATCGAGATCGGTCTGAGCAAGGCCTAGCGCCGCTCCCCCCTTCCGACTTTTTTGCGGCATCCTCCCATGAACACCTCATTCTTCCGTTTCACCCTGATCCTCTTCACGATTCTCTTTGGCGTTTGGCCTTCGGCGATGGCGCAAAACGTCCGCAGTATTGCCGAACGCGAGATCGCGCGGCGTCAGGCTGCAGTCTTGCAAGGTGAGGGCGCTCTGGCGCGTGGACAGCTCGCGCTAAAGGCGAAGGATTTTGCCAAAGCCCATGATGAATTTCGAGTCGCGGCAACCTTTTTGCCCGACGCCCTCACGACCGGCGACCAACATGATGCCGCGCTCAGGGGTTTCTGCGATAGCGGAGTGAAGCTGGCCGGGCAACGCATCGCCGAGGGCAAATATGGCGAGGCGGAGCAGATCGTGCGGGAAGTGGTGAGCGATCGTTACGATCCAAATTGCCGTCCCGCGCTCGACCTCCTCGCGCATCTTTCCGAGCCCGGCTTTTTCAACAAGACGATGGGCCCGAAGTTCATTGGCAAGGTCGAGGAGGTGAAAAAACTCCTGAGCGCCGCCGACGGCTATTATGACTCGGGCCGTTACGATCTCGCCCTTAAGAAATACGAGCAGGTCCTGAATCTCGATCCCTATAACGTCGCGGCCCGACGGGGCGAGGAGCGGATCAACCTGAGCAGGACGCATTACGGCGGCGAGGCCTATGACGAAACGCGCTCCCGTCAGCTTTGGCAGGTGCAAAAGGGATGGGAGGAGCCAGTCCGCCAGTATGGCCAGACGGTCAGCCCGATCAGCGACGCTTTTGCGCGCGATGCCGGCGGCACGGCGCGGATCACGAACAAGCTCAACACGATCATCATCCCGAAGATTGAGTTCCGCGATGCCAGCGTCCGGGAAGCGATCGATTTTTTGCGCCAGCAGGCAGCGGCGAATGATCCCTCGACGGAAGGCAAGCGCGGGGTCGACATCGTGCTGCGCACGACGTCGTTAGGCAAAGCCGAAGCGCCCGCGCCCCTGCCCGAGACGCCGTCCCTTCCCGGCGCCTCCCCGGCAATCGGAATCGAGCCAACCCCGGTGCCCGCGTCGATTCCAGCCGCGCCGTCGATCTCACCGGTCGATGCGCGGATCACGCTCACGCTCACCCAAATTCCATTAGGCGAAGCGCTCCGTTACATTGCGAGCCAGGCCGGCTTGAAAGTGAAGGTGGAGCCGTACGCGATTTCGATCATTCCGATCAGCGAACAGAGCAACGATCTTTTCACCAAGGAATATCGCGTCCCGCCAGGCTTCATCGGCAGCTCGGTTAACCTGGGCGCGAACCCACTCGATCGCCCGGCTTCACGCGCCGGGACGGGCGGCGGGAAGGACACACAGGAAACCACGGGCGGTCAGCAACTGGTGAATCGCCAGACTGCGCTCGATTTCCTGAAGGATCAGGGCGTTCCGTTCCCGCCCGGCGCGAGTGCCAATTTTCTGCCGCAAAGCAGCCGGCTGATCGTGCGTAACACCGAGGAAAATCTCGAACTGGTGGATGCGCTGGTCGAGCAGGCCAACGTGGGCGGCCCGAAGCAGGTCGAGATTGAAGCCAAATTTGTCGAGATCACGCAAAACAATCTCAAGGAACTCGGCTTCGATTGGTTGCTGGGCGGGTTCAGTCTGGGAGGTAAAAGCGGGCGCGTGATCGGCAGCGGCGGGACTTCGGGCACGGCTCCGGGCGTCAACCCGAGCGACTATCCGGGCGTGATCACGTCCAACGGTGTCCCCACCGCGATCGGGCAGAATCCTGTGACCGCGGGAAATCGCAGCGGCAATCTCGCCATCACTGCCAATGCGATCGATGCGCTTCTCTTTGGCGCTCCCGGGGCCAGTTCGCTCGCACCCGCCATCTTCGGCTTAAGCGGTGTCATGACCAACCCGGAGTTCCAGGTCGTGATCAGGGCGCTAAACCAAAAAAAGGGTGTCGATTTACTCTCTGCGCCGCGAGTTACGACCAAAAGCGGTCAGCGCGCCGTGATCGAGATCGTGCGAGAATTTCGTTATCCGACGCAATTCGATCCGCCGAAAATTCCGGATACGGTGGGCAGCACCGGGGGCAACATGGCTGGGGGTAGCGCGTCGGTCCCCGTGACACCTACCACTCCGACCGGTTTTGAAACCCGGAACACCGGTGTCACTCTCGAAGTCGAACCGGTTGTCGGCCCGGACGGAGTGACGATTGATCTGAACCTCGTTCCGCAGGTGGTGGAGTTCGAAGGCTTCATCAATTATGGAAGCCCGATTCTTTCGCCGGCGACCGGTTCCAGCTTTGCCCTCCTCGGCACGGCGCTCGTAACAATTCCCGGAGTCGGCCAAAGCGTCCTCACTCCAAACGTCATCAACCAGCCGATCTTCAACTCGCGCAAGGTGACAACGAGCGTGAGTGTGTGGGATGGCCAGACCGTCGTCCTCGGTGGGCTGATGCGCGAAGATGTGCAGAAAACCGAGGACCGCACCCCGATCATCGGCGACATCCCGCTGGTTGGCCGGCTCTTCCGGACCAACGCCGAGCAACACATCAAACGGAACCTCGTCATCTTTGTGACCGCGCGGCTGGTCAATCCGGCTGGTCAGCCGCTTAATTCACAGGAAGAAGAAGAGGAAACCGAAACCGTGAGCCAGCTCGTCGAGCCGCCGGTCCTGCCCAAGCTCGAGTCTTACAAGAAGTAACTGGGATCTCGAACGCAAACAAATAGCTGTTTTGGTGCATTAGAGCCGGGCGCTCCGATATCGTTGGGGTGCCCGGTTTCAGTTTCGGCCCAAAGTCTTAATGTCATAGATCGCCGCGGGGTTCCCTATTATCCTCCTCAAACAGCAAAAGCCCCCGCCGGTAGATCCAGCGAGGGCTTCGCAAACTAACAACGAGTGGCTACGCTTAACGTGCGCAGCAGCTCAGGTGAGCCGGGCAGCAAACGCCGCCGTTGCAGCAGTCCGACGACGAAGTCGCCACCGCCGATCCGGCAAACGCAAAGGCTGCTACAATAAGTAATAGGTACTTCATGTGAATCCTCCCAGTGAAGTTATCTTTCTGTTTCCTCGTCCCGCCGAGTGACGGGACGAGCCGACGCCTTAGACCAAAAGGTCACGCGGCGGCGGCACCGGAGGACGATCGGTCCGCAGTTGTTCGCGCGTGACCAGGCAGGGAAACTTTTCGTCCTCGGGCGTTGGAGGAACCAACCTTGACGCCGAATCGAGCGACGCGGCGAACGCGATCAGACAGTTAGCGCAACATTGTCGGTCCTGTTTCGAATTCGGAGAATGCTTGCCGCAATCGTTGGACTGTCCGCCCGCCTTCATTGCCGCGCAGCAACTCGATTCAGTGGTCTGCGGCAGCGGTGCGCGCAGGGACAGCGGAGCAGCCGCAATAAGCGATCCGAGCGCGAGACCCAGCAAACTCTTTGTCCGCATCGATCTTTAGGCTACCCAACCCGGGCTTGCAATCAAAGCTGATTTTGCGTCGCCTTCTCGGGTTGCGCCATGAACATCTATTGGGCAACACGCCCTTTTTAAGACGCGACCCCCAGCAAACGCATTTAAGGCACACCGATGGCGACATCAATTTGCTTTATTTTTTGTCTTGCTGGCAAAAATCACTTCGTTGTAATATCGGCGATATCAATAGTGATATAAGCCTAATCTCTACTCAAAACGAAGCCCGTGAGTTGCCTCATTCCCAATGAAATCACACGTTTTTGTACTCAAAAATCTTGTCGTCTTATTGACCGCTCTCATCCCGGTGCTGGCAGCGTCCGCACAGACACCCACGCCATCTCCACTCTCCTCCGAGGAGCGGCCCCAGATGTCACCCGTGATTGTAGTGGGACAGCCTATCCTGCCCAACGACGCGACGGTGGTCGTTCCCACACCTGACCTGCTGGCAAGGGCAACCGATACGGCATCTCTGCTCAAGCAAGCACCTGGTGCCGGCGTCGTGCGCAACGGCCCGCTCACCGGGATCGTGCAATTGCGAGGTCTGAGCGACGATCACGTTAACGTGTTGGTCAACGGAATGGAGATTACTCCGGCGTGTCCGAATCATATGGACCCACCTTTGCTCGACATAGCGCCTTCCTCCCTCCAGTCTCTCACCGTGGTGGCGGGCATTACCCCGGTCAGCCTCGGTGGCGATAACATCGGCGGCATCGTCCTCGCCGATCGGAAGCCACCGTTTTTTTCGTCCGATACGCAGACGCTTTGGTCCGGTGATCTTGGATCCTTCTATCGTAGCAGCGATAACGGCACGGTCGTGAACGGCAGCCTCGCTGCGGCGAGCCAGCAGTGGAGCGCTTCCTACAATGGTTCCTGGTTAACTTCCGACGATTTGCGTATTCCCGGTGGCCGGGTGCGCGACAGCGGGGTAGGAGAATATCAACAGCACGAGGGCCAAGTGGCCGGACACCTTTTCGGTGGTGTCTTTGAAGCCTTTGGCGGAATCACGCGTGTCCGCGACGCGGCGGCCCCGGCGCAGCCGATGGATATGATCCAGGACAACAGTTGGTTCGCAGGCATTCAGCAGACCGGCGACTACTCCTTTGGCCAACTCGACAGCCGCATCGCCTACAATAGCACCTACCACCTGATGGATAACTTCTCGCTCCGACCTCTCACGAGCAGGCGCATGCCGGAATTGGACGGTTCCCCGTTTTCTGCTCCGAGCCAGAGCGATGACCTGAGTGGGAAAATCGGAATGACTATCCCGCGGGATAGCGACACTTTCCGGACCGGGCTGGACTTTCACTGGAACCGGTTCGATGCCTTCGAGAAAGACGTCAACGGCGGTGTGAGCCAGGAAGACATTAACAATGCCACCCGCACCCGGCTTGGGGTTTACTTTGAGTGGCAGAAAGACTGGGATGACCACTGGACCAGCCTGGTTGGTCTGCGGAATGACACCGTTTGGAGTGACGCTGATCCGATCACGCAATTTTACCCGGACTCGGCCGCGGATGCGGCTGCGTTCAACTCCCGCTCGCACGACGCGACCGATGTCAACTTCGACGCCATGGCCTCCGTGCGTTTCACGCCCGACAGCTATCAGAGCTATGAGCTAGCCTTTGCCCGCAAGACCCGCTCCCCCAGCATCCTCGAACGCTACCTCTTTTCAGCGTTCGCCTTTGCTTCCGGTGCCTCCGACGGGCGCTTCTATGTGGGCAATCTCGACCTTGCTCCCGAGGTGTCGCACCAGATCGCCTTTACCGGCGACTGGCACGGCGATGATTGGGGACTTAAGGTCACGCCCTTCTACAACTTCGTTAGCGACTACATTCAGGGCACACCGACCAACCAAATCTTTTTCGATACGGTTGTTCTGCAATATCGGAATGTCGATCGGGCAGACCTCTACGGAGTCGATGGCGAGGCCCATTACGACATTGACAAGTTACTGACCCTGCGCGGACAGCTCAGCTACGTGCGCGGGATCAATCGCGATAACGGTGACAACCTCTACCGCATCGCCCCCTTGCATGGCACCGTCAGCTTCGAGCAACATTGGCAGGCCTGGCGCAGCGCCTTGGAACTGGCCTGGGCCGCCCCGCAGCACGACGTCGCCGCTTTCAATGACGAGCTGACCAGCCCCGGCTATGCCGTACTCAACCTCCGCGCCGGATACACCTTTGCCGGGCACCTCGACGTCGATCTCGTGCTGGACAACCTTTTCGATCGGCGCTACGTCGAGCATCTCGCAGGGATCAACCAAGTCCTCGATAGCGACGTGCCCGTGGGAGCACGCATTCCGGAGCCGGGCCGGTCCGTGGCTATTTCGGTAGGATATAAGTTCTGACCCGGGGGATAGCGGCATAGGTCCGGTTCGGTCCAGCGCCGTGGGAGCCGGATTTAGGTCATCCAACGTCTACACCTCTCGCCAGGTATAGGGTGAGGTAACCTTCCCTTCGTTCGTCCCGGGGCACCAAAGACGAGGTCAGATGTGACATGAAAGCAGTTCGAGGCGGTGCGAGGTTTGGGAAGAAGACCGGACCGAAAGGAGAACTGAAAGATGAACTACGTTGGCATCGACATCCGCAAACGCTACAGTCATAATCCGCCCCCGTCCGCAAATAGCCAGGCCTCGTTTCGTCGATCACCTGCGCCTTGCAGCATCCGCCAAAGAGATGCCCGCTGTAATCGTGGCAGCGGTTAAAGCGCATCGTGTAGGTGCCCCAGGAGCCATTTCATTCCTGCCAGCAGGTTGGCCCGCGGCGTTTCCACGACGAAATGGAAATGATTGCGCATCGAACAATAGGCATGCACCTGCCATAGGGGGAACGGGGTCGCGTCTAAAACTTTCATTCCGCTGAAAAACCCCCTCTTTTGGCACGGTGTATTCAAGTCCTAAAGCGCAAACGAGCGAAAAAGATATCGGCCTGTGGCTGCGCAGATTTCTG
Organism: Chthoniobacterales bacterium; assembly: GCA_050736975.1. Classification (GTDB taxonomy): domain Bacteria; phylum Verrucomicrobiota; class Verrucomicrobiia; order Chthoniobacterales; family UBA10450; genus Palsa-1392. The sequence goes on along the minus strand of JBOHXL010000219.1, from coordinate 26 downwards.
AAATGAAGATTTGGCAGCGGTCGCCC
>JBOHXL010000218.1:0-24777 GCA_050736975.1 Chthoniobacterales bacterium | reverse complement strand
GCCAACCAGCTTGCCACACACATACCCGCGCTTCGCACAGCGAAGCGGCTACAGCCGCGGGCGAGGCGAGAGCGACCGCCCATTGCCTGACCACGCACTGACCCACGCTTCGCCTGTAGCCGTCGCCCTGTGGGCGACGCCGGGGAGGGTACGCCAACCGGCTTGCCACACACATACTCACGCTTCGCACAGCGAAGCGGCTACAGCCACGGGCGACGCGGGGAGGGTACGGCAACCGGCTTGCCATACACATACTCACGCTTCGCACAGCGAAGCGGCTACAGACACGGGCGACGCGAGAGCGGACATGCCAACCAGCTTGCCACACACATACCCGCGCTTCGCACAGCGAAGCGGCTACAGCCCAGAAATAATCAGGGTCGATTTCCGATTTTTTGTTAGCGCCCGGTCCGTTCGAGGTGGATGTTGTCGCGGGCAAAATGACAAAGGTCGAGTGAGAGTGCGACGGGGGAACGCGTTAGCAGTGGCATTCAGAATAGCTCTGCAATGAAAGCCATGCGCGGTGGTAAGGTCTTCTCAACATGCGCGCCCGGAAAGTAAAGCGGCGAAGCAAGACTTCGCGAGTCGGCGCGACTTCAGAGCGCGCTTCCAGCGCTCGCAAACAGTTCCTGGTCGAGATCGCGATCGCTCTTTTTCTTGCCGCGATTGTCTGGCTGGCCTTTGGCCAGACACTCCATAACGGGTTCGTCAGCTATGATGACGGGGATTACGTTTATAAGAATCCGGAGATAATCAATGGGCTCACCTTCAGCGGAATCGAATGGGCATTCACTCATGTCCATGCGGCCAACTGGCATCCCCTGACCACGATTTCGCACATGCTCGATTGTCAGCTCTACGGCCTGCAGCCGTGGGGACATCATCTGAGCAACATCCTGCTGCAGGCCGCCGCGGCCATCCTCTTGTTTCTGGCCCTCCGAAAACTAACTCGCTCCCTTTGGCCGAGCGCCTTCGTCGCCGCACTCTTCGCCATTCATCCGCTCCGCGTGGAATCGGTCGCCTGGGTGTCGGAGCGCAAGGATGTTCTGAGCGGCGTCTTTTTTATGCTCACGCTTCTGGCTTATGCTCGTTATGCGCGCAGTGATCGGCATTCCCTCGGTAAATATATCACCGTCGTAGCTCTCTTTGCCCTCGGCCTGATGTGCAAACCGACCCTGGTCACGCTTCCTTTTGTCTTGCTCCTCCTGGATTACTGGCCGCTGGGTAGAATGCAGAGATCAGAGGTCAGAGGTCGGAAGTCAGTGGTCAGTAGTCCGTGGTCCGTGGTCCGTGCTCTCGTGGTCGAAAAAATCCCTCTCTTTCTCCTCTCGGCTGCTTCTTGTGTCGCCACCATCCTGGCTCAAAAGCGAGTCTTGGAAGAAACCACCAACCTGACCTTCGCGGAGCGTGTCGGTAACGCCATCGTTTCTTATGTCGCCTACCTGGATCAGACGATCTATCCGGCCCACCTGGCGGTCTTATACCCGTATCCGAAAGGCAACCTCAACATCGCCCAAGTCATCCTGTCGCTCCTGCTCCTGCTCATTCTTTCCGCGATCTTCTTCCTCTGGCGCAGAAAGTTTCCGTTTCTCCTGGTGGGCTGGCTTTGGTATCTGGGCATGCTCGTCCCGATGATTGGCCTTATCCAGGTAGGAGCCCAAACGCGGGCCGACCGCTATACCTACCTTCCGCAGATCGGCCTTTGCATTCTGCTGGCTTGGGGTGCGATAGAATTGTTTGCCAGGTGGCGCCGCGGCCGCGAAATACTAGCCGCTGCAGCCTTGCTCATTGTCATAGCGCTGGCCATGGACGCGCGCAGCCAGACTGCATTTTGGCAGAACTCCGAGACGCTCTGGCGTCATGCACTTGACAATACTTCGAATAATTACATTGCCTGCAATAACCTCGGTGAGGTGCTGGCGGAAAAGGGCCAGGTTGATCAGGCGATTGTCTATTTCCGGAGAGCAATTGAACTCAACGGGGAGTATGCGCAAGCGCACAACAATCTGGGTGGAGCCCTGATGCTAAAAGGGGAGCTGCCTGGGAACGGCCTTCCGCAAACAGAATATGTGGAAGAAGCCATGGCGCACTATCAAAGGGCTTTGCAAATCAAGCCCGACTACGCAGAAGCCGAGAGCAATCTCGGGAACATTCTCTTTGGGAAAGGGCAGGTGGAAGAAGCCATCGCGCACTATCAAAAAGCCCTGGAAATCGATCCGAACTACGCGAAAGCCGATTACAATCTCGGCATTGTTCTTTTGAAAACGGGCCGAGCCAGCGAAGCCATTGCCTACTATCAAAAAGCTTTGGAGATCAAGCCGGACTTTGCCGAGGCCGATTACAATCTTGGCCGTGCCCTGGCTGCCGAGGGTAAGTGGAACGAGGCTATAGCGGCCTGTCAGGCTGCGCTCCGAATCCGGCCGGATTATGCCCGGGCCTATAACAATATGGGGTGCTTCCTGGTTCGCCTTAACAAGCCGGAGGAAGCGCTCAAGCAGTTTGCCCAAGCTTTACGAATTGATGCAAACTATCCGGAAGCGCATTTTAATATGGGCTGCGTCCTGGCTCAGCTCGGCCACCGAGATGAGGCCGTGGCGGAGTTCGTCGAGACCCTCCGTCTGGAGCCGGACTACACCGACGCAAAGCAACACCTGCACGAACTCGGGGCGCCAGTAGCGCCATGAATTAGAGAGTCGAGCCCGTCAGGAGTCTGGCCGGCCTGGCCAACCTTGTCTCGGCAGACCGGACAGATTATTACCTGGAGGAGCCGCCAAAATCGCTCCCGGCGAAGCTAAGATTTTCCGTAATGATCTAGCAAAGGAAATCCTAGCTCGGATTTAGCCTGGCCGATCGCAGGAGTTGTTAGCGCGAAAGGTATGACCTGAGTGTTAAACATTACGACAATGTAATGTAAAATCACGCGGGACCACGGTCGAAAGGTAGAGAGTAATTACAGGTCCTTGAGGTAAGGACTCGTAGGATTTGCGGCCTTCTCTTAACAGTAACAAAATGTTTTTTGAGAAATCGAAAGATTTTTGTTGACGTTGTGACTGATTCCTGAAACAACCAGCGACCGTGGCGCAAGTCATGAGCAGGAAAATTGACGAACTGATGGCAGGAAATCCTTCTGCGGCAAGCCGCGTCTGGCGTGCCAAGCCTGGTCTACTGACGACAGGCTCCTGACCTGGCAAACCTTACTTTGTGCCAAACCTTACGACACAGGGGAACCCTTTGAAAAAATACCCTGGCACTCTGAAGCGCGCGCGCTGATTGAAATTACGTCACCTATAACACTTTCCTCCGGCACCAAGAGAGAGATCAACACACACACCCTTAGGGCTGCACAAAGCAGCCTGGAAAGGCTTGCAAAATGAAAAAGAAATCCACGCTAAAATCCGCATTCTTTAACCCACGCATCCTGGTCGGATTCGTGCTTTGTCTGTTCGCCCTTGCCCTATCGCTGTATGCCGCTGGCATTCTTCAGAAAAACGCGCCCGGCGCGAGCAAATCGGGCGGAGCGACCGCTGGCCCGACGAGCAACAATCAGGTCACTGTTATCGCGTCGGTCAAGAACGACGTTTCACCGCCGTTGCGCGACATACCGCCGACCACCTTCAACCTGAGCCGGCATCCCTGCGAACTTAAGGAAAACCCGAAGACAGGTATTCCTCACAAGGACGCTCCCGATGGCGCGCTCGAGGATCCGGCGCAAGCCTTGCGAGACCTCCGCAAAACCCACATACCGAGTCCGATCCTGAACTTTGAAGGCATCGATTTTCCTGGGGTCGTCTGCTCGTGCGCGCCGCCGGACACGGATGGCGCAGTCGGTTTGAACCAGTACGTGCAGGAGGTCAACGAAGGCTTCCAGGTATTTAATAAGAGCACGGGCGCATCGGAGCTCGGTCCGGTCAGCGTTTCCTCGATCTGGACCGGCTTTGGCGGGGTTTGTCAGAACGCGGGAGAAGGCGATGTCGTAGTTCTCTACGACCACTTTGCCAACCGATGGCTGATCAGCCAATTCGCCGCTACGGGCAGTGTGGTATCGGATGAGTGCGTCGCGATTTCGACGTCGCCCGATGCGACCGGCAGTTACTATCGCTACGACTTTCCGCTTGGCTCCAATTTTTATGACTATCCCAAGATCGCCATCTGGCCCGACGGCTATTATCAAAGCAACAACATCTTTAACTCTGCGGGCACGAGCTTCCTTGGCCCGCAACCATTCGCCTTCGACCGGGCGAACATGCTTCTGGGCAACCCGGCGACCGCCGTCAGCCCGGTCGGGCCGCTGGGCTCCTCGGTTGGTTCGATGCTACCGGCGGACATAGACGGAATGACCCTGCCGCCGAGTGGCGCGCCCGAGACCTATATCGGTTTTCCGGCCGGCGGCAGTTACACGGTCTATCATTTCCATGTTGACTTTGGGATGCCAGCCAATTCGACCTGGACCACCTTCGCGACCCCCGCGGCCGCGGCTTTCACGCAACTGTGTACCACCGGGAGTAACACCCGGGCTTGTGTCCCTCAGTCGGGCGTGACTACTTCGACCAGTGGCGTGGACGGGATCGGCGACCGGTTCATGTTCCGCGCGGCTTATCGCAACTTTGGCACCCAGGCCTCGCCGCAGGAATCCCTCGTCTCCAACTACACGGTTTGCGCGACGGGCGCTTGTGGCGCGGCCGGCACCGGCAACGGAACGTCTGGTGTGCGCTGGTTCGAGCTACGTAATGTCACGAATGGGCCGGTGACTGTTTATCAGGAGAGCACTTATCAGCCGGACACGACCTGGCGCTGGATGGGCAGCGCGGCGATGGACAATGGAGGGGACCTGGCAGTCGGCTTTAGCGCTTCATCGTCCACCACCTTTCCGGGAATCCGCTATGCGGGCCGGCTTTCGACCGACCCGATAAACGCTCTGTCGCAAGGTGAAGCAACCCTGTTTTCCGGCACTGGCAGCCAGAGCAGCACGGGCAACCGCTGGGGTGACTACAGCGCGATGAGCGTTGACCCTGAAGATGACTGCACTTTCTGGTACACCCAGGAGTACTATTCCACGACCAGCCAGTTCAACTGGCGGACACGTATCGGCAATTTCGCCTTTACCCAGTGCGTGCCGCAAACGCCATCGCCCGTGGCCGCAGTCTCGGTCTATGACGTGGCGGACAACGCCAGCATCAACCCCGGCACGAACCTCGGCTTCACTGTGACCGTGAATAGCAGCGGCACCGACACCGTGACCGGCATCTCCTTCAGCGACCCACTGCCTTCGGGGAACGGGGTCAATTGGTCGATCGATTCCCAAAGCGGGGGTAACTATTACTCGATCACCGGCTCGCCGCCTTCGCAAAGCCTTGTTTACAGCCCGCCGGGCGGCACGCAGGCGGCCGGCACGAGCTTCTTCGCGCACGTTACCACGGCGACCACGAGTGCGATTTGCGGCAGCAGCTCTATCTCCAACACCGCCATGGTCTCGACGACCAACGCCGGGTCCGGTTCCGCCACGGGTACGACCGCGATTGACTGCACCAATTGCACACCCAACGCCTGGTCGGATAACTCGCCGCAACTGCCTGCCCCGGCCAACATCCTGGACCAGGCGCTGGCACCTCTTGGCAACAAGCTCTACATGTTTACCGGTGTCGGCAACGGCGCTCTGGTCAACAATGCGAGAGTCTATGACACGGTAGCCAACACCTGGACGTCACTTACGAATTACCCGGCATCAGTTGAAGGCCCGGTGGGGGTGTGCGACGGCACGCAATACTGCTTTATCATGGGCGGCGCGACCATCGCGACGACCCGACGCTACGACACCGTGGCTAACTCGTACACGACTCTGACGTCGTTCACCACCGCGCGCTGGGCGGCTGGGGCGGCCTATTTTAATGGCAAGATCTATCTGGTGGGCGGCAATACCGCCACCAGCACGACGGCCAGCCTCCAGATCGGTACGCTTAGCGGTAGCCCGCCCACTGTCGCTTGGGCGGCCGGTGCGAACGCGCCTGTTGCCGTGGGCTTCCCGCTGGTGGCATATATGAACGTCGGCGGCGTCGACTACATTTATCTAGCCGGCGGCACAACTTCGACGACGGCACAGAGCGGGGTGTATCGCTACAATATTGCTACTAACACCTGGTCTGCGAACCTCGGTAATATGCCAGCGACCGTCTTCGGCGCTGCGCAGGGAGTTGTGAACGGCTTCTGGGTAGTGGCCGGGGGCTTTGTCAACGGCGCCGTGTCCAACATCGCTTACAGTTATGATCCGGTTGCCAACACCTGGACGCTGAACGCCAGCTCCATGCCGCAGGCGCGTGCGCGCGGCTTTGGTGCAGCAACTTCGACCGCTCTTTACTCCATAGGCGGGACACCCGTCGCTGGGGCTTTTACCGGCAGCAATGATAACCAGGTATATAGGCCGTCAATATGCCCGCCGCCTACGCCCACGCCTACCCCGACACCTACCCCGACACCCCCGGTGGTGTTGACGGGCATGGTTTCGGAGATGGTGCACGGCGGAGCCGGCACCTATGACATCGATCTGACGGGCGGGAGCGGGGTTGAATGCCGAAACGGTCCTGGGGGCAACTACACGCTGATCATGACCTTCTCGAACAACCTGACGAGCGTCGGTGGTGCGAGCGTGGGGTGCGGAACAGTCGGGAGCAGCTCGATTGGGCCGAACCCGAACCAGTACACGGTCAACCTAACGGGCGAGGGCTCGTGCAACGCGCAATACAATACGATTACGCTGAGTAACGTGAATGACTCGATGGGGAACCACAGCGACACGGTGGTGAGCCCGCAGTGGGGCCTGCTGATAGGCGACACGACGGGCGACGGCTCGGTCAACGCGGGCGACATCGGCCAGACCAAGTCGCAATCGGGCAATCCAGTTACGGGAACTAACTTCCGGGAGGACGTAACGGTCGATGGCACGATTAACGCCGGCGACATTGGGCTGGTGAAATCCAAGTCCGGCACCGGCCTATAAGGGTCGGGGTTAGTTAGTTCAAGACTGCTTCTGAAATACCCGTCAGGCCTGGCCTGGCGGGTATTTCTCTTTTATCCAGGCCAGAGCCTCGGCGCGATCGCGCAACTCGCCTTCGAGTTGTCTGGTCTCGACCGCTTCGAGAATGATGCCGAAACGGGGACCCGGCTTCATCCCGAGGGCGATCAGGTCGTCGCCCGTGACGAGCGGCGGCGGGATGATAGGTTCATTGGCAAATTCCTCGGCTTTCTCTTTCAGGAACTCGTAATTGTCGAGCATGCCGTGGCTGCCGAGGCAATCGACCCGGTGCAGTTCCAGCTCGTCCGCGAAATGGGGGCGAGCCATGAAACGCTTGAGGCGCGCGATCCGCATCCGGGCCACATCCTTGAAAACCATATGTTGATCGACCGCCTCGACCGTCGCTTCGATCTCGGCCCGGGAAAAACGGAGACGGTGCATGAGCGCTTCGGTCATGCTCGCCCCGAGCTTGTCGTGCCCACTGAAACGAATCCGGCCCGATTCGTCCACGGTAGCGGTGGCCGGCTTGCCGATATCGTGAAAGAGAACGCTGAAAACGAGCGGGAGCGAGACCTCGTCGGGCAAAAGCCCGAGCATCAGGCGGGTATGCTTAAAAACGTCGCCCTCGGGATGAAACTGCGGCGGCTGTGCGCAGCCCTTCAGGGCGTCGATCTCGGGCAGGACCGCTTTCATCAGCCCGCTCGCGTCGAGCAGGTCCCAGCCGCGAACGCGATGCGGAGAGAGGAAAATCCGGACCAGTTCATCGCGGATGCGTTCTGCGCTGATGGTGTTGATGGCGTCGGCCGCCCTAACGACTGCGGCCCAGGTGGCCGGTTCGATTTCAAACTCGAGCACGGTGGCAAAACGGACGGCGCGCAGGAGCCGGAGCCGATCTTCCGCGAAACGCTGCGCAGGGTCGCCGATCGCCCTTACGAGTCGCGCCGCCAGGTCCTCCCGCCCGCCGACGAAGTCGATCACGGCGTCGTTAGGCGGATCGAAAAACATCCCGTTGATCGTGAAGTCGCGCCGGCGCGCGTCCTCTTCCGGCGAAGAAAAATTCACCGCCACGGGATGGCGGCCGTCGAGGTAGGCGCCATCGGATCGAAAAGTCGCGACCTCAAACTGGCAGTCGTTTTCCAGCACGACGATGACGCCAAAGTGCGCCCCGACCGCATAGGTGCGGCGGAAAATTTTTTGCACTTCCTCCGGGTGAGCGTCGGTCGCGATATCGATGTCCTTGGGTGTCTGGCCGCGGACGAGGTCGCGCACACAACCGCCCGCGAAATAGGCGATGTGCCCGGCGGCGCGCAGTCGATCGACGAGCGCGCGCGCGGTCGTTTCCATCGGCGTCGTGGAATGCACAGCCTAACGTCGCTGCTCTGCGACGGCTGTCGAGGATTGGGTATTGGCGGCCGCAGAGTCAGGTGGTGCGACGGTGTCTTGCCCCACTAGCAGAAAGGCGAAGAAATACGCCAGCACCATGACCCCGTCGAAAGCCGCAAATGGACCAAAAGCCCCAACTCCACGCGTCCGAAACAGATAAACCGGAGCGACAGCGGTCCGCCCGTCGCTCCAACGCCTGGATGACATGGGAAGTAGGATTGCTGGACGACTTGCGTCCGGCAACCAAAATTTCGCCTGTGGCCGGATTTTTGGCTTGTCATTTCTGATTAGATTGCATAAACCGCTGACTCAACAATTCTACTTATGGTCACGCGACTTGTCCGCTTTATGGCTGTGGTGGCGACGCTAATGCTTGGGGTATATCCTCTTTTTGCTCGCCAGCCTATCATTCAAATCATAGCCGTCATCGACTATCCAGGCACAGGAAATTCCACCACAGCGCACGAGATTAATTCCCGCGGCGATATTGCTGGCACGTATGTGAATTCCACCGGGAGGACTTACGGTTTTACCCGCATGGCGAATGGCACGTTTTCGGATCCGATCATCGAAACGGATTTCACCTTTACCGTCGGGATTAACAAAGCCGACGAACTGGCAGGGTATTACTTCGACGATGTCGCGCAGATATACCATGGGTTGTTTGTGAACCATGGCTTCTATATTCAGTATAATGCTCCCGGAGCGATAAACACCTTTGTCCTCCAGGTTAACAATGCGGGCGATTTTTGTGGTGCTTTTGACGATTCGACCGGTCGTAGGAACGCCTTTGTCAGCCTAGGCGGAACTTTCGAGCCGTACACCTTTACGCCGTCCGGCACGGTCGAGGCGAACGCGCTCAATGCCTCGGACCAAATTGTCGGCGAATATTATGATGCGCCGCCGGCAACGACTTTCCACGGGTATTTTCGTGATTCGAACGGGACTCTGACCTACCCGATCGACTACCCGGGCTCGACCTCGACAATTCTCCTCTCGCTCAATGACAAGGGCATCTCAGTCGGCCGCTACCTCGACGACGCCGGAATGGAACACGGCTTGATCGTGCAGAATCTCACCAAGTTAGCCTCCTATGATTATCCCGGTGCAATCGGCACCTCTCTTAACGGGGTCAACAACGGCAACATGGTCAGCGGGCGCTACACCGACACAAACGGAGTGCGGCACGGCTTTCTCGGGAGGATTCGTTAGCGGTCACCACATCGCCTGCCTTGGAGTGGCGGTCAGAGCGACGACACATTGATTCTGGTTGCGCGTCGCAGAAGGGAAGTTTTCCGCCGAGTGGGAAGGCGACAGGTTCGCGGAATTGACGTCTGGCCCCCGCAAGATAGCAACGCCAACCATAACACCGCCAGAACTGCAATGACCCTGCGTGTACTCCCTAGCATCTAGCGCGGTTTAAGTAAAAGTGTATCCCCTATCTCGGGTAGGGTGGGCGTCTCGCCCGCCGGTCGCCGCGTCCCGCGACGACAGACTTTTGCACCGCATCAAAGCGCTCCGACCTCCAAAGGGCGTGCCCGCAAGATGCGGGCACCGGCGGGCGGGACGCCCACCCTACCCGGGAAACACTGCCTCTGGGTCGGCTACACTCGTGTTTAACCTGCTCTAGCCTCGACCAGACGACGCGGGACCATTCAGGCCGCGGTCGGGTCTGGCTTTCGCGAATCGCGAAAGGAATAGATGATGAAGCACGCGACCGCGAGGCAGATGCAGGAGTCGGCAACGTTGAAGGCCGGCCAGGGATTGGCAAACGGGATGTGCAGATTGAAGAGCAGAAAATCGATCACGTAACCGTGCAGGAGACGGTCGGTCAGGTTGCCGAGGATGCCGGCCATGATTAAGCCAAGCGCGAGGCGCCGCCAGGGATCGCGCGGTTCGGGGCGCAGCATCAGGACCGTGACGATGACGAGGGCGATGCAGGAAATGGCGATGAAAAAGCCGTTGTTGTTGCGGAAGGATCCGAAGGCCGCGCCGGTGTTGGTGACGTGGACAAGGGCAAAGAAATTCGGAATGAGATCGCGCGGCTCGGTCGGATCGATGAGGTGGGAAACGAGATACTTTGTGATCTGATCGAGCGCGTAGAGAGGCAGACTGAGGTAGAAGAAAATTTTCATCGGGCGGTGGCGATCATTCGCGGGGCGCACGTTCCCTGGAACCGGTGGCGATGCGTCATATCCGATCCACGACTGCGGCGCAGCGATCGCACAAGTCCGGATGAGCGGCGATCGTGCCGACGGCCGGCCGATGCCGCCAGCAGCGCCCGCACTTCTTGTTAGGCGTTCTCGTGATGGTGGCGCTCGATTCTGCCGCGGGCTCGAGGGTCAAGTCGCTCAAGATAAAAAATTCCTCGAGTTCCTCGCGCGGGATGGAAGCTGTGAAGCGCTCGTCGCAATGGAGAACAACCGCGGCCTCAAGGGCGTTGCCAATCAATTTTTCCTGGCGCGCTTTTTCCACCGCCTGACCAATGAGGGCGCGAAGTTTGAGCAATTCGTCGACTTGTTCCCGGACCAATGAGTCGCGCAGGTTGTCCTGCGGTTCGGGAAAAAGTTGGAGGTGGACTGAGTCACGGTCGCCGCCGAGGTAGCCCCACGCTTCTTCCGCGGTGAAAACGAGGATGGGAGCGAGCAGGGTGCAAAGCGCTTCGAAAATCTGATGCATGGCCGTTTGCGTGGCGCGGCGGCGCGGCGCGTCGGGCGCGTCGCAATACATCCGGTCCTTGGTGATGTCGACATAGAGGCTGCTCAGGTCGACGGCGCAGAATTGGTTGAGGGTGTGATAGACCTTGTGGAATTCATAGGCCGCGTAGGCCGCGCGGCACTCGTCGATCACCTCTTGCAGCCGATCGAGAATCCAGCGATCGACCAGGGTAAAATGTTCCTTCCTGCTGGGAAAGCCCGGCCGTTGCTCCGCATCCGTTACGGCCTGCCCAGAAAGCCCGGCCTCGGCCCGTGACTCCGGGCCCGCGTGATGGCCTGATTCAAAATCAGAAAGATTGCCTAACAAGATCCGGAGCGTATTTCGAATCCGCCGATAGGTGTCGCCGAGCCGGGTGAACATCTCCTCCGAGAAGGGCACGTCATCCGTGTAATTGATGCTGCTGACCCATAGCCGGACGAGATCGGCGCCGTGCCGGCCGACGAAATGGCCCGCGTCCATCGGCTTGTTGTAGGTGCCGGACTTGGAGATCTTTTTTCCATCGAGATCGACCACGAAACCATGGGTGACACAGGTCTTGTAAGGCGCGCGATGGTGCAGCGCGACGCTCGTCATGAGGGAGGATTGGAACCAGCCGCGGTGCTGGTCGGTTGCCTCCAGATACATGTCGGCCGGATCGCGCAGGGCCGGATGGATCGCACAGACCGCGAGGTGGGAAACGCCGCTGTCGATCCAGACGTCAATCGTGTCGTTGCGATGCCGGGTGCCTTCCGGCAGCTCGAGTGCACGGGCGAGGGCGGGGTCGTCGAGCTCGAACCAGACGTTGGAGCCGCGCTGCGCGACGAGATCAGCGAGCCGGCGGATCCATTCCGGGTTGAGGAGCGCTTCGCCCTGAGCGGAGTAGAAAACCGGCAGCGGCACCCCCCAACTGCGCTGGCGTGAGATGACCCAGTCGGGGCGCGATTCGACTGTGCCGGCGATGCGATTCTCGCCCCAGCCCGGCAGCCAGGTGACCTGGGTGATGGCTTCGAGCGCCGGTTTTCGGAGGTCGTCGATGCGGATGAAGAACTGTTCGACCGCGCGAAAAATGATCGGGGTTTTGGAGCGCCAGCAATAGGGATAGGAATGCTGAAAAGGCTGCTCGGCCAGGAGCATGCCGCGCTCGCGCAACAGCCTGACGATATCGGCGTTGGCGTCGAAAACGTATTTGCCGACCAGTTCCGGCAGGCCAACCTCTGCGGTGTAGCGCCCGAGATCATCGACCGGCGAGAGGATTGGGAACCCGTTCATTTTGCCTAACGAGTAGTCGTCTTCGCCATGGCCGGGCGCGATGTGGACGAGCCCGGTGCCGGTGTCCATGGTGACGAAATCGGCCGTCAGCACAATCGCAGTGCGAGGGAGAAAAGGATGCTGCGCGCCGATGCCTTCGAGTTTATCGCCGGGAAAAGTCTCGAGTGGTTCGCCGATGGGCTCGAAGCCGGTCGCGGCGCTGAACGGCGCGACCATTTTTTCGGCCAGGACGAGGGTTTCGGAATGTGGGAGGGGCCTTTGCGCCCCGATCTCCGGGGAGTCTGCAACATCGGACGGAGCACCACGCGATCGCGGCGCAGAGGCCCCTCCCACGTTGAATTCCTGCATCACGTAGCGCTCCTTCGGATGCACCGCGATGGCGAGATTGGCCGGCAGCGTCCATGGCGTCGTTGTCCAGATGACGAGGCTCGCCTTGTCCTTCAGTCGCCCGGTAACGACGGGGAACTTGACGTAAACGGCGGTGTCCTGACGGTCCTGATATTCCACCTCGGCCTCAGCCAGCGCGGTCTGCGCGCCAGTACTCCAGAAAACCGGCTTGAGCGATTCGTAAACCAGGTCGCGCTCGACGAAAACGGCGAAGGCGCGCAGGATCGCAGCTTCGTAGGCCGGGTTCATCGTCAGATAGGGATGTTCCCAATCGCCGAAGACGCCGAGGCGCTTGAATTGCTGGCGTTGGATGTCGATGAATTTTCGCGCAAACGCCTCCGAACGTTGCCGCACTTCGAGCGGGGAGAGTTCTCTCGTTTCCTTGACCACCTTGTATTCGATCGGCAGGCCGTGACAATCCCAGCCCGGGATAAAAGGCGCGCGGAAGCCGGCCATGGTTTTGGATTTCACCACAAGGTCCTTGAGGATTTTGTTGAGCGCGGTGCCCATGTGAACGTCGCCGTTGGCAAAGGGCGGACCGTCGTGCAGGACGAAAAGTTCAGCCTCGGCGCGGGCGGCCTGGATTCGCTCGTAGAGGCGTGTCTCTTCCCATTTCCTGAGCATCTCCGGCTCGCGCGTGGCCAGGCCGGCTTTCATTGGGAAATCCGTTTTCGGCAGGTTGAGGGTCTCCTTGTAATTCTGGCTCATGGCGGAGCGGCGACGCTAACATTCGCCCTCGGAAAAGCAACGCGCCGGGCGCTCGTGGCCGCCATAAAATTACGCCCGTCCGACCACGCCTAACGACTTGAGAAAGTGGTCGCCCCTGAGATTTTTTATTTTGAGCGGACGAAGAAGTGACTAGAGTCGCCGCTCATGCCAACGATTTCTCACCGGTCGTGAAACGGCTTCTTCCTTTTATCATCATCGCGTTCGTCGGCGTCGCGACGGTGGGAATCGCGACCGCGGTTTACCGGATCAAGACTCGACCGACACCGACGCCGGCGGCCGGCGCTTCGGTCACGCCAACTGCGGCGAAGGACGAGGAGGATTCAGCGTTGCATACGCGCGGGCCGCGCGACGCGCCGGTGACGATCGAGTTTTACGGCGATTTTCAGTGCCCTTCGTGTGCTGTGGCGGCGGCCGCGATGGATGAACTGGATAAGCTTTACCCGGGGAAACTAAGGCTTGTTTTCCATGAATTTCCCCTTGAGATGCATAACCACGCCGTGGAAGCGGCCAAGGCGGCCGAGGCGGCTGGCTTGCAGGGGCATTTCTGGCAGATGCACGACATGCTGTACCAATACCAACCGGTCTGGAGCCGAGTCTCCACGGTCGGTTCCTTTTTCGACGCCTACGCCAATTCGCTCGGGCTCAATGTCGATCAGTTTCGGGCCGATCTACAGAGCCCGGAAGTGGAGGCGCGTGTCATGTCCGATAGCACCGCCGGCGTGGTCCGGGGCGTGAAGAACACACCCACTATTTTCATTAATGGCCAGGAGGTAAAGACCGCTTTCACCCTCGATAAGCTGCGGGAGGTGATCGACCAGGCCCTCGCGGCCAAAAAGAAATCCTGACGTTGCCTAAGAGGAAGAAGAATTCAGTGGAACAAGAATCATCGTCCGCCCGAGCACGAACCCCGTTGGTCTTTTACTGCATCATCGCCTTCATCGCCCTCGTCGGCTTGACGGATGCAACCTTTCTCACCGTCGCCCATCTGACCGGAGACGATGCCGTCTGCGGCTCGAGCATCGGCTGCTCGACTGTGCTGGGAAGCGCTTACGCCACGATTCGCGGAATTCCGACTGCTGCGTTCGGGGCGGTTGCTTATTTCGTGGTCTTCAGTCTGGCGGTCCTCGCGATCTCAGGGTATGCGCGGATGCGAAGCCTCCTCACTCTTGTGGTTGGCCTGATGTTGCTGGCCTCGCTCTACTTCCTCTATTTGCAGGCCTTCGTCCTGCACGCTTTTTGCCCCTTTTGTCTCCTCTCGGCCGCGCTGACCTTTTTCCTCGCCGGCCTCCTGCTCGTGATTCCGGTCCGGTCGTAGCGAGGTTCCAAGGATCCAGGCGACGCTGGGTCGATCCGGGCGGTCCGCAAACGGTGGTTTCCCAAGTCATTTCCGGAGGGCGGAAACGGGCCAGCGCCGGCACCTTACCAAATTATAAGGTTAAACCTCGTGACAGATCTTCCTCGATTTCGATATGATGGGAACTCGGGTGAAGACAATTTTGCCCGCGAAACAAACGCACATACTAGAAACACAACACCTATCATATGATGAAAAATAAATCAGCCTCTCGCCACACGCTTTCCACCCTGCGTGTTGTCGCGGGATTCGCACTCACCGCGCTTGGCGTCCTTCTGGCGCTAATTTGCTTTGGTCTGTATCCAGGAGCATCCCTTAAGGCGGCTCAGCAACAGGCACCGCAGTGGCAACCCCATTGGGTTACCGTTCACTCATCTCAGAACGACGTTTCCGCGCCCCTGCGCGATATGGCAACCTGGGCCCTTCCGCCTGTTCGTGAACACGAGGCTCCCGAAAACCCGAAGATTGGCATTGTTCGCGACAGCGGCAGCCGACCTGACGCGGCCGTGCAAAAGAACTTCGTGCACAGTCTGCTGGCCAGCGTAATCCCTGGTCTTAACTTTGATGGCATCCCTTTCCCGGGCGTCATCTGTAACTGCGCCCCGCCCGATACCAACGGCTCGGTCGGTGCGACGCAATATGTCGCGCTGGTTAACGAAGGCTACCAGGTCTTTGACAAGACCACCGGTAATTCGGTGCTTGGACCATTGAGCATCAACTCAGTCTGGGCCGGCTTTGGTGGTGTCTGCCAGACTGGCTCGGGCGACCCGGTCATGCTCTATGACAAGATCGCCAATCGCTGGGTCATCAGCCAGTTCGCGGTCGGTGGTGCTGCTCCAGACCACGAATGCGTTGCCGTTTCCACGACGAGCGATGCGACCGGGACATGGAATCGCTACGACTTCAGTCTCATCCCATTCGGCAACAACTTCTACGACTATCCCAAGCTATCCACTTGGCCGGATGCTTACTATATGACATTCAACGTGTTCAATTCGACCGGCACGGCTTATCTCGGGTCGCAGCCGTTTGCCATGGATCGCACGAATATGTTGGCCGGCAACCCGGCTACCATTATCAGTCCGGGCCTGCCCGGTTCGCCAGCGAATAACGAGGATCCCTTGATCCCCTCCGACTTCGACGGTCTGAACCTGCCGCCGGCCGGCGCTCCGAATACGTTCCTGGAGTTCCCCGATACCACCGGCAACAATGCCGGCCACTACAGGTATTGGCATTACAGCGTCGGCGTGCCTTTCGGCACGGGCCCCACCTTTACCATGTTTACGGGTCCAGCGGCCGCGCCCTTTACCTTCATCTGCACGACCACGCGCTCGTGCGTTCCACAGCTGGGAGAGAGTTCCGGTAACTGGCTGGATGCCATCGGCGACCGCCTGATGTACCGGCTGGCCTATCGGAATTTTGGGACCCCGACTTCGCCGAACGAATCGTGGGTGTCAAACTTTACGGTCCTCGCAGGCGGGGTAGCAGCCCCGCGCTGGTTTGAGCTGAAAAACCTGGGCGGAGCCGCCGGCACGATCAATCAGGAGAGCACCTACCAGCCGGACACGACCTGGCGTTGGATGAGTAGTGTCGCGATGGATAAGTCGGGAGATTTGGCCATCGGCTTTAGCGCCTCGAGCTCGAGCATCAATCCTCAGATCCACTACGCGTTTCGCGCCTCGACCGATCCGCTGGGCACTCTGACGGGTGAGACCGATGCGTTTAATGGCACCGGCAGCCAAAGCGACACCGTCAATCGCTGGGGCGATTACAGCGCCATGCAGGTTGATCCGGTGGACGACTGCACTTTCTGGTATACCCAGGAATACTATGCCTCGACCAGCTCGTTTAACTGGCGCACCCGCATCCTCAACTTCAAGTTTAGCACTTGCGGCGGCGGCGGCGGTGAGAACATTGTGCTTTCGGGAACCGCGCAAACTCGGGGAACTAAATCAAGAGTGACGCTAACATGGAGCCCGGCCGAGAACGACGGCAACCTCAACGTCCTGCGGGACGGAACCGTCATTCAGTCGACACCAGACGATGGAAGCACCGCAGACAAGCTTAGGAACGCGAGCGGGTCCACACACACCTACCAGGTGTGTGAAACGGACGGCGGCGGTTGCTCGAACATAATCAACGTTACGATTCCTTAACGGCTGACGTAAGAGAGCTAGCCAGTTTGCTTCCGGGAGTCGTCCGATCCGACTCCCGGAAGGGTTGCGAGGAGACTCGCGGCGATGAGGGCACCCGGCGAAAATGCTGGATGCCCTTTGTGCTTTTCCGTCGGCCCGAGTGACAGCCTGTTTGCTCGACACGACTCATTCGTTAGTCCCAGGAGACTGTTGAAGAACTGGAGTGGGTCGCGTTGCGGTTGTTTTTGGCCCTGGCCAAGGCGCGAGCACAGTGTTGATATCCTGGCGATCTCGACCCAGCGAGCAACGCCGGCCAGGGCCAAAACAGCGCAACCACGTGGGGCGCGAGGCAGAAGGGGCGTCTGGCAGCGTCGCTCGCTCGTTCCAGCCCCTTGCAGGGATGCGCCTCGCTCGCTCCTTGCCACCCGCCCCTTCTGCCTCTACGCGCGACCCGCTCCAGTTTTTCAACAGTCTCCTAAGCGTCAGAAAAGGAGTCCGGATCCATCAGCTGGAACTTACCCCTGTGCTACTCTTTGAGGTTGCAGATTGATCTCAGTCACAAGTCGAAAGAGATTGAGATAAGACAAATCCGTTGCAGGCGATAATTGTGACAGGAAAACCGGCATTGATATTGATGGTATTGGCCCAACTATTTGGCATGGGCTTATCCCGGGCGCAGCCTTCGGACATCATCGGCAGTTGGAAGGTGGAAATCACTTTCGGCAACGGGGAAAGCCGCTTATTCCGCTTTGAAGCCGGAGATTCCGGGAAAGGCTCTTTCCTGCTCCTTGATCCAAGATCGAAATTCTGGGGGACTGCCGGGCCCTCGAAGGCAGAGTGGACCCGGGGCGATGAGGACTCTGTGATATTCTCGGGTATAGTGGAGTTTCCACTCGGCAACGTCGGACGCGACGCAGGAACCCTGGTGCTGAAAGGGAAATTTGGAACAGATGGTTCGATAACCGGAGAGGCCATGTTCTTTCCGCTCGATCAGGACGCAAAAGACCCCAAAGCAAGACCCTCAAAGGAGGGCACGTTCAAAGCGACTCGTGTCACCGGTTGATTGATCATTCAAACCCTCCTCCGCCGTAGCGAGCCACCAGCGACGACAGCAATGGTCGGCCGATGCCTTCGTGTCGGCAGTCTCTCATCGTGTTGGTCCCGCGATTCGGATAAGGGGAAAATTCAACAGTTTTCAAGTCTTCCCGGATGAACTGAGCTTGCCGGACCAAATACCTTTCGAAATGGTAAGGTTAAACTCCGTGACAGATCTTAGTTGAGTTCGATAGCATCAAAGTCGGGTAAAAATTAATTTACCCGCAACCAACACGCAGATTACAACCATCCAAAAATCCAACTCTGCCATTCACAACCAATGAAAAAAACGAAATCCGCTTCACAATCCGCATTCTTCTACCTGCGTGTCTCGCTCGGCACGTTTTTAGTCCTGGCCGGCGTCGCTCTGGCGCTGCTCGGCCTGGGCAAGTTCTCTGCCGAAGCGCAGCCAAGGAATGACGCAGCCGCCAAGTCCATCAATTCGCTCGTCCCTGCTGGGGTTGACTGTTCCCAGATACACGCGCTCGGGATCGATAAGCAGGAAAACCTGGGGGCTGGCGCCATCATGATTTACTGCGGCGAAGCAGAGGGAGGCGCACCTTCCCTTGCCGTCGCATATCCCGACTTTGTCCAAAAACTATTGGCACCTCTGGCGTATGGAGGCGCGGACATCGACCTGGTCACCGGCACCGAAACCTTTCCCCATGTTACCCAGTCTGAGACATACACCCTGGCCAACCCGGATAACGCCAACCAGATCGTCGTCACCTACAACGATTCCCGAACCGCCTCCGCTAACTACTCCGGAGCGTCGTATTCCAGCGATGGCGGCGCGACCTTCACCCGCCTCAATCCAAGCCCCTTCGCGAGTGGCCACGGAACGAACTTTGGCGACCCGGTTACTCTCTACAACAGCCCTACCGGCACCTTCTTTGGAATTTTTCTGGCTACGGGCTGCGGCGGACAGGGGATCGGCGCCTGGAAGTCCACCGACGGCGGGGTCACCTGGGCCACTGGCGCTTGTGTTCATAGCGGCAGCTCAGACGATCGCGAGTCTGGCTGGTCCGATAACAATCCGAGCAGCCCATTCTACGGTCATATGTACGTTTCCTGGAACGACTTCACTGTCGGTGGCGGCGCCGGCTACGTCACTGTCTCTACTGACAACGGTAACACTTGGACCAAGCATCAGTTGAACAACGGCGCCCCCTTCATCCGCAACGTCCAAATCACCGGTGACTCGGCGACAGGCATCGTCTACGTCGCCGGCATGGACGAAGGCGGCGGCGGCTTCCCGCACAACAACATCAACAAGATCTACAAGTCCACCGATGGTGGCACGACTTGGACCAACACCTACAGCGGCCCCGCGTTTCCTGGACCGGGCGTGACTGCAGTCGGTTACTTCGCTTGCATGTTTTCCGACGCCGGCGGCTACTGGCGGCACGAGGGCTGGGGTGAGCCTGCTGCCTTCAATGGCGTAGTTCATCTTGTTTATGCCCAGCAGGGCGCCGGCGGTGATGCTGGCGACGTCTATTATATCCGCTCGACCGACGGCGGTGTGACCTTTAGCGCGCCGTTCAAGTTGAACACCGATACCACGACACGTCCTCAGTGGCAGCCCAACATCTCGGTCAGCCCGAGCGGCACCTTGCTGGCGACATGGTATGACGGGCGTGACAGTGCCAGTTGCACCAAGGGTAACGCAGCCGTTCCGTGCTACGCCATGTATTCGCGCAAGTCCACCGATAACGGTGCAACTTGGTTGCCTGACGAGGCACTTTCGGACGTTGTCACACCGCTCCCCGGCCAACCTGATTCGACCGTCCAATCGACCTACGCGGGTGACTACGACTACGGCACCGCGATCGCCACGAAGCACCTCACTTCATGGACGGACGGACGTGTGACCATCAGCGGCCAATCCCAGCAGGATACCTTCACCGACAGTGAGTCGACTTCGTCTGGTGGCGAGAACATTGTGCTGACGGGGAGCGCGCAAACGCAGGGAACGAAATCAAAAGTCACGCTAGGTTGGAGTCCGGCCGAGAACGACGGCACGATCAACGTCCTGCGAGACGGGACCGTGATTGCGACGGTACCAGACAATGGAAGCAGCAAGGACAAACTGAAGCGCGCGAGTGGGACGACACATACCTACCAGGTCTGTGAAACGGATGGAGGCGGTTGCTCGAACGAAGTCCAAGTCCCAATTCCATAAGGGCTGACTTGTAAATAATAGTGATTTAGCTCCGGGAGTCGTCCAAACCGACTCCCGGAAGGCACTTGGAAAAGCGCGCCGCCTTGTGCTTTTGCTGCCTTGGCGAACAGAAGATCGAACGGCGAAGTCCTGCATCTGAGGCCAGTCGATCAAGAGGGGGCCAGAAATGAGGAGCACTACTCCTCGGCCCGGGCAAAAGGATGACCGCCCAGCTTCCGGCAGAGCGCGTCACCAATCTCGGAAATGATCTCGATCTTGGTCGGGTGATAGTACTCGGCGTCCTCCAGTTGATGAATGGTATGCTCGTGATCGATTGCATAGGCCGGGAGGTGAATCAGATTGGCCGCATCGTTGCAGAGTAATCCGGCGGCGATGAGTCGGAAGGTTTTAGTGTCCGCCCAAAATTCCCCGAAACCATGATCATCCCCGGCCAAATGCAATTTGCCGATCTCCCGACTCTCGGCCGCGGCGCTCGCGAGTTGATGCCCATCCTTTTCCGCTTCTGCCGGAGTACAACCAGTGAAGGCAAATTCCGGATCAGAGAAAATGACCTCGATATTTGAGCGCTTGGTCCATTTACGGTTGCCGTCGCTACAGGCGTTTTCGGCCGCAATGCCTGCTTCGATATGGGCATGATGCACCACCATCCGCAGCCCGGCGACATCTCCCGCCGCGAAAATATGCTCCTTGCCTTTGACTCGCATGTCGTCGCCGACTTCGAGTCGGCCGCGGGCATTCAACTCCACACCCGCCGCCTTCAGGCAGAGCTGATCCACCGCTGGTCGCCGGCCGGTGGCGAGCAGAATTTTCTCGCATACGATCGGGTCCATCGATTCAACCCCTTGCGTTTCAATCACGAATTCGCCGGAAGGATCGCGAGTGATACGTCGGACAAGGCGGCGGGTGAGAACTCGGACGTTTTCGCGCTCATAAATTGATGCAACTCGTTCGCCAAACTGCAGTGGAAATTCAGAGAGAATTCCGGATCTGGAAATCAGCGTCACGGCCGAGCCGAGGCGCGCGTAACGAAGGGAAAACTCGAGCCCGATCGCGCCACTCCCGATAACCGCGAGCGATCCCGGGATGCGCGTGTTGTGCAAGATCTCATCGCTCGTCCAGACCCCTTCCCAGGCCGGATCGAGTCCGTCGATCTTTGGCAGAACGGTTAGCGAACCGGTCGCGATGATCGCGGCATCAAAGGTGTAACGTTGTCCTGCACTCACCACTTCGTGGTCGCTCAGGAAACTGGCGTTCGAACGAATGATGGTAAAGCTGCCGCTCGCCAACTCGCGGATTTCCCTCTGCCGATAAGCGCGAAACTGCTCAATCTCGTTATCTTTCCAGCGCACGATCTGCGCCAGGTATTCGTGGGGCTGCTTTGGCCTGACCACCAGCCAGCCGTGCAGTTTCGCGTGATGCATCGCGTCGATCGGCTCGAAAAGCGCCTTCGAAGGCATGCAGCCGGCATTGACGCAAAGGGAGGCATGATCCGCGTTGTCGCCCATGAAAAACAAGACCCGGGCGCCGTTTTCCGCGGCGATGCGAGCGGCCGTCAAGCCCGCCGAACCACCGCCAAGAACTGCGATTGTTTTCATTTTCGCTGCCGATTTTCTAAGGTGTTCCAGCGTTTCATCCGCGGCGCCCGTTTTAGCACGCACGGCAGTATCTCGGTCGCGGAGCCAATTTTTGCCCGGCGGCTTTTATCGAGCAGTCTTCCCTGCCTTTCGTTGCCACGGCCACCACTCGATTCATTTTCATTTGAGATTCTTCCCCGGCTGGTCCGGGCTAAAGGAGGGGCTTGATCTTGGCTTCGAGCGTGGCGCGATCCGTCTCACCTTCCAGACCATCCACCACATTGCCTTTTCGATCGATAATGAAGGTGGTCGGCAGTCCCCGAATGCCACCATACGCGGCAGAGATTTTCGCGTTACCCATCAGGATTGGATAATTGATCTCCAACTTTTTCGCCAAAGCCGCGACCCGCGCCGGGCCCCCCGTGTCCAATGAAATCCCGAGCACGACGAGGCCCTGAGGCGCATATTGTTTTTGCAGTGAGACAAGGTCGGGAATTTCCTCGCGGCACGGCGGACACCAGGTGGCCCAGAAGTTCAGCACGACAACCTTCCCTTTGAAATCGGAAAGGTTGATCGATTTGCCCTCGAGATCCTGCAACTGCCAGCCCGGCGCCGGGATCGGACTCGGCTTTGGATCGGCAGCGAAAGTCTCCCGACAAAATCCCAAAAGAATCGCGACCAGGGTGAGGATGAGTTGGGTTTTCTTGATCATATGAATTGGTGGACAGTAAATTTCTCCGGCAGGCTGTCGGATCGCCGGTCGCGACTCGTTAGGCCGACTCAGCGCCGCTTTTCGGTTCGTGGCGGTAGTGAATGACCTTTATCTTCTCCAGGGTGACCAGCCCGCCGCCCATCATTTTGTCGAGGAGCGGGAGCAGTTTTTTCACTTTCTCCTCCGTATCAACAATCTCAATCACCATCGGCAGATCCATTGAAAGGCGCAGGATCTTGGCGGTATGGATGCGACTGGCGGCGCCAAAACCCATCGGTCCGCGCAGAACGGTCGCGCCCGCCAGATGCAGCTCGCGCGCCTTAAGGACGATTGCTTCGTAAAGCGGCTGGTGCTGCCAGCGATCGCTTTCGCCGATATAAATGCGCAGGAGGAGCGCGTCTTCAGGAAGTTGCATGACGATTTACCTAACGAGAGAACAACAGCACGGCCACGCTCCGGCCTAACCAGACCGCGAACAGACAGCAAAGCAACGAAAGCACAGAGTTGAGTCCGGCGCGCAACCAATCACCATCGCGCGCCAGCTCCAGGGTCTGCAGACTGAAGGAGGAGAAGGTCGTGTAACCGCCGCAGATCCCGATCATGACGAATTGCCGAAGGCGTGGCCCGATGAGAAACGGACCCAGCGGATCGATCAAGCCGGCGAAAAAGCCAATGATGAACGAGCCGGTCACGTTAACGAAAAGCGTGCCCAGGGGAAAGACCTCACCAAATCGCTCCGCCACCAGGCCCGAAGCCCAGAAACGGGCGCCGGTTCCAAGCGCGCCTCCGAGCATGATCCAAAAATACGTGAGCATAAAACGACTCCGACCTGTCCTTCAGTTAATCCGAAGCTCAGCAGGAGTCATCAGCTCAGGCGGTTTCTCCCGCCATTCGACGGGAGGGCAAACTCCATTACCCCCGATACGGTAGCGAGTTTGGCGCGCGGAGCAATTCGCATTTGCGACGGGCGATGCGGAGACCGGCGCCAGCGACGACGAGGGCGTGTCTGCAGCCCCGGGAGCTGCTGACTCGGCAGGGCATGGGTGGCCGGTTGCCCCGACCGAATCGGCGCTCCGTCTTAGAACAAGGCTGGCGGGCCAGCCGGTGGTTGTATTCCACGTCCGAATAGGTCGGCTTCATGTCCGACCCGATGCGTTGACAATCGAGATGGGCGAAGGTATGAGGTTGATATGATCGCGAACCGGCTGAAGTCTCTCTTCGTCACAAGCTATTTGCTTCCGTTGCTCGTCCTCGTCGGTCCGAGCGCGAGTGGGTCCACCCTCACCTGGACCCAGCTTTCCCCGGCCGTTTCTCCGCCAGCGCGTTCCTATCTCGCCATGACCTATGACATCGCGAGCCGGAAGGTTGTTCTTTTCGGCGGATTCGGCGGCACCGGTTATTTGAATGACACCTGGACCTTTGACGGCACGACCTGGACGGAAGTAGCTACACCGATAGCTCCTTCGGCGCGGGCGAATGCGCAGATGGCCTATGATCATCATACTCACCAGGTGGTTCTTTTTGGCGGCTACAACGGAAAGGAAGACCTGGGTGACACGTGGCTCTGGGATGGCAGGATCTCGACGTGGACGCAGGCTTTCCCGGCGAGCGCTCCCAAGGCTGTAACTGGCCCGATGGTCTTGACGGATCTTGACGGCCGGGTCGATCTATTTGGCGGGTTCGATGGTAACCTCTACCAGGGCACGATGTGGCGTTGGTCTGGCTCCGACTGGAAAGTGGTCCGCGTGAGCATGGCCCCTTATGCCCGATCCTCCGCCGGAGTAGGAGTGAATTACTCGGCAAAGCAAATCGTCATGTTCGGAGGCCTGGGCGATGTCAACCTCGATAATACCTGGACCTATGACGGCCAGACCTGGACGATGGAGTCTCCCCCCACTCAGCCTCTGCTGGTTTACGCCAGCTCCACGACCTTCGACCCAAATCTGAACACTGTCATTCTTTTCGGCGGTGGCAGCGGCGGAGTTGACCAGAACACAACCTGGTCCTGGACGGGGTCAAATTGGGAGGAACTGTTTCCCACGCAATCACCCGGGCCGCGTGAGAGCGCCGGCATTGCCTATGACCAGGACCTCGGCCGGACCATCATCTTCGGCGGGCAGGACCGCGGGGCGCTTCTGGGCGATACATGGGAGCTTACGCCCTAGAGGCTATCCGGAAAGTAGGGAAGGGTCGGGTGGTGATCGATTTTGGCGCTGGCCGAGGCGCGAGCGAAGTGGCTGTATCGGTTTTGATA
>JBOHXL010000217.1:0-32168 GCA_050736975.1 Chthoniobacterales bacterium | reverse complement strand
CTCTTGACCGGCTTGGACTGCGTCTTGGTCACTTCCTGAAACATCGGAAGCGCCTTGAAGCGCAAGGTCGGCGTGAGCGGGCGGAAATTTCTAAGTGCCATAAGTCAGCTAGACGAGATCGATCTTCTCGCCTTCTCCCAGGGTCACGATGGCCTTTTTCCAATGCGCTTTTCGGCCGAAATCGGCGCGTCGTTCGCGCTTCTTTTTGCCGGCGTAATTGCAAGTATTCACGTCCACGACCTTCTTTTTAAAGAGAAGCTCGATCGCCTGCTTGATCTGGATCTTGTTCGCACGCGGGTTGACTCGGAAAACATACTTGTTGAGCTTTTCGCCCAGCAACGAGGCCTTCTCAGTCAACTGCACCGTCTGGATCAAATCGTAAGGTTCGTTCATGGACGGGTCGTCCTTTCTGCCAATTGCTCGAGCGCCTTCCCGGATACGATGATCTTGTCAAAGGCGAGCAGTTGCTCCGTGTTCACCTCGCGTGCGGTGGCGAGCAGCACCGGCTTCACGTTGCGCGCCGAGCGATAGAGATTCTCATCGAACGAGTCGGAGATAAGCAATACCTTCTTCGCGTCGGTCTGACCCTGAACCAGACTAACGAATGCCCTGGTCTTGGCCTCCTTCACGCTGAAACTCTCCACCGTCAGCACGTCGCCGGCTTTGATCCGTTCACTGAGGGCTTTTTGGAAGGCAAGCCGGCGAACCGTCTTCGAAACTTTCTTGGTGTAATCCCGCGGTTTCGGGCCAAAGACGACCCCACCGCCACGCCAGACGACGGACGACTTGTAACCGGCACGCGCCCGACCGGTGCCTTTTTGCCGCCACGGTTTGGCGCCGGAAAGATTGACGTCGGCTTTCGTCTTTGTATTAGCGGAACCGGAACGGCGGGCTGCGCGCATAGCAACCACCGCGTCCTGCATCGCCTGCGTTCCGCGACCGTTCTCGATCAAATTGATTTTCGCCTCCTTGGCGGCGGCGGTTGTCAGGACTTTCGCGCTCATTTACTGGCCTCGGCTGGTTTCTTCAAGGCGGGACGAACAACGACGTAGCTGCCATTCGCGCCCGGAACAGCGCCACTCACCAAAATCACCTTGTCCGCTTCACGCACCTGCAAGACCTGAAGGTTTTGCACGGTCACGCGCTCGTCGCCCATGTGTCCCGGCATGCCCATGTTCTTCCAAATCCGACCTGGAGTGGAGCGATTGCCAATGGCACCGTTGCGCCGATGGGTCTTCGAGCCGTGCGCTGCGCCCTGCCCGGCGAAGTTGTGCTTCTTCATCACGCCCTGGAAGCCCTTACCCTTGGAGCGTCCAACGACGTCGACAAAATCACCGGCCTGGAACTGCGTTACCGCCAGATTGATCTCGCCCTCGGGTGCGTCTTGCTCAAGGCGGAATTCCCTCACAAGTTTTTTTGGCTCCGAGCCAGCCTTGGAAAATCCGCCGAGCAACGGCTTCGTGACCCGCGATTCTTTCTGCGCGTCGAAGCCGACCTGAATCGCGGAATAACCGTCGTTCTCGATCGTTAGGCGGCGGAGCAGGGTGTTATCGCCGGCTGCGATCACGGTCACCGGACGCAGCTTGCCATTCGCGTCGTAGACGCTGGTCATGCCGATTTTCTTTCCTAAAAGTCCGATGCTCATGTCGTTGGCCTGGCAAGAATTTTATCGGGAGGCGCTAAATCTTAATCGTGATATCCACGCCCGCAGGCAGGTTGAGCTTCTTCAACTCGTCCACCGTCTTGGCGGTCGGCTCGATGATATCGAGCAGACGCTTGTGCGTGCGGATCTCAAATTGGTCCATCGACTTCTTGTCGACGTGCGGAGAGCGGTTAACCGTAAATTTTTCGATCAAGGTCGGGAGAGGGATGGGACCCGCGACCCGCGCGCCGGTGCGCTTTGCCGTTTCGACAATGTCGACCGCCGACTGGTCGAGCATGCGATGATCGAACGCCTTGAGACGAATTCGGATGCGTTGCGCGTCGGCCATATTATTTCGTCTCCTTCTGGTCGAGAATCGCGCTCACGAGGTTGGCCGGCACCGCTTCGAAATGCGAGGGCTCCATCGAATAACTGGAGCGGCCTTTCGAAAGCGAGCGGATTGCAGTTGCGTAACCGAACATTTCCGCGAGCGGTACTTCCGCGTTCACGATCGTCAGGTTGCCGCGCGCTTCGATGCTGTTGATCTTGGCCCGACGTCGGTTCAAGTCGCCAATGATGTCGCCCTGATATTCTTCCGGGGTGATGTTTTCCACCTTCATGATTGGCTCGAGCAGGATTGATTTGCCCTGCTTGAAACCGTCTTTCATGGCAAAGATCGCGGCAAGTTTGAAGGCCAGTTCGTTCGAGTCGACTTCGTGGAAGCTTCCGTAAACGATATCGACCTCGACATCGACCACCGGATAACCGCCGAGCACGCCGTTGAGCACGGCTTCCTCAATACCCTTCTTGACCGCTGGAATGTATTCGCGCGGGATCACGCCACCAACGATCTTGTTCTCAACCACCAGGCCTTTGCCACGCTCGGTCGGGCGCACATCCACTTCCACGTGTCCGTATTGACCGCGACCGCCGGATTGCTTGATCAACTTGCCGACGCCGTGCGCACCGGTCGTGATGGTTTCGCGATAAGCGATCTGCGGTTTGCCCGCGTTCGCGTCCACTTTGAACTCGCGGAACATACGGTCGCGAATGATTTCCAGGTGCAGCTCACCCATGCCAGCGATGATCGTCTGGCCAGTATCCTCGTGGGTGTAAACGCGGAAAGTCGGATCTTCTTCGGCCAGGCGCTGGAGCGCGGTCGCCATTTTTTCCTGATCCAGCTTGGTCTTCGGTTCGATCGCCATCGAGATGACGGGATCAGGAAACGACGGCGGTTCGAGCAGGATCGGGTGATCCTCATCGCAAAGCGTATCGCCGGTCGTGATATTCTTGATCCCGACGATGGCCGCGATGTCGCCCGAGTAACACGTCTCGATGTCCTCGCGTTTGTCGGCCTGAATCTGGATGAGACGTGAGATGCGCTCGCGCTTGTTCGTCCGCGGGTTGTAAACCGTGTCGCCCTTCGAGAGCGTCCCCGAGTAAACACGGAAGAAAACGAGCTTTCCGACAAATGGATCGCTCCACAATTTGAAGGCAAGCGAACAAAACGTGCCGTTGTCGTCAGTCGGAGCATCCAGCGGCTCGAGCGTATCGGGGTTCTGGCCTTTCGCCGGCGGAATATCGAGCGGGCTGGGAAGATAATCGACCACCGCGTCGACCAGATACTGCACGCCGATGTTCTTCAGGGCAGAGCCGCCGATCACGGGCACAAATCTGTTCGCGATTGTCTGCCGACGAATGCCCGCCTTCAGCATCTCGGGCGTGACTTCGCGTTCTTCCAGAACGGCTTCGGCGACTTCGTCGTCAATGTTCGAAATCTGTTCGACGAGATCGGCGTAGGCTTTCTCCACCGCCGCCCTATGCTCGCCCGGCACATCCGTCACCTCATAGGTGGATCCAAGCTGATCGTTCTCGGAATAAATGATGGCCTTCCCGTTAATGACATCGAGCTGACCCCGGAGCTGATCTTCCCGGCCGAGCGGGAGCAAGACCGGCCAGGCGTTCGCGCCCAGTTTGTTGTGGATGCTCTCGATCGACATCTCGAAGTTGGCGCCGACGCGATCCATCTTGTTGATGAAAGCCAGCCGCGGGACGTTGTATTTCGTCGCCTGCCGCCAAACCGTTTCCGACTGCGGCTGCACGCCCGCGACACCATCAAAAACCGCAATCGCGCCATCGAGCACGCGCAACGAACGTTCCACCTCGGCTGTGAAATCGACGTGCCCCGGAGTGTCGATGATGTTGATGCGCTGCTTGATTCCTTCGAAAATCTTGTAAACGCCTTCTTCCTTGCGCTGCCCCCAAGAGCAGGTCGTCGCGGCGGAAGTGATCGTGATTCCACGCTCGCGTTCCTGCTCCATCCAGTCCGTGACAGTCGTGCCTTCGTGCACCTCACCCATCCTGTGAATCATGCCGGTGTAGAACAAAACGCGCTCGGTGATCGTGGTTTTGCCGGCATCAATGTGCGCCGCGATGCCGATATTCCGCGTCCTCTCAAGGGGGAATTTGCGGTTGGGCGAATTCGGATTCGTCGTCACGGGTTTATCGAGAGTCGCGGTAGCCATTGAAATCCTTTACCAGCGGAAATGAGCGAAGGCGCGGTTCGCCTGCGCCATCTTATGGGTATCGTCGCGTTTCTTGATCGCGTTGCCCTGGCCGGCGGCAGCGTCGCGCAATTCATGGGCGAGGGCCTCGGCCATCGGCATCCCGCGGCGATTGTCGGCGTAAGTCACGATCCAGCGCATCGCGAGCGAAATCTGGCGGGAAGCGGTCACTTCCATCGGCACCTGATAAGTTGCGCCACCGACCCGGCGCGATTTCACTTCGAGACGCGGCCGTACGTTCTCAAGTGCCTTGTTCACGACTTCGAGCGGATCGACCGCGTCGGACCCTTCGCGCGACTTGTCGATCGCAGTGTAAACGATGCGCTCGGCAAGCGATTTCTTGCCGCGCTTCATGACGGTGGAAATGAGCCGCGCGACCGCCACGCTGCCATAACGCGAGTCGACCTTGTCCTCTTTTTTGTAAACCTTGCGACGACGAGACATGGGGTTAGGTGCGAGTTGGAAGTTGAGAGTTGAGAGCCAAATCCGAAATCCCAAGTCCGAAATCCGAAATAAGGCCGCCGCCCGAATGACCAAAGGTCATCGCGCCACCAGGATTTGGGATTTCGTTATGCGTCATTGTTTCGGGCTTCGTCATGTGGATCTCGTCGTTCCGCGCCGGCGGCTATTTCTTCTTCGCGGCTTTCTCGCCCTCGGCCGCGGCCTTCGGACGTTTCGCGCCGTACTTGGAACGGCTGCGGCGGCGTCCGTCCACGCCTAACGAGTCGAGCGTGCCGCGCACGATGTGATAACGCACGCCCGGCAAATCCTTCACTCGCCCGCCCCGCACCAGGACGATGGAGTGTTCCTGCAAATTGTGTCCTTCACCCGGAATGTAGGCGATGACTTCCTGCCCGTTCGTTAGGCGAACCTTCGCCACTTTGCGCAGGGCGGAATTTGGCTTCTTCGGCGTGCGCGTCATCACCTGGGTGCAGACGCCGCGTCGCTGGGGACAATTCTTCAGGGCCGGTGATTTTGATTTCACCGAAACCTTCTTTCGTCCCTTGCGAATAAGCTGATTAATTGTTGGCATTTTCGTACATTCCAGTCGCGAAACAGTGAAGTTTCAGACGACAAAAAAACCGCTCAAGCCGTGTCTACCGCCTCACGCACCTGATACGGAGAGCGCGCAATATAGGAACAAATTATTCGCTCGCAAGATTATTTTGGCGCGCGGAGCGCTCTGGGGATGGTTCGGCGGCGGAGCCGGCGATCGCGCCAAGTTCAGCCCAGCGTTCGTAGAGTTGGGCGACGCGCTCACGCGCAGCGCACAGGTCGGCTTCCAGCTTTTTCCAATCCGACGCGTGCGTCGCGTAAAAGTCGGGTGCGGCAAAGATTGCTTCCAGTCTAACGACTTCGTCTTCCGCGGCCAGAATTGCGGCCTCCATCCCTCCCAGCTCCCGCTCCTCTTTCCATTTCAGTTTGCGCGGCTTGGCTTTGTCGCCGAGATCGGTGATCCCGGCCCGCTCGGGCGCCGCATCGGATGGACCGGGATCACCGGTCCGGTCGACAACGGAATGCTTCTCCAAATAGTAGCCGTAGTTGCCGACCGCGTAGGTGACGGCGCCGTCGCCTTCGAAAGCGAGGATGGCGGTGCAGACGCGGTTCAGGAAATAGCGATCGTGGCTGACCACGATGACGTTTCCCTGGAACGCGACGAGCGCCTCCTCGAGCAGGCGCAGCGTGCCGAGATCGAGGTCGTTGGTCGGTTCGTCGAGAATCAGGACATTGCCGCCGCGCTTCAGGATCTTAGCCAGCAGGACGCGACTGCGCTCGCCGCCGCTGAGCTGATCGATCTTCGTGTTGATCCGCTCCTCGGTGAAAAGAAAGCGCCGCAGATAACCGCGCAGGGTGATGTTTTCCTCGCCCAGCCGAACGCACTCGCTCCCCTCACCCACCTCTTCCCAGACGGTCTTCGCGTCGTCGAGCAGGAGGCGGTTTTGATCGACGTAATTGATCTCCGTGCGCGCACCGATCTCGACCACGCCTCGCGTCGGTTCGATTTCACCGAGCATGATGCGAAGGAGGGTGGATTTGCCGAGTCCGTTGCGGCCGACGATCCCGAGCCGCTCGCCGGCGTCGAGGTTGAGCGAGAGATTCTCGATCAGCCTGCGCCCGCCGAGTTCCATCGTCACCTCGCGCAGTTCGATCACCCGATTCGCCAGCTTCGGCGCGGGCGGGATGATGAGATCGACGTCGAGTTCCGCTTCCGGCGCCTCCTGTGCCGCCATTTCGAAATAGCGCTCGACCCGATCGACCGATTTGGTGCGACGGGCGCGCGGCGCTTTGCGCACCCAGGCCAGCTCGCGCTTGAGAAATTTCTGGCGCCTGTTTTCCTGCATCTCCTCGACCGCCGCGCGCTCGGCGCGGGCGAGCAAGTAGTCGGTGTAGTTGCCGGCGTAACTGTAAAATTTCCCGCGCGAAAGCTCGACGACGCGCGTCGCGATGCGATCGAGAAAGTAGCGATCGTGCGTCACGAAAAGGCAGGTGCCGCTGTAGCGCGCGAGAAAATCCTCCAGCCATTCGATCGAGCCGGTATCGAGATGGTTCGTCGGCTCGTCGAGAATCAGAAAATCCGGCCGGGCGAGCAAAGCGCGGCAGAGCGCGACGCGCCTTTTCTCACCGCCGGACAGGGTCGCGACCGCGCGCTCCGCCTCGGGCGCGTGCAAGTTGGTGATCAGGCTCTTGATCCGATGCTCGAGATTCCAGCCGTCGAAATGGCTGATTTGATCGAGCAGAATCCCGCTGCGCGCGCCTTCCGGAGGTGCGCTCTCGTATTCCGCGATCAAATCCAAGACGCGCTGCGCGCCGGCGAGGATGTTGTCGTGGACGGTGGCGCTTTCCTCGAGCGCAAAGAGCTGCGGCATGTACCCGACGACGAGATCGCGCCGCAGATTCAGCTCGCCGGCGTCGGGCGGCATGACGTCGGCCGCGATCTGGAGAAAGGTCGATTTGCCGGAGCCGTTGCGCCCGACCAGTCCAACGCGCTCGCCCTCTAGGATCGTGAGGAAAGCCTCGTCGAGCACCACGTGGGGGCCGAATCTTACGACCAGCCCGGTGGCGCTCGCGATCGTATTTGGTGCGCTCTCAGGCATCGGACAACGGGGTAAACACGAAGCCGCGATCAGCGCTCCGGCCTTTGCAATGGATTCTCCCAGCGCAATCCGGGAAAGCGAGCGAAGTCGCCATCGGTCGAGCAGAGAATCAACCCATGCTCGATCGCGAGCGCGGCGAGATGCGCGTCTGGCACCAGGTTCGCCCGACCTGCCGCGACCTTGATCAAGGGCGCCAGAACTTCACGGTGACGTTCGCTGGGCACGGGCACCCTGACCGATGCGCAATCGAGCCACGACTCGAGTTGCCGCCAGGCGCCGCCAATCGTGAGGGGTCGCTCGAAAATGCGCGGGTTGGTGACGAGGCGGGCAAAGCCGAGCAGACTCGGCCAGGGCAAGGCGACCGGCGCGGTCCCATTGAGTCGCTCGTCGAGCCAACGGCGAGCCGCCTCGTGCTGGCTCATCGAAGCGACATGCGCGTAAACGAGCAGATTTGCGTCGACCAGAATCACGAGAACGATTCGCCTTCCGCAACCGCGAGCACTTCGGCGACATCATCAAGATCTCCCACCAGACAACGTCCCAGCTTCGCCGAACCGGTGCGAAAAGGTGCGGACCGGCGTTTCGATCGCCGTGCCGCCACCAGGCCCGCACGCAGAGCGTCATTGACGATCTGCTTGAAGGGTTTTTTCTGCTGCTTCTGCGCCGTTCGGACCATCGCCGCGACATCGTCATCGAGACTCAACGTCGTCCTCATACATCAAAACATTAGGCTTTTGATGTCTTGATGTCAACGCTCTGGAATTGTCGCCTCCGCACGTGAAGCAAGAAATACTACTGGACACCAAGAACTATTTCATGTATTTCTGTCCTAACAGAAATAACTGATATGAAAGGCAACCTCGAACCGCTCGACCAAAAGTTCGTCCTGCACTGGGGTGAGATGGGCACTCGCTGGGGCATCAACCGGACCGTGGCGCAAATCCACGCCTTGCTCATGATCGCCGACCAGCCTCTGCGGGCCGACGAGATCGCCGCGACCCTCGGGGTCGCCCGCTCGAACGTCAGCACCAGCCTGCGCGAGCTGCAGAACTGGGGCATCGTCCGGCTGATTCATCTGCCGGGCGATCGGCGTGATCATTTTGCGTCGATGGACGACGTCTTCGAAATGTTCCGCGTCATCGCCCGGGAGCGGAAGAAGCGCGAGGTCGATCCGACCGTGCGCGTGCTCCGCGAGTTCATCGAGCGTTCCTCGGGGAAAAAGGCCGGCGAGCGCGCGACACGCGAGCGTCTGCAGGAGTTACTCGAATTCTTCGAGCTTGGAACGGCCGTTTATGAGCAATTCGAAAAACTGCCCACGTCCACCCTGCTCAAGCTAGCGAAAATGGGCGACAAAGCGGTCCGGCTCCTGGGGTTGAGCGGGAAGGAGCGCGAGTGAGCGAAGGTCGTGTCATCCTCGCGGGCGGCAGCGGTTTTCTCGGCCGATCACTGGCGCAAGTCCTGGTTCGAGACGGTGGCGAGGTGATCGTGCTCACGCGAGGCAGTGCGCGCGAAAGTGGTTCTGTGCGCTTCGTGCGGTGGGACGGAAAAACAGTGGGCGATTGGCGGCCGCTCCTGGAGAATGCGCGTGCCGTCGTGAATCTCACCGGGAAAAGCGTGAACTGCCGCTATACACCGGCGGCGCGCGCGGAGATTCTCAATTCGCGGATCGATTCCGTGCGCGCGCTGGGCGAAGCGATCGCTGGGTGCGCGCAGCCGCCGCGGGTCTTCGTGCAAGCCGGTTCGCTCGCGATCTACGGAAACGCGGGCGACCGCGTCTGCACCGAGGATTCGCCCCACGGTTCGGGATTTTCGGCGGAGGTTTGCCAAGCATGGGAGGGCGCCTTCAACGGTTTGCCCCTCCCCGCGACCCGCAAAGTTCTGCTCCGAATCGGCTTCGCCTTGAAGCGGGGCGAGGGCGCCTTGGGCACACTCGAAAGCATTACCCGCTTTTTTCTTGGCGGAACGATTGGCCACGGTCGACAGTATATCAGCTGGATTCATATTGCCGACTTGGATCGGATGTTCCTGTCGTGTCTCGAACGCGACGATCTGAGCGGCATCTTTAACGCGACCGGACCGGCCCCGGTGACAAACGGGCAGTTTATGGCCGAGCTGCGGCGCGCGTTGCATCGGCCGTGGAGTCCTCCCGTGCCGGCCGCGCTGGTTCGCCTCGGCGCGCGGGCGATGGGGACGGAAGGCGACCTCGCGCTGCACGGTTTCCGCTGCCTGCCGCAGCGGTACCTGGAGCAAGGTTTTCGCTTCGATTTTACCTCGCTCGGAACGGCCCTCGCTGATCTCTATGGAGCGGACAACGCTCATTGAATTTGCACTCCGCGCCGTCGCCGGCGCGCAGCTCGGAATCGCTCTGCTCAACTTCTCGTTAGTCCGGTTAATGCGCTGGAAGCCTGATCTCGACCAGCTCCCGCTCCTGATCCGCGAAGTCTTCCAGGTCCACCTCGTCTTCATTTCGGTGACGGTCGCGACCTTTGCCGTCCTGACCTGGCGCTTCGCCAGGGAAATTGCGACGGCCGCCGATCCGGCGCCAACGTGGTTGGCGATCGCGATTGGAATTTTCTGGTCAATCCGGTCGATCATGCAATGGACCAGTTATAGTTCGACGCATTGGCGTGGCGATACGATCCGAACCGGATTGCACTGGCTGCTTTTTCTCGGCTACGGCGCTTTCGCGGTCGTCTATTTGATGGCTGGATTTTCTCGGACATGAACGCGCCGCCACTCCAAATCGCACGAGTGAAGCTCGCGGTCCGGGCGGCACTTGGGTTGATCTGGATTTATGAAGGGCTCATTCCGAAGTTTCTTTTTTTGCACGCCGATCAGCTCGCGTTGGTCAAGCGTTCCGGCCTGGTCTGGCGCTCGCCGCAGTGGACGCTGCATTGGCTCGGAGCGGCCCAGATCGCGATGGGGCTTTGGCTGCTTGCCGGTCGCGCCGAGCGCTGCGCCGTGATCATCGCGAGTGGTTGGATGTGCCTGCTCATTTTGCTCGTGGCACGAGGCAACCCCGACCTCCTCATCGACCCCTACGGCGCGCTCATCAAGGACCTCGCCCTTCTCGCCTGCGCTTTCACGGTCTGGAGGTTGTCGGATCCGCAAGCCGCCAGCGAACACAGGTGAGAATCCCTGTTCTCCAGCGTCTGCGCCGATATCCTTTGCCCATCGTTGCTTTCTTCCGGTATTCGCTCGTGCTCACCTACGCTCTCCCTCGCGAGACGCTGCAACCGCTCCTTCCGCCCGGTTTGGTTTTGGATTCGTTAGGCGATTGGGGCTTTCTCGCTGTCGCGCTGGTCCAAACTGAAACCCTCCGCCCGGCCTTTCTGCCACGAGCATTCGGACAGAATTTTTTCCTCTGCGGCTACCGCATTTTTACCCGTTTCACGACCAGCGCCGGGAGGAAATTGCGCGGGCTCAGAATTCTCCGTAGTGACACCGATCGCGCGCGAATGGTGATCTTTGGCAATCTCCTCACCCATTATCGATATCGCCGCGCGCAAGTCAGCGTCGAGACCTCAGAGCGACAATGGAGAATCAAAGTCTCGACTCCGGGCGCCGCAGCAAATCTCCAGGTCCTGGCGCAGCTCAGCGACACGGCCGCGCCATTGCCTCCCGGCTCGCCGTTTCGGGACTGGCATCAAGCCCGGCTTTTCGCGGGTCCCCTCCCCTTCACCTTCGACTACGAACCTCAAACTCACTCCATCATTCTCATTGAAGGGGTCAGACAAGAATGGCGGCCGGTGCCGACGGAGGTGGAGGTGCGGGAAAACACGTTCTTCAAAGCCGAGCCATTTCGTGATTCGCGCCCAATTCTCGCGAGCGCGTTCCGCATCGAAAAAATCGCCTACTGCTGGAAACGCGGCGTGGTCGAACCGCTGCCGCTCGTCGCCTGATGAAAACGGCCCGGGGCAAATACCAAGGAGTCCTCCAGATCATTCGCTTCAACTGGCCCATGTATGTCGCGGCCGTGGCCGTGCTCGCCGCTGGCAGCGCGGTCGCCTCGGCCGCGCCGCTGCCCGTGCCTGGACGGGCAACGATCTTCACCGTCCTCAGTCTCGCCGCCTTCTGGCTGGTTCTGTCGCTCCTTGTCTCGCATTATGTCTACGATCGCTCTGCACTTTATGCCGGTCACTGGCTGTTGCCCGCCTTGGGGAATTCGCCCGCTCGTTATGCAACCCTGCACGTCGGTCTCGATGAATTCAGCGAAATCCTAAAAGAGAAATTCCCGTGGGCTGACGGGAGCGTGATCGATTTTTTCGATGCCACCGAAATGACTGAAGCATCGATCCAGCGCGCGCGACGCGAACATGCCCGCGACCTGCCAACCGCCATTCGAGCCGACTCTCGGGCCCTTCGGTTCCGCGATAATGAGTTCGACGCCGTCTTTCTCATTTTTGCCGCGCACGAACTCCGACGACCGGCCTCGCGTCAGGAGCTTCTCCGGGAATTGCGCCGGACCTTGAAGCCCGGAGGGAAAATCGTCCTGGTCGAGCACCTGCGCGATCTTGCAAATTTTCTCGCTTTTGGCCCGGGCTTCCTTCACTTCCACTCGCGAACGGAATGGTTGCGCAATATCGCGGCGGCAAATTTGTCAGTGGTGCACGAGTTTCGCTTCACTCCCTTTGTCCGCGTTCTTTTCCTGGGAAAAAAGGCGTAACATGTTCGAACTTCTAGCGACCGATCCCGCGACGAAGGCCCGCCGGGGCCGCCTCACGACCGCGCGCGGTGTGATCGAGACGCCGGCCTTCATGCCGGTCGGGACGCAAGGGAGCGTGAAAGGCGTCAGCCCGCGTGAGCTACGCGAACTGGAAGCGCAGATCATTCTCGGCAACACCTATCACCTTTTCGTTAGGCCTGGGATGGAGGTGATGCGGCATTTTGGCGGACTGCATCGCTTCATGAACTGGGACGGGCCGATCCTGACTGATAGCGGCGGTTATCAGATTTTCTCGCTCGCGAAATTGCGCAAGATCACGGAGGAAGGCGCGCACTTTCAGAATCACCTCGATGGCACACCGGCCTTCATTTCGCCGGAGATCGCGATGGAAATCCAAGCCACGCTAGGCAGCGACATCGCGATGGTGCTCGACGAGTGTCCGCCCTATCCGTGCGAGCATGATTACGCGGCGCGCAGCCTCGAGTTGACTGCACGCTGGGCGCGGCGGTGCGCTGTAGCCGCCGGCCTGTGGCCGGGGGGGGAGGACGGCACCAGCTCAACTCGCGCCGCGCACAGCGCGACGGCTGCAAGGCCGCTGCTCTTCGGCATCGTGCAGGGCGGCACCTTCGAAGACCTGCGCCGGGCCAGCGCGGAGGCGACGGTCGAAATCGGTTTCGACGGCTATGCCATCGGCGGAGTGAGCGTGGGCGAGCCGGAGCCGGAAATGATGCGGGCGGTCGAATGGAGCGAGCCGTTCCTGCCTAACGACAAACCGCGCTATGCGATGGGCCTCGGCACGCCGCCCCAACTGCTCGAGTTGGTCGCGCGCGGCATCGATCTGTTTGATTGCGTCCTGCCCACGCGTCTCGCACGAAACGGCACCGCCTTTACGGCCGGTGGCACGCTGAATCTCAAGAATGCAGAGTTCGCGCTGCAAAGCGCTCCGATCGAAGAGGGCTGCGAATGTCCAGTCTGCCGCGAATTCAGCCGGGGCTATATCCGGCACCTTGTCAAGGCGGAAGAAATCCTCGGCCTGCGCCTCCTGACGCTGCACAATCTCCATTTCTATCTCGATCTGATGCGACGTGCGCGGTTGGCAATCGAAACGGCCACTTTCGAGGATTTCCGGCGCGACTTCGCCGCCAGCTATCAAGTCAATTCGCCGAAGAACGTTCCCTGACTGAAACGTTCCTTTGAAATCGCGCGTGCGCTCGGTCTTAGACCGGCAGCGGCGCCTGCCGAAACTTTCTGCTACCAAAGGACAAGATCGCCCTTCAGACACTCAACCCGCGCAGACCGAAGTGGGCGGCGGCGGCGAGAAGATGCCGGTCCTTAGAGTAGATTTCCTTGAAGCCTTCCTCCGCCGCGCTCGCCAGGTGAAGTGCATCGGCGGAGCGCAGGAAGACGCCGGCATTGAGACGCTGTAAGACGTCGATCAGGAGAGACTCCCAGTCGCTCTTGTTAAACATCTTCCGCGCTTGTTCGAACAAACGCTTTTGTAGTCCGCTAGCTCTACGAAAAGATCGGACGCCTGGAGAGGGAGCTCCAGAGGAATGCGGAATTGATGAAGAGAACGCCGATTACTTGCTCGGAGATTGCGTAATCAAATTGAGAATGGGATCACACTGGCTTCATCAAGGTCGCGCCCCTGGAAGGCATTGGCACCCTGATCACGGACACGGATTTCCCGGTTAGCACGCGCCCCGCGATGGAGCGACTTGGGATCCGCCTGGTTCTCGTTTAGGGCGCCTCAAATCCACCGCCGACGCCGCACGAGTCTTCTCTGTCAGGCGAAGGCGGGGTGCTCGCCGCGCAAGGTTTCCTCGAGAGTGTTAAGCAGCTTTTCGCGCGAATGCGGCTTCATCAGGCAGGCGTTCAAGCCTAACGATCGGATCTCGGGCGATTGCAGGTCTTCGTCGCGCCCGGTTGAAAGAACGATTTTCTGTTCGGGATTCAACTTGCGCAAGGCGCGGGTCAGCATCAATCCATCCATCAGCGGCATGACGAGGTCGGTCAGGACCAAATCGATCTGGGTCGGTTGCTGGGCGTAGAGGGCGAGAGCCGACACCCCATCCTCGGCCAGAAGCGGCTCGTAACCCCAGCGTTCGAGCAGACTTTGCGCGGCGGTGCGAATGCAGGGCTCGTCGTCGACCACCAGAATCTTTTGACCGTGTCCGCTCGGGGCGGAATTCGACTCTACTGGTTCGGGAACGGCACTGGTGGCGTTGCTCGCCGGAAGGAAAACCTTAAAGCTGGTGTGGCCCGGTTCGCTGTAAACATTCACAAATCCGCCGTAGCTCTTAACAATCCCGATGACGGTGGAAAGACCAAGGCCGGTCCCGTGCCCGACTTCCTTGGTGGTAAAGAAAGGATCGAAAATCTTGTCGATCACATGCCGCGGAATACCACTCCCGTTATCGGTTACCTGCATGACGACATGCGGCCCGGGCCGCGCGCCGGCCGTCATGCTGGCGTAGTGCTCATCGACATTGAAATTTTCACTCGTTAGGCGAAGCGAACCGCCTTCCGGCATGGCATCGCGCGCGTTGACGCAGAGGTTGAGCAGGACCTGTTGCAACTGCGTCGGATCGCCTTCGATCATCCGGAGATCCTCCGGGTATTTCGTCCGCACAGTGATCGACCTGGGGAAAGTCTGGCCGGCAATCTTCGCCACTTCCTCAATCAGATGCGAAGGCTGCACGAGGACGCGTTCGCCGTCCGCGCCCCGGGCAAACGTGAGCATTTGTTTGACCAGATTGGCGCCGCGTTCGGCGCTCGCCTGCACGAGGGCGAGAAAAGTTTCCTTCTCATCGTCCGGGAGATCGGTGCGCAACAGAGGGGAGACGAGCAGAATGGGCGCGAGAATGTTGTTCAAGTCGTGCGCCACACCGGCTGCCAGCGTCCCGATGCTTTCGAGGCGCTGTGAACGAAGAAACTGCGCCTCGAGTTTCTTCTGCTCGGTCACGTCGGTGTGAATGATGAGGATCGATTCCGGCTCATCGCGCTCGTCGTGCACCAAAGTCCAGCGCGCACTGACGATGATCTTGCGCCCATCTTTGCAGAGGTGCGTCAGTTCGCCGCGCCACTCGCCGTTGCGTAACAGGAGCTCGGTCGCTTCATCGTAAGGTGCCGGTTCTTCGTAAAGGATCTCCCGCGCCGGGCGTCCGCAAATCTCTTCGGCAATCCAGCCATAGAGCCGCTCCGCCCCCTGATTCCACATCCGGATAGTACCGTCGAGATTGCACACCAGGATGGCTTCGGAGGTCAGGTTGATGAGCCGGGCCTGTTGATGGAGCAACTGCTCGGCACAGCGCTGTTCCGTCAAATCCTGCACGGTACCGGCCAATTTCACGAGGCGGCCGGTAGCATCTCGCACCGCATCCGACTGCACATGGACGATGCGCTCCGACCCATCCGGCCGAATGATTCGGTGATCGACCTTGAAAGGCGCGCCGGTGCGCACTTGCGCGATAAAGCTTTCGCGCGCCGCCTGCCGCTCTTCCGGATGGAGGAGGCGGAGGAAACTGTCGTGGGTCACCTTTGTCGTCGCCGGGTCCAGACCGAAGATGCGGAAGGTTTCATTCGACCAGCGCGGCGGACGATGGGCCCGATCTTCGCGACTCGTCAGGTCAACTTCCCAGCTGCCCATCCGTGCGACCCGTTGCGCAAGAGCGAGGTTGGCTTCGCTCTGGTGGATTTTTTCCTCCGCCATCTGCTCCTCGGTCACGTCGGTCGCCACCACCATGCGCGCCGCGCGCCCGGCAAAATTGAGCGGGCTGGAATACACGGAGACGAAAATGATCGAGCCGTCCTTGCGTCGATGCCGCCAGCGGCCGCGAAAACCGACTCCATCAGCCTGCAAGAGCAACCCCTGAAATTTTTCGAGGTCATCGCCGGCTCGAATGTCGCGTGCAGTCCGGGCGAGGAATTCTTCACGCGAATAGCCGTATTGCGCGATGGCCGCTTCGTTGACTTCGAGGAAACGCAAGGTCGCCGCGTCATAGACCCACATTGGCGTCGGGTTCGCGTCAAAGAGTGTGCGGTAGCCATCCTCGGGGAGGTCCGGGGTCGCCTTTTTGCGCGACTTGCCGGGACGGCGCTTCGCCGGGTTCGGCTCCCGGGCGCGAGTAATCTCAGCCGCGGCGATGGTGGATTTCATCAAGTTTGGATTCAACGCAATCAGCGCCGCCCTTTTTACCTTCCCCGCCTCAAAAAGCAGGTTTCCGGCCACGCGAAGACAGCCTCTCTTCCCCAAAACACTGATCAGGCTGCTTGCCGGCCAGACAGATTTTTCGCGCGACAGCTTGAACTTCGCCTGCTTGTTCTGACAACCTCGGACAAGTGCTCTCCAGAATTTACTCCGCCGCCGTTTACGGCGTCGACGCTTATGAGGTCGAAATTGAGGTCAACGCCGCCGGCGGCAACCCCAAAATCGTGATCGTTGGCCTGCCCGACGCCGCCGTCAAAGAAAGCCAGGATCGCGTCACCACTGCGATCAGCAACAGCGGCTATTATTGGCCGCGCGGGCGGACCACGATCAACCTCGCCCCGGCAGACATTAAGAAAGAAGGCCCAAGCTTCGACCTCCCGATCGCGCTCGGCATGATCGCGACGGCGCAGGAAATCGAGCAGGATCTTTTCGCCGATTTTTGTTTCGTCGGCGAGCTAGCGCTCAACGGTGCGGTCCGCGCGGTCAAAGGCGTGCTGCCGGTCGCGCTCGAGGCGCGGCGGCGCGGCAAACGCGCGCTGGTCGTGCCCGAGCCGAATGCGCGTGAAGCCGCGATGGTCGAGGGGATCGAGATCTATGGCGCGCGCAATTTGCGTGAGACTTTTCAGTTCGTGACCGGCGAAAAGCAACTGCAACCGGAGCGTGGCGACATGAGTGAATTCTTCGCCACCCATCAGGATTACGAG
The DNA here is from genome assembly GCA_050736975.1 of Chthoniobacterales bacterium. Classification (GTDB taxonomy): domain Bacteria; phylum Verrucomicrobiota; class Verrucomicrobiia; order Chthoniobacterales; family UBA10450; genus Palsa-1392. The sequence continues at coordinate 15,287 of JBOHXL010000217.1, read as the reverse complement.
GTCGATTTCACCGACGTCAAAGGCCAGGGCCACGTGAAACGCGCGATCGAAGTCGCGGTCGCTGGCGGGCACAACATCCTCATGATCGGGCCGCCCGGTTCGGGCAAATCGATGCTCTCGAAGCGCATCGCCACCATTATCCCCCCGATGACTTTGGAGGAAGCGATCGAGACGACCAAGATCCACAGTATCGCGGGATTGCTCGGTGGAGAGCGCTCCTTCGTCGCCATCCGGCCCTTTCGCTCGCCGCATCACACCATCTCGGACGTAGGATTGTTAGGCGGCTCGGCTATTCCCGCGCCCGGCGAAGTGAGCATCGCGCACAACGGCGTCCTCTTCCTCGACGAACTGCCGGAGTTCAAACGCTCGACCCTCGAGGTTTTGCGCCAGCCGCTCGAGGACGGCCGCGTTACGGTTTCGCGCGCGGCGGGCACGATCACATTCCCCTCAGAGTTCATGCTGGTGGCGGCGATGAACCCCTGCCCGTGTGGTTACTTCGGCGATCTGAAGCGCGAGTGCCGTTGCAGCCCGGTGCAGGTGCAGCGTTATCGACAACGCATTTCCGGTCCGCTCCTCGATCGGATTGATCTGCACATCGAAGTGCCCTCGGTCGAATACCGCGACATCTCGAGCGAGCGCGCGGAAGAACGCTCCGCCCCGATCCGCGCGCGCGTCGGCCAGGCTCGGGAACGGCAACAGGCGCGTTTTCACTCCGACAAGAAAACAACCTGCAACGCCCGCATGTCCTCCCGCGCCATCAAACAACACTGTCGCCTAACGAGTGATTCCCAGGAATTGATCCGAATCGCGATGACCGAGCTAAACCTGAGCGCACGCGCCTACGATCGCATCCTGAAAGTCGCGCGCACCATCGCCGATCTCGATCGTGCGGACGCCATCGCCCCCGACCACGTGAGCGAAGCGATCCAGTATCGCACCTTCGACCGCACTCTCTGGGTCTAAAGCGAGTCCCCTCCGAGCAAGCCTGCCCGGGCGAGCTGGTCCGGTGCCGTCGATGACTGCGAGGGGCGCGGGAGCGAGTGCCTAACGGGAAAAAATCGCACGGCGTTAGTCGCCAGATTTTCCGTCGAGGAGCGGCTCGCTCGGCAACGTCTCCGCTCCGTTCTCCGTGCAGACGGCATAGCTGGCCCCGGGATACATGGAGACGCCGGCAAATTCTCCGCGCGCATTAAGCGCGTAAAAGTTGATGTTGAAATTCGGCAGACCGCGACTGTTAAGCAGCCGCTGCTCCACCGTGTTTTGCTGGATGCGCCGGCAGGCTTCCAGGCCGGCGTCCTTTGGATGCAGGCCGCGGCGCATGTTTTCCACAATCAGGAACGAAGAGAGGTTGTAGAGGTTGGCCTCGCCGCGGCCGGTCGAACCGGCGGCGCCGACCGAGCCATCCACATAGAGACCGGCACCGAGGACGGGCGAGTCGCCGACTCGTCCCGGCACTTTCCAAGCCAGGCCGCTGGTGGTGGTCACGCCGCAAATCTCGCCTTTTGCGTTCACTCCATCGCAATTGATCGTCCCATAGACGTGGATCGGGTCGATCAATCCTTCCGCGAACATCTCCGCCATGACGCGGTTGCTGATTTGCACCCATTCCTGTCGATCAGCCGGCCCGGCCAGCGCGACTCGCCGCTTCCATTCGTTCCACAATTTTCTCGATTCCGCGGAGTTGAGGTCGGCTTCGATTTCGAAACCGTGGCTGCGCGCGAAAGCCTGTGCATCGGCCCCGACCAAAAGATGATGGTCGGTCCCTTCCATGACCGCTTTGGCGACGAGCGACGGCGTGAGCACGCCCTCCAATCCCGCGACCGCGCCGGCGCGTTTCGTCGGGCCATGCATGCAGGAGGCGTCGAGCTGCACCACTCCGTCGGCATTGGGCAATCCGCCGTAACCGACGCTCGTCTCGAGTGGATCGAGTTCGACAATGTTGACTCCGGCGATAAGGGCGTCGAGCACATCGGCCCCGCCCATCATTTGGGAGAAGGCCTTCTCCACGCAAGTCATGTCACCGCCGTTGCGGAAGCGGTTCCCATTGGCCGAGGCGATAACGACGGGTTGGACTGATTTCATAATCTTGGAAAGAGCTTTCTCGATCTGAAACCCGATGTAAATAGTCGAGCTGATCTCCCCCGCAAGCTTGGTTGCCTAACGACACATGGATCAACTTTCATTCCCCCTCTCCGTCGCGGCCCCCAGTTTCTTGCTATTTTCTGCCTGCCGCTTCTTGTCATTGCCGCGCCATCCGCGGAAGAGTCTCCCTCGCCTTCTCCGGGAGCCGCGCCTATGACCGAAAATCCGTTGCTTGAGGAGAGCACGTTAGACTTTCACTACCCGGCCTTCGACAAGATCCGGGACCAGGACTTCGCGCCCGCCTACGAGCAGGGCATGGCGGAGCAGATGAAAGAGATCGCGCCCATCGCCTCGAATCCCGAACCTCCGACCTTCGAAAACACGATCGTGGCGCTCGAGAGAAGCGGCCAACTGCTTGGCCGGGTCGATCGCATCTTTTCAAACCTGGCAAGCGCCAATACCAACCCGCAGCTGCAAAAAATCGAGAGTGAGCTGGCGCCGAAACTCTCGGCGCACCGGGACGCGATCTACCTTAACGGACCGCTCTTCAAACGCGTAGAAGCGCTTTACAACAAACGCGACAAACTCGGACTGGACGAAGAATCGAAGTGGCTGGTCGAGCGCTACGAGAAGGATTTCGTACGCGCGGGTGCGAAGCTCTCCGAGGCCGACAAGACCAGGCTCAAGAAGATGAACGCGGAGATCGCGGAACTGCAGACGACCTTTTCGCAAAACGTGCTCAAGGAGAAGAATGCCGAGTCAATTGTAGTCGAGAAGAAGGAGGACCTGGAGAGGCTTTCGCCTAACGAAATCACTGCGGCCGCAGCGGCGGCGAAAGAGGAAAAGAAAGAAGGCCAGTTTGTTCTCCCGCTCCAGAACACGACCCAGCAGCCGGCCTTGACGAGCCTGAAAAACCGCGCCCTGCGCGAGCGGATCATGAAAGTGTCGCTCGGCCGCAACAGCCATGGGGGCGCCTGGGATAACCGGGGCGTTGTGCTCAGGCTGGTGCGATTGCGCGCCGAGCGCGCCGCGCTCCTCGGCTACGCCAGTCATGCCGCCTACCAATTGGAGGACCAGACGGCGAAGAATGTCGAGACGGTCAACAAACTCCTCGCGCAGCTGGCGCCGCCCGCGCTCGCCAACGCGCGCAAGGAAGCGGCCGAGATGCAGAAACTCATCGACCAGGAGCAGGGGGGCTTTCCGCTCGCTTCCTGGGATTGGGCTTTTTATTCCGAGAAAGTCCACCAGGCGCGCTATGCCTTTGACGAAGCGGAGATCAAACCATATTTCGAGCTCAACCATGTCCTGCTCGATGGCGTCTTTTACGCCGCGACCCAGCTCTATGGTATTACCTTCAAGGAACGTCACGACCTGCCGGTTTATCAACCCGATGTGCGCGTCTTCGAGGTCTTCGACAAGGACGGCAAACCGCTCGCGATTTTTCTCGCTGATTATTATGCGCGGCCCTCGAAACGCGGCGGCGCCTGGATGAACGAGTACGTCCGGCAGAGCCAGTTGTTAGGCAGGAAAGCGGTGGTCGCGAATCATCTTAACATTCCAAAACCGGAAGCTGGCCAGCCCACCCTCCTCACCTACGATGAAGTGCGCACGATGTTTCATGAGTTCGGCCACGCGCTCCACGGAATGTTTTCCAATGTGAATTACCCGCGCTTCAGCGGGACGAGCGTGCCGCGGGACTTCGTCGAGTATCCATCACAGGTCAACGAGATGTGGGCGACCTGGCCGCAGGTGCTGCAGCATTACGCCAGGCATTACAAGACGGGCCAGCCAATGCCAAAGGAGCTGCTCGACAAGGTCCTGGCCGCCGAGGAACGGTTCAACCAGGGCTTCAAGACGACCGAATATCTGGCGGCCGCGCTCCTCGATCAGGCTTGTTACCAAGTCAAGCCGTCGGAAGTGCCTGACGACGTCTTGGCGTTTGAGGCCACGGCGCTCAAGAAAGCCGGCGTCGACTTCGCGCCCGTGCCGCCGCGCTATCGCACCACCTATTTCTCGCATGCCTTCGCCGGTGGCTACTCGGCCGGCTATTACAGTTACATTTGGGCCGAGGAACTCGATGCCGACAGCGTCGAGTGGATCAAGGAACACGGCGGTTTGAAGCGTGAGAATGGCGATCGTTTCCGCGACACCCTGCTCTCCCGTGGCGGCAGCCGGGACGCGATGAAACTTTTTCACGACTTTACTGGCCGCGACCCCTGGATCGAGCCCCTCTTGAAACGTCGCGGGCTCGAGTCCGTGCCACCAACAAACTAGAATGCCTGAAATCGTTTGACCGCGGGGGCAGACGCCGTTTACCAATCAAAGATTGCTCTTATGACTTCTTCTGATCCCACTGCGCGCCGGACCCGTGGCGAATCGATGCTCGCCTTTAGCATCATGTTTTTTTGTGGAGCGCTCCTCAGCTTCATGCTCGGCTGGGCCGAGGGAGTCCGTCACGACAAAACCTATTTCCACATTCCCGAGAGCCGCAGTTTTCTTGTGGTGACGGCGATCTTTGCCGCTCTTGCACTGATCCTCCTCGTCTGGGGGCGGATCGTGAAGCGCTCGTAGTCCGCCGGGCGCGTGCGGCCGGGCGAAAAGCAGGCTGGAGGCTTGCGCTACATTGTGATATTGGTAACATTATCACAATGAGACAGCAACCTGTCCCGAAAAGAGTGCAGCGCGTCCAGGTTGGCGCGCGCATGGAAAAAACGCTCGTCAAGGTGCTCAAGGCGCTGGCCGAATATCTCGATTTGTCGCTCGGCGATCTGCTCGAAGGTGTCACCCTTCACGCCTTGGAAGGGAAATCCGCCTTCAGTCCCAAAACGCTCGGCCATATCAAAAAGCTGCGGACGATTTACGGCCTCGACCTCAAGGCGCGCGACAGCCATCGGCTGGTCGAGGAGGAACATGCCGGCGAATGAACCGAGTGGCCTGCTGGCCGATTTCGAAGCGGGCCGGGTCGATCCGCGAAACTTCCCGCATCGCTCGCATGTCGAGGTGAGCTACGAGTTGCTCGAACGCCATCGTTTTCCGGAGGCGCTGCTCCACCTTGCGAGCGGCCTGCGTTCCCTGGCGGTAAAGACGGGCAAGCCGGAGGTTTACCACGAAACGATCACGGCGGCTTTTCTCGCTCTCATTGCCGAACGGCGGTTGCGCGGCCAATACGCCGGTTGGGACGATTTCGCGGAGCGTAATCCCGATTTGCTGGAGAAGGAATGTCTGCGGAGCTGGTATGAACCGGACCTGCTGCGGTCGCCGGTCGCTCGCCGGACATTCATTCTCCCGCGCGCCGGTCGTTAGGCGACGCGGCCTCTGGGGAGCGCCCCCGGGTGGTAGTTGCGACGCCTCGCCGCAACGGACTTTCCTTAAGATTTCAAACGATACGAACAGCTACGGCACGACCGTCAGCGTGAGATCATTGCCGTCGCCGCCTTCGTAGCTGGCTTGGAAGTGATTCGCGCCGACCGTCAGGATCGCGCCGTCGGCCGGATTGGCGAAGCTGCCAGCGATCGGGGTCGCCGCGGTGTTGCTGATCGCGGCCAAAACGAGGCCTTGGGCTAGAGTTCCTTGGGCGGTTCCGCTAAAGTTGAAAGTCGCGCCGTTGTTAATCGTCACCCCGTTGGCCACCACCTTGTCGGTCTTCGCTTTGTTGCCCTTTGCCTTGAAGGTGTAGGTGTAGGTCGAGTCGGTATTGAAGGTAAGGCCGCTCTGGATGGTAAGCGTGGCTTGCACCTTGGTTCCAGCTGCCGGGGCGAGGAACGCGCCCATGCCGCTTCCGGTACCTAGGTTGACCGCGCCCGCAACCGTGCCGCCTCCGCCCAAGGTTCCCGCAGTGACCTGGACGGGGCCGGTGCCAGTAGCGGACCCGGTGCTATTGCTGACGAAAAGAGTTCCGGCGGTGACAATCGTGCCACCGACGTAGCTGTTTGCGTTAGTAAAAGTAAGCTTTCCCATGCCGACCTTCGTGATCGACCCACTCGCGCCAGAGATCGTTCCAGAGAAAACGGTGCTGAGATTGTTTCCCCCTACGCTCAAGTTCTTGGCCCCTAAAATGACCGAGCCGGTTCCTTCGATTGACCCGATAGCGAGGCTCGTCGCCTGGATATACCTAATGTCCAGATGGCCATTGCCGAATAGCTCCGTTCGGGCCGTCCCGCCAGTGGAACTATCATTAAACATGATAGCCCCCCCTGGGCCGCCGCCCGTTCCACCGTTGGCGATAAGGGTGGCATTCCCAGCAGTAGGATGGGAGTTAGTGAAAGTGCCGAACTCGAGCGTACCGCCACTGCCGCCGGCATTGGGCGCCCCGTTGATCGTGAAGGTGGCGTTGCCGGCCGTGGTAGGTGGCGTGACGGAGGAATCGATTCTCGCGAAGGCTCCGGCGTGGAAGTTGTTTCCAGCCGCGCCATCGATGATAAAGGTGCCACTGTCCGCCGTCCCAGCCCCGAGCGTCCCGTCCGAGAGCGCCACCAGTCCGCCCTCGCCACCGCTCACACCACCAGTTGCATGGAAAGTGGCAGTACCCGCGTCGCCCCCAGAAAAAGAAATGGCGTTAGTGGTGACGCTGCTTGTGCCTCCATAGGCGGTGAATACGGTCCCACTACCTGCGGTGGCGTTGCCCTGGAAGGTTAACTCGCTGGTGTCGTCTCCTCCCGGGCCGGCGGCAAAGTTTTGCGTGATCCCAGAGTTGTTCGTGATGCCCGTGCTCCCAAAATCCAGGCCGCTATCACCAGGCGCCGTGATCGTAAACGCACTTGCTCCCGGGTTGAACACGATGTTCGCGGAGGTGTAATCGAACCGCGTCACCGCAATGCTGGTCGTATTCGAGACTCCGAAGGTCGCAACGTCGGAAGAAGAATTAGGGACCGTGGCCGGCGTCCAGTTGGCGGCGGTATTCCAGTCGTTACTGGTTGGATTGAGATTCCAGGTCGCGCTGCCGGCGTAGGTCTGGATGGCGAGGGCGAGACTTAGGATAATGAGGAGTTTGCTTTTCATAGGTATTGGATTTTGGAGTTAAGAGGGCTTGATGGGCCTGTAGGCTTCATGATATTAGGAGGTTTGGGTTGGTTTGTCCGCGGGGAAAAACGGGAGATTCTGCGGCGCGCTGCGCTGCGAAAGAGAGTCGCGTTTCATGAGATATAGGGTATAGTGGGTTGCGACCCCGAGGAGAACAGGGAATGGCGCCTTTCGTCAAGCTTGTTTTTTATTATCTTTTTCGTGACGGGCCGGAGACGACGGTCCCAGACCGCCGCTACAGACGCGCACGGTTAAAGCGTCCTTTGACACCGCCCAGAAGTGGTAGGTTTGGGCGGACTTCTCTTATCCGAGCGGGGCTTCGGATTAACCGCAGAGACGCAGAGTTTGGATAAGCGGAGGGCGGCGGATTCCTTTCTCCTCTGCGGTGTCGGCGACCTCTGCGGTGAAATGCAAGGCAGCGTTGATCCAACTATGGCACTACCGTCAGGGTAAGATCGTGGCCATCGCCGCCGAGCGTAACGCAGCCATCCTGGCTGTCAGATCGAGCGGGCATCCTGCCCGCTGTTTCGAGTCAGCAGGCTAGAAGCCCGCGCGAAGGAACAGGCTAGAAACCTGTGTTACGGCAGTACCGTCAGCGTAAGATCGTTGCCGTCGCCACCTTCGTAGCTGGCTTGCAGATTGTTTCCGTTCACAGTCACGATCGCGCGTTATGAGGTCTGAAAGAGGGGGAAGCTCCCTGGGACACAGCCTTCGGCCAGATCCAAGCCTCTTCAGTGGCCATCTCAATCTGGTTTGCTCACCGCCGTCAAGCAAAAACGAGAGAACAGCGGAAAAGGAGGAGTAGCCTTGGTTGGCGGGCCGCTGCAAATGGCTATGGCAACTACGGTCCGCGTAAGTTCATTGCCGTCGCCGCCTTCGTAGTCTGGTGATTGCCAACGTAGTCACAATCAACGGCGCGACCTTGAACCTGATTGGCCAGACCCAGGGGAGTCTGAAACAGGGCCTGGTCTCGATCCGTGGTGCCGGGCAACGCTGAACACGTACCCTCCTCAGGCGGATCGCCGCCAGTCTCACTTCATCCGCGACCTTGCACTTAGCGCGGCCTGACGAAAAGTTCGCCGTCCGGCGCAAAGTCTCCGAAACCGCTCACGTAGCCACCGGCGAGGATGAGACTGCCATCGAGCAAGGTGGTCGTGGTGTGCTTGTAACGCGCTGGCGCGAGCATCGCGCGAAGCTGACGCCAGCGGCCGGCCGAGGGATTGAACTCTTCGATGCTATCGAGACCTACCTCAGTTGGCTGATTCGCTCCACCGGCGGCGAAGACCTTTCCATCGTTCAACAAGTTCGCGGTAAAATCGACGCGTGGTGTCAACATCGCGCCGGCTGTCTGCCAGAGTCCGGTTCCGGGATCATAGATTTCCGTGCTGCTGGTGACGGTGAGGTCGGAGGGGCGGCCGAAGTACCCGCCTGCGACCAGCACGCCTCCACTTGCGAGTAGAACCTGGACGTTATCGGCGCGGGCGACACTCAGCGCTCCTGTGTCGCTCCAGGTTCCGGTCGCGGGATCGTATAGCTCGCATTGAGCGACAAAGCCCTTGGACCCGGCCTGGCCTCCGGCGACAAGCACTTTGCCACTCGTCAAGAGGGTCGCATGAAGTCCAAAACGCTTATGGAGCAGGCTGCCAGTGAAAGTCCAGGTCGCGGTTGCGGGATCATAAAGTTCACACGTCTGCGCGTCACTGCTTCCGCCCGGGATGAGGACCTCGCCGTTAGGCAGCAGGATTGGATAGAGGCCATAGAGGTCCGCCCGCCCCTTGTGCATGCTTGTCGTAACGCTCCAAACCCCTGTGGCAGGGAAATAGATTTCCGCTGAACTGAGCGGGAACCCACCGGTCGGATCCCCTCCCATGGTGAGGACGCGCCCATCCGGTAGCAGAACGGTCCCAGCAAGGTGGCGCGCCTGCTTGAGACTACCGGTCGCTGTCCATGTATTCGTAGACGGGTTGTAGACTTCGCAATTGGGCGTGGCGACGATCCCCCCACTTTGAAGGGCGAGGCCTCCGACGAGCAAAACCCGACCATCCGCGAGCAAGGTAGCCGTATGATCGGCCGGGGGATAAACGAGCGCGCCACCATCATCAGCGCGACTGAGCTGAGTGGTAGACAGGTTCAGGGTGGCAAAGAAACCCAACAAAATCAGAAGGTCTCTTTTCATTGTCTCAGTTTGTCAAGCTGCCAGAGCCGGGTCAAGCCCTTGCAGTAAGGGGTAAGTGTCCTAATTTGCAGGCGGGAGAACCGAAGATTTCGCTAATAATGCAGCGACTGGCGCGTTAAGACTAGTGATGACGCGTGCCGCCGAAACGGTTCCAGCCGACAACAACGATCTGACGGCGCTGATCCGCCGCTTCGAGTTGCCCCTCCTGCAATACGCCGCGCGCATCCTGGGCGATCGCGACCGGGCTCGGGATGTCGTGCAGGAAGCGTTTGTCGAGCTGGAGCGAAGCAAGCGACGGCAAACCGATGCCGCGCCCGCGAAATGGCTCTTCACGGTTTGTCGCAATCGCGCCCTGAACATTTGCCGAAAGGAAAAGCGCATGACTTATCTCGACGAGGAGATTCTCGAAAAACAGGCCGGTGAAGAGGCCGCGCCTAACGAACGGATCGAACGTGAGGAAGCGAGCGGCTTTCTCCTTCGCATCGTGGCTACCCTGCCGCCGCGGCAACAGGAAGTGCTGCAACTCAAATTTCAAAACGACCTTAGCTACCAGGAGATCAGCGAGATCACCCGGCTCTCGGTCAGCCATGTCGGTGTGCTCATTCACACCGCGCTCAAAACCCTGCGCGCCCGCCATGCCGAGGCGGCGCGCGATTTCATTTCCTTTAAACCACGCCTTGCCTCATGAATATGAACCTCGATGATCCGAAACTGACTGCCTACGCGCTCGACGAACTTGCGGGCGCGGAGAAGGAACAAATGGAAACGGCGGTTGCCACTTCGCCGGAGGCGCAGGAGTTCGTTCGCGAACTGCGCGTTCTTTTCGGCAACTTGCGCGCGGAATATGACGCCGAGCGCGAAATGCATCCGATACCGCACGCGAACATCGTGCCGCTCGCGCCAAAGGACGAACCGTGGAGTATCTCGCGGCGGCTGGCTCTGGCGGCCGCGCTTGCGATTCTAGCCGTGATCGGTGCGATTGCGATCGGGACCGTGAAACGGGCGGAACTGGCGCAGCAGAATTCGTCGAGTTTCACGAGCGGGCCAATCGTGGCGTCGAACCATACTTTGCAAACTCCGGTGGAAGGGATCGTGATGGGCGCTCCCGCGGAGGAAGAACCGCCTGTCCCGCCGCCGATTTCCTCCGGGAAGCGACCTGGCGAGACCGCGGCTGCGCCGTTTGCGACCCAGGCGTTCGCGGCGCACGCGCGACTGGCGGCGCCGCCGGAGGCGGCCGGTTCGGCCGCGCTCGACAACCTCCGAGGCGAAGCGCCGCAGCAGCCATTCAATACCGCGCGTTACGGCAGGATCGAGGAGAACCCTTTCCTCGCCGCGCTCGATAATCCGCTCTCCACCTTCTCGATCGACGTCGATACCGCCTCGTATTCCAACATCCGGCGTTTCCTCGAGGGCGGCTCGCTGCCACCGAAAGACGCGGTGCGCATTGAGGAATTGATCAACTACTTCAACTACGATTATCCGCAACCGAACGATAACACGCCGTTCTCGGTTAACCTCGACGCCGCCTCCTGCCCCTGGGCGCCGACCCACCGGCTGGTCCGGATCGGATTGAAAGGAAAGGAAATGCCTAACGAAAAACGCCCCCCGAGCAATCTTGTCTTTCTACTCGACGTTTCTGGCTCGATGGAGCCGGCCAACCGGCTGCCCCTCGTCAAACAGGCGATGCGCCTGTTGGTTGATAAGCTCGGTGAAAATGATCGGGTCGCGATCGTGGTCTACGCCGGCGCGAGCGGGTTGGCGCTGCCTTCGACGACCGGCGATCACAAGGAACAGATCCTTAACGCGCTCGAAAACCTGCAGGCCGGCGGCTCGACCAACGGCGCGGAGGGGATCGAGCTCGCCTACCGGACCGCAACCGAACATTTCATCAAAGGCGGCGTCAACCGCGTCATCCTCGCGACCGACGGCGACTTCAATGTCGGGACGACGAGCGAAGGCGATCTCGTCAGGCTGATCCAGGAAAAGGCGAAGAGCGGCATCTTTCTCAGCGTTCTCGGCGTGGGCGACGACAACCTGAATGATTCGACGATGCAGAAACTGGCCGACAAGGGAAACGGCAACTATGCCTATCTCGACTCGCTCGAGGAAGCGAAAAAGGTGCTCGTTAGGGAAATCAACGGTACTCTGGTCACGATCGCGAAAGACGTAAAGATCCAGGTCGAATTCAACCCGGCGCGGGTCGCGTCGTATCGGCTCATCGGCTACGAGAAGCGCCTTCTGCGCAAGGAGGATTTTAACAACGACAAGATCGACGCGGGCGAAATCGGCGCCGGCCACACCGTAACCGCGCTCTATGAAGTCGTGCCAACTGGCACGGCAACAAATCCAGCGGCGAGCATTCCGCCGGTCGATCCGCTCAAGTATCAATCGAATCCGCTGGCGGTCGCGACGTCGTCAGGCAAGGCCGCTTCGCCGGAATTGCTAACGGTGAAGTTGCGTTACAAGGAGCCGGACGGCGAGACGAGCAAGTTGCTCGAGCGGCCGTTTGTCGATAACGGCGCGCCCTTCGCGAGCGCCGCGCCGGACTTCAAGTTTGCCGCGGCCGTGGCGGAATTCGGAATGATCCTGCGCGACTCCGAATTTAAAGGGAACGGCACGCTCGGTGCGGTGGCGGAGTGGGCGCAGGAAGGAAAAGGCACGGATGAAAATGGTTATCGCGCCGGTTTCCTTACCCTGGTGCGCAAGGCGCAGGAGTTGAAAGCGCGAATGTAGAAGGCAAGGCGGGTTCCCGTGAGTTTCCCACGGCACCGCTTCAAATATTTTCTGCGGTCTCAACTGCGACCTGCGGTTTCACCTGGGTAGCGAGGAATGCGCCAAAGAGCAGCACCCCGGCGCACCAGAACTGTAAGGTCGAGAGACGCTCGTGAAAAATCCAGGCGGAGAGCGCGAGCGCACCGAGTGGGCTGAGCAATTGAAGCGTTTGCGAGAGCGCGACCCCGATCTCGCGGATCGCGACGTAATAGAGAACGTGCGCCAGGGTAATGCAGAGGAGCGCGGAGGCGATCATGATCCAGTTGACATGCGCGCCGACCAGCAGGGGCGTGTCGATTCTTCCAAATGCCCAGGTCAGCGGAAAAAGCATTACGGAAGTAAGAAAACTGACGACGCCGAAACTGCGAATACTGCCGAACCGGGCAGACGGTTTCTTTACCAGGACGCCATAGAGCGCCCAGCAGAGGCTGGCGGTGAAGCCAATCGCGAGCCCAGCCAGCGACACGTGCCCCGCCGTCCAGCCCGGCTGAAACCAATAAACGCCAACTGCGCCTAACAATCCCAGGGCGGTCCCGATTTGGAACTGCCATTGGCGGATGATCCAGCGTTCCTCCGGGAAAAAGATAAGGGCGAGGAGCGCCGTCATGATGACCGAGGAGCGGATGAAAACGGCGTAAACGCCGGGCCCCATGTAATGTAGCGAGACGACCTGGGTGATCTGATGGACGACGTTAGGCAAAGCCGGGAGGAGACAGATCCCAAACACGCTCCAGTCGAGGCGCGGGCCGCTCTTGCGAAAGCGATGGAGGGCGAAGGGCAGAATGGCAAGGCAGGCGATGGAGTAGCGGTAAAAATTTTGCGCGAACGGGTCGTAAAAGCGGTTGAGATAAAACTGGAAAAGCGAGGGCGTCGACCAGATGAGGATGGTGGCGAGGACCGCGGCGTAGCCTTTTTTCTCGCGGCGGATCATGAGATTTCGGTAGATGCAGGAATCTGGACGAAGCGGTGAGGTGGCCTATTGACGGGCGCGCTACAGTCATCTGGACGCACAATTGCGATCTTGAAAAGGAATTCCATGAACTATTTAAAACGATTACAGTTGGTAACGGTCTCGCTCTCGATCGCCGGGCTGGTGCTGGCGGGAACCGGGTCAGCCAAGGCAAAGGAACAATCCGGCGTCGACAAACACGTGAAGGCAGCCCAGGCGTTCATGAAGGCGCAGCAATGGGACCAGGCCATCGTCGAGCTGACCAAAGCGATTGAAGCCAATCCCAAGATGACCGCCCTCTACGACAACCGGGCGGCAATGTATTTTAATCTCCAGAAATATCCCGAAGCGATCGCCGACTATACCAAAGCGATCGAATTCCATCCGAAAGATCCGCACTTCTACATCAATCGCGGCACGGTTTACCGTACGACGAATATGCTGCCGGAAGCGATCGCCGATTTTTCCAAGGCGATCGAAGTCGCTCCCAAGGATTCCCGGGGCTATTTCGAACGCGGACAAACCGAATATCAAATGAATCAATTCGATGCCGCTCGGGCTGACTTGAGCAAGGAAATCGAACTGAAGCCGGACGACGTGCATGCGTATCGTTTTCGCGGCTTCGCTGATATCGGAAAGAGCGATTGGAACGCGGCCATCGCCGACTTTGACAAGGTGATTGCGGCCAACCCGCAGGACGGTCGCGCCTATGAGCGACGCGGTTTCGCGAAGCAAAGCCTGCGCCAATACGACGCCGCCCTCGAAGACTATAATAAGGCGATTGCGATTGATCCGGCTGATTTCGTGGCGTTCGACGAGCGCGGCTATACCTATTCCTTGATGGACCAGTGGGAGAAGGCGATCGCGGATTATAAGATGACTCTCTCGTTCAAGCCGAACAAGCCGGACACGCTCGCCCGATTGGCTTACGCGAAACAACAGCTTCCTCCGCCCCCCAAGCCCGCGACGCCTCCGCCGACTCCGGCACCGACTCCGGTTCCGCCCCTCATCAGCACCGAAGGCTGGATCGGGATCGGAGCGGGAGCGCTGGTCGTGCTCCTGATCATTATCGTTTTGGTGGCGCGAGCGAAGATGCGCGGGCACGAGGAGTAAGCATTCTTCCAGTTGAAGAAATTGTTTTGACAGGGCGAAGCGCGCGGTTAGTTTGGCGACGCTTTTTCGGAGAACGAGGAAAAGTCCCATGGTCGTTCAAGCAGTTTGACGGCTCTGGGACTTTCGCTTCTAACGACGGCGAGCAACCGGTCTGGCCCCGCACCGGCGGGGAGAGGCTAACGATAATGAGCGGCCCACATAGCTCAGTTGGTAGAGCACGTCCTTGGTAAGGACGAGGTCACCGGTTCAAGCCCGGTTGTGGGCTCCAGAGCGGGCTGGCGACCGGAAAAATTAACCTGACGAAAAGACAGCACCCAAGATTAAGTAACCCAAAGGAGAATTCCAGATGGCTAAAGAAGCATTCAAACGGGACAAGCCGCACATCAATGTCGGTACGATCGGACACGTCGACCACGGCAAGACCACCCTCACCGCCGCCATCACCACCGTGCTCGCCAAAAAGGGCATGGCGGAAGTGCGCGGCTACGATTCGATCGACAACGCGCCGGAAGAAAAGGAGCGCGGCATTACCATCAATACCGCTCACGTTGAATATCAAAGCGAAAAGCGGCACTACGCCCATGTCGATTGCCCGGGCCACGCCGACTACGTCAAGAACATGATCACCGGGGCTGCGCAACTGGATGGCGCGATCCTCGTCGTCAGCGCCGCCGACGGTCCGATGCCGCAAACCCGCGAGCACATCCTGCTTGCGCGTCAGGTCGGTGTGCCGTCGATCGTTGTTTTCCTGAACAAGGTCGACATGGTGGACGATCCCGAGCTGCTCGACCTCGTCGAGATGGAAGTGCGCGATCTTCTCACCCAATACGAATTTCCGGGCGACAGCATTCCGATCGTCAAAGGCAGCGCGCTCAAGGCGCTCAACGGCGATCCCGAGCAGGAAGCTCAGATCAAGGCGCTCGTCGCCGCGGTCGATGACTACATCCCCGTGCCGGAACGTCCGGTCGATCAGCCGTTCCTCATGCCGGTGGAAGACGTGTTCAATATCGAAGGCCGCGGCACTGTAGCGACCGGTCGTGTCGAGCGCGGCATCCTCAAGAAAATGGAGGAGGTCGAAATCGTCGGCATCAAAGACACCGCTAAGACAACCGCGACCGACATCGAAATGTTCCGCAAGCTTCTCGATGAGGCGCGCGCCGGCGACAACGTTGGAGT